>CAWUIN010000100.1:0-10105 GCA_963922535.1 uncultured Hyphomicrobiaceae bacterium | reverse complement strand
AACGCGTGTAGGCGGGAAACCGTCTCGAGGGTTCGAATCCCTCTCTCTCCGCCACTGGCCTGAGCGAACTGGTTCTCCGTTTGCGGCTGGGCTTGGAATTTCGCCTTGTTTTCAAGGGTTATAGCGGTATAGCTATTCACCTCCGATAGTGCCAGATGGCCTGAAATCGTTCTCTCAGGGCCGATATTCTCTGAACCTATTGCCTTTGCAATTTTAGTTAATTTTTTGCAAGCTACTGTATTTAAAGGCATAATTTTAGAGCCAAGCTAAACACTTCGATGCCGGTGGCGAATGCTCAGAAGAGACGCAAATCCAACGTTCTCCATTGCTGGCTTATGGCTAATGCGTGTATCACAAGTCATGATATTTGAACCACACACAAAAAGCCAATAAACACGGGCACTTAGGACGGCTCATAAATCAGCATCACAATCTGAGCCAAAATCCAACTTATCTAACCACGTCCATAAGCTTGGAATAGCTGTCCACGACGTCGTATTTGACACGGTTTTCTTCAACAGACTGACTAATCTGATGAAAAAATTTGCGGGCGCATTTGATCTTGCTTTGTTCCAGTTTACGTAGCTGCAAGCTCGACATGCTGCCCTTGGTTTCGGCCACAAAATAGATGTGGCGGACGCTGCCCTCAGTAAAAGATATTGCCCAGTCCGGGTTATAATCACCAACAGGGGTTGGAATCAGGAAGCCCCGTGGCAACTTTGCATAGATGGCGACGTCGGCACTGACATCCAGTTCCTCAACAAATTTCTTTTCCGTATCAGAATCTGTGATGCAGTAATCATAGACGTGCTTTTGCAATTTCTCAGTTGCCCGCGCAAAGTCTTGACTGATCTGATTCTTCGTAAAAATTTCTTTGATATCGTGCTGACCTTCCAGCTCGTCATAAGTCAGCCGCTCAATTACCATTGAGCCCTTCTGCTCTTGTATAAGTCTTGCAGCTTCGGACAAGAAATGCTCTGGATTGTCAGAAAATTGAGCGAAGAATGATGCCTCGATCCCGGACATAATCTCTGCCACGGTTTTTCTGGTGAGCTGCACACGTTCGCTTAAATTGCCAAGCAAGTCATATTTGACCCGTGAATGGATAGACTTGCCTTTTTCGGTGCGTGTTTCATCAATCTTGAAGCCTGCCCCTGATTTTAGCTCCTCATCCGTCAACAACTCTCCTTGCGCGCCACTTTGCACAATGTATTGCAATGGCGTCACGCGAAGATGGCTGTTCAGCTCCGCAATGCACTTGCGAACAAGTTCGTTGGTGTCAAAATCAACGCGATAGACTGCCTTGTGATTGATCCGCTGCCACAGTTCCAGAAACTCTTTCTTGTGCAGATTGTCATTTGGCGACAAGCGCTTTGTCTTGCGATCATCCTTCACAGTATCGCTGAGACTTCCCGGACTAAAGACGCTATCTATGAGCTTGAAGACTTCATCAGCCAAAGGCTGCAAATCTTCAGGCAGAGCCGCCAGTTCTCCGGTCCGCTTAGCTTCATGATAAGCTTCAGTAATGTTGTCAGCATCATCCGTGTAATCGTTCTTCAGCAGATAGCGGTAAATCTGCTTGGCTATAGCGGGGGTGACTTCCCCTTCACCATCACGTGTCTGGATGATCTTGCCAGTAAAGAATTCTTCGGTCGCCTGCCGGGGCCGCGCGGACAGGGTCTCGACGATCTCGCTTTGCAGGCCTTTGACAAAGTTTTTATAGCTCTCGCTTGCGACCACCGTCAGCACATTGATGTCATGCACCATGACTGGATTATCTGTCCGGTCACCATGTTGATCGACCGAGATACGAAGCCCCCGGCCCACCTCTTGACGACGGGAAATTGTATTGTCGCTGTGTTTCAACATGCACATGACGAAAACATTAGGATTGTCCCAGCCTTCCCGCAGGGCAGAGTGGGAAAAGATGAAACGGACATTCTTACGGGCACGGATTGCTGGATCGTCCGTTATAAGCGGATAGGCCAGCAAGGTTTCCTTGTCTTTCAGGATCAAGTCGTAGGCATCCACATCATCGCTTGTGCCAGCAAGTTCGCCGTTAGAGATAATTTTGGGATCAACTAAGTTTTTCGTTTTTTTATCGACTGAAAAATATCCGTTATGCGTTTGATCGCTTGGAATGGCGGCCAGATATTCGCGATAGGCATCGTTATCCAGGGGAAGTTCAGACAAATATTCATCACGCAAGGCATCATATTCTTCCTCGAAGACACGGGCATAGTCTCCCTTGGTGTCTTCCCGGCTATAATCGCGATATTTGGCGACTTCATCGATAAAGAACAGCGACAGCACCTTGATCCCCATCTGGAACAGGCGCTTTTCCTTTTCGATATGGGCGCGGATCGTTTCCCTGATCTGGATGCGGCGAATATCCCGCTCATTCACATCGCCTGATGCCTGACCGGCTTCGAGCACATGGCCATTGCTGAATTCGACGGTATCGCTTCGCGCATCGATCTGGCTGATGACGAAGTCCTTATACTGATCCAACCCACCGGACCGGTCATAGAGGTTATCGCGGTGATCAAGACGTAGCAGCTTGCGGCGCAGCTCGCCATTCTTCTGGCGTACCTCTATTTCAATGCGCGCAACCGGGGCTTTTTTCGAGATGTCGATGCCTTCCAGATACAAATAGGCGTTGGTGCCCGCCAGCCCCTTGGTTTGGATACCGCGCACGGCGATCTTCTTGACCAGTTTCTCATTATAGGCGTCCAGCGCATCCAGGCGGTGAATTTTGCAGTGGCTTGTGCGGTGTGTTGCCGAGTAACGCAGAATCATCAGCGGTTTGAATTTCGGCAATGCGTCGAGCGTTGCCTTTCCTTCCATCTTTTGCGGCTCGTCCAGGATCAGGATGGGACGGTTTTTAGAAATAACTTCAATGGGGCGGCGGCTTTGGAAGTCATCCAGCTCATCGTAGATGCGGCGGTTGTCCTTGCCCGACGCATTGAAGGCCTGAATGTTGATGATCATCACATTGATGCCTGCGTCGGATGAAAAGCTCTCTATCTCATGCAGGCGCTTGGAATTGTAGATGAAGAAACGGGCCTTTTTGCCACCATAGTGCTGGGCGAAATGGTCTGCAGTGATGGCGAAAGACTTATGCACCCCTTCGCGGATCGCAACGCTCGGCACCATGATAATAAATTTTGACCAGCCATAACGCTTGTTCATCTCGAAGATGGATTTGATATAGCAGTAGGTCTTACCTGTCCCGGTCTCCATCTCGATGTCAAGATTTATGGACGCGCCAGGCTTGTAGCTGGCCGGTTTTTGCCTGGGCGTACCGTCTTTATTACTTTTATCAGTAAAAAAATACTCTTCAAGCGATGCCGAGACAGGTAGATTCTGGAGGCGTTGCACCTTTTGGATGTTGGCCAGCACCTGATGCCCGGTTAATTCTAACTCGGCATTGCGGAAGCCTTCGTAATCAGACGGAGCACGATAATGTTCTTCTTTTTTGATGACGCCCGGATCAATTTGATAAGATAGGTTATCCTTGCTGGGTTGACCGGCAAAGCAATTGACCACGGAGTCCACGGCGGTAGTCTGGTAAGGCTGGACTTTGAATTTGAGCTTCATGGGCGCCTCCCTCAGATTGACTTTACGTCAGTCTGTGCTGACAACTGGCGGAAAATCTGGATGGCGTTGATTTTAACCGCGTCAGAGGCAAAGCCTGTGTCCTTAAATACCATCCGCAGCGGCTGGTGCCCGGCCAGTTCCTTGATCAGCTCTTCGGTCACGCCGTCATCGAAGCAGGCGATCAGGTCATAGGGCTTGTGATTGACGAAGAAGACGGTCTTGCCATGCAAGGTTTCGCGGCGGATAGGCAGGGTCAAATCGACCGCCCAGTCCAGCATCACCTGAAACAGCAAGTCTTCCGGATTATCCCGATCCGGCTTAATATTGCTGACACGCCCTAGCAAATCCGCCTGCGCGGTCTGATCCGGCGCATAATACACATCCGCCATGTTCGAACTATCCACCTTCAGAACGCGGAAGCCGATGTCCTTGTTCCAGTCGGGGTGGCATTCACCTTCGAGGATTTTCTTGCCTGCACGACGGATGCGCTCTTTGGAGATTGCAGAGATTAACGGTGGCAGCCCAACCTGCTGGCAAAACTGCAATACTTCCTTCGCATCTTTGTTATCTTGCTCAATCTCTTCAGGGTACTGAACGCTAATAAATTTTCGCGTTTTTCCTTCGCGACCGGCAAGTTGTATCACAGCGTGTGCAAGTGTTGATGACCCTGCAAACAGATCAACGCAAATATCGCCATCACCCGTCGAAAAAGAGACTAGGCGCTCCACCAAAGTTACTGGCTTTGGATTTGAAAAGACCTTCTTTCCTTCAGGGAATAGAGATTTCAGATCATATGGACCAGTCCGCCCATCTAATTCGAAGACGCTGGACAGCTTGTCCTCGAATTCTTGAGCATAGACCTTTAGCTCGATGATCTTGTTTTCGTCCTCACCAAAAAGGATTCTTTCCTCAGACAACAAACGATCCATTGTCTCCTTTGGGAAGCGGTAGCCCATCAGAGGTTCTTTACAGGGCCTGCCGTTCTCTGGATGGATCACGTCATATCGGTAGCCTTCCTTGCCCGGATTATGCACGCTCTGGCTACCCGTGTAGACCCCGTCTTTGTCAATGTATTTGTATCTATCCAAGGGGCCCAGCTGAACTTTGTTTTCCCTAAACCACAAAGTGTATGCCGTTTGAAGGGCTTCCTGGTCATCAAATTTAGCAATGAGCGTATCGCCAATTCGCTTCAGAACATCTTTAATGTCCGAGACAGAGCTTTTCCAAACACCCTCAAGAGCCGTCTTATCTTTAGCGAATACATGTATCGTCTCATGTTCAATAGCTATATTAGTCGGATTGTTATCCGTAGCATTCTTCCAAATAATCGTTCCAACAAAGTTTCCCTCGCCGAAGATCTCATTGCACAGATGAATTACGTTCGCAGTTTCGGCGTCGTCGATGGAAATCACGACGACCCCTTTGGTAGATAAGATGTTTTTGACGACACGAAGTCGATGATACATCATGCTTAACCAATCAGAGTGAAACCTTCCATTAGCTTCGGTGTTTGAAACCAAACGCTTATCGTCCGTATCGACTTGGTTGGTTGCAACCATGTACCTAAATGTATCACTAACAAAATCATCCCTGTAGACGAGGTTATTGCCCTTCTTGCGATTGTAAGGCGGATCGATATAGATCATCTTGACCTTGCCCAGATAAGTCTCCTGCAATAGCTTCAGAGCATCCAGATTATCGCCTTCGATGAACAGGTTGCGGGTCGTGTCAAAATCCACGCTCTCCTCGCGGCAGGGGCGCAAGGTCTTGGCAATCGGGGCGTTGGCGGTCAGCAGGGCTTCGCGCTTGCCGGGCCAATTGAGGTGATAGCGCTCCTGCGGGCCTTCGACGATATAATCAGACAATTCCTGCCGTAGCTGGTCAAAATCCACAGCCAAACGCAGCTTACCATGCTCATCCCGTGCCTCGGTTACACAGCCGGGGAACAGTTCGCGGATACGCTCGATATTCTGACTTGTGAGATCAAGACTGTGCATTTTGAGTTTGTCCATCGCCGTGTCCTTTGTTGTGACTTATTGGGAGCCCTGTTTCAGGGTCTCCAGCCGTTCGAGAGCTTCGCGCAACTCGGCATTGACCTCCATGCGCTTGTTAAATTGTTGTGTGCGGCGAAGGCGGACGCGGATGCGTTCAATTTCCCGCTCCTGCGCGGCAATGGCCTCAAGGCGCTCAACGCGTTGCTGCATGCTCCCGCTCAGGTGTAAGGGGACAGGCGAAGGCCCGGCCACGTAAACCGCCTGTTCCGCCTCTGCCAGCCCGCCAGTTTTTGCAGGCGTTGTCTGCTGCCAATCCGGCAGACATGCGTTCAGCAGGGCTTCATAGAGGCCGGATAAATCAAGCGCGACCGGCAGGAGGCGGCGGGGGGCATCGTCTTTTTCCCAGACAGTGCTAAAATAGCCGCTTGTCACCCACTTGGCAGAATCCGCCTCTGATGGACGCTTATGGGCTGCCACCATGCGCCGCCTGCCGTTATGGTAAAGTTCGAAGATCACGGGCCATCTGATCGTCTTGTCCAGGGCTTTCAGGATATCGTGGTCAATGTCAGGTTGCTTACAGACAAGCTGGATCATATGGATTTCGGCCACAGCAGCCGTGGCGTCAAGGTTAATGGTTTCAGGCCGCAGGATGTTCGCCCAGTTAATGCGATCAATCTGTTCGATAAATCGCGCCTGCAGTGCTGCGTTTGCGCCGGATGCCTGATAGATTTTCGCTTTCGGAATCCTCTTGTTATAGGCTGTTCTTTCCGGCCAGTCGAAGCAGGTCATACTCCCTCCTTCTGCGCGCTCTCCTGCTCGATGACCAGAAAGGCGATCAGCTCAAAGTCTTCCAGACCGGCAATGGTGTGAACTAAGGCCGTGGTGCGCCCGCCACTGAACAGGCTGTCAATATCTTTTTCTTGCTGCACATCGACCATGCTGTGAATAGCTGTGGTCAACAATTCGGAACAGGCAACCATATCGCGTCCGTCATCGGTTCGGTCATTAAACAGCTGGCATACAGCTTTAATCGGCTCCGATTGCCCCTTGCAGGCTGCCCTGATCAGATCCAGCAGCCGCTTGACCTCTGTCTGATTGGCAATGACTTCGCCGTCATTGTCGATGTAAATCAGGTAATAGGGATGCAAACGGTTGTGGTGATTGACATTCACGCTGTCATGGATGTTGCGAAGCGCAAAGATCAAGCCGGGGCGCAAATCCAGTGCCGGGTCGGCAGGGACGACTGCGTGCAGGCCGTTGGGAGATTTCTTAAGGTCGCCATTCGTCTTGATGTAGTTCAACAGGTCCATGCGGAAGTCGTTCAGACCCAGGTCGGTGATGGAGACACCTGTTTTGACGTCTTCCAGCTCGATGATCTCATCCTGAAGGCGCTTGAGTTGATCCTGGCGATAGGCAATATCGCTGCTTTTGGCGGTCAGCACATTGTCGTCCCCGGTGGCGCTCACGTCCGCGATAACCATGCGGTTTTCAACACGCTCCTTAAGGTTGATATACTCATCCAGGGTAATGTCCGGCCAGTAATTGACCAACTGGATTTGGTCATTGGGTGAGCCGATGCGGTCGATCCGGCCAAAGCGCTGAATAATGCGAACCGGGTTCCAGTGAATATCGTAGTTGATCAGAAAATCGCAGTCCTGAAGGTTTTGTCCTTCAGAGATACAGTCGGTTGCGATCAAGACATCCAGCTCTGCCGATTCATCCGGCATAATCAGGTGCTGCTCCTTCGAGCGCGGTGAGAACATGGTCAAGACAGACTGGAAGTCATAGCCGCTTTTCAAGGTTGTGCGCGGCCCGCCCGATCCCGTGACCAGACCAGTTTCCGCGCCTTGTTCCTTTTTGAGAACGGGTGACAGGTTATCAAACAAATAACGTGCTGTGTCAGCAAAGGCCGTAAATACGATGACCTTGCGGTTTCCCGGATTGATCGGGGCGTCCATCTTACCCTCAATCAAGTCCTTCAGGTGCTGGAGCTTGGCGTCATCTTCAGGCGTGACCATGTCCATCGAAGCAATCAGCTCTTTAATGATCAGCTGATCTGCTTGCAGGTCATGCTTCCAGGATGTGAGATCCATATCGGATAAATCGATTTTCACCTTGTTACCGACGGTAAAGTCTCCCAGACCAGCCAGATCATCATCATCCTGATCGAAATCGTCTGGATTGTCGGTGAAGTCAGACGTTATCGCCGTGCTAATGCCTGAGCGTTCAAACTTTTCAATTGTGGAAAGAGCTTGGCCCATGTTGTTGCGCAGAGACCGTAAAGTCAGGCGAAAAGCTTCCACCGAACTTTCCAGGCGCTTGAGCAAATTGGTTGTCATCAATGCCTGTAGGCTACGTTCCCTGTCAGCTTGTCTTAGGGTTCCCTTTCCGTCGCCGACTTCCGTGTCATAAAGCTCCGCATATTTTCGGATACGGCTTGGCAGCAGATAGCCAAGCGGCGCATAAACAGCCAGCTTTAATTGCTGCAACTGGGCGACAATTTCGTTCAGCCCCATGACATCATCGCGCCTCGTCAGGGGCTGGCGGTAAGATTGGGGCTTGCGACGCGTTGGAAACTTGCCAATATCGCTTGTATCGTAGAACGTCTCGATATGCTTGCGGGATCGGGCGATTGTGACGCTGTCCAGCAGTTCGAAGAAGTCAAAATCCAGTGTTTCCAGAATGGCTGGTGCCGTGCGCTCTTCCGGCGGCAAGCCCGACCATTCGTTGAAAACCGTTTGTGCCCTGCGAAAAATCTCTTCAATACTGCTGCTTGTTTTCAACTTCCTGGCTAATTCTGCGGAATTTCCTTCATAGGCAAGGGCCAACTGGTTGCGCAGATCGTTGAAGCGGTTATTCACCGGTGTTGCAGACAGCATCAAAACCTTAGTTTTCACGCCTTGGCGAATGACCATGTTCATAAGTTTCTGGTATCGAGTTTCTTTGTCCTTATAAACATCGTTATTTCGAAAATTGTGAGATTCGTCGATTACGACAAGATCGTAATTACCCCAATTTATGCGGCTAAGCGGAATGCCAAATGACTCTCCTGAAGTCCGGGACAGGTCTGTATGGCACAGGACGTCGTAATTGAAGCGATCCCCGACAAACATGTTAGTCTTCAGATTAGCGTTGTAGTTGCGCCAGTTATCCGCCAGTTTCTTAGGGCATAGAACCAGCACATTGCGATTACGCAGCTCGTAATATTTGATGACAGCCAATGCCGTGAAGGTCTTTCCCAGCCCCACGCTATCGGCCAGAATGCATCCGTTATAAGTCTCCAGCTTGTTGATGATCCCAGTTGCAGCGTCCCGCTGGTAGTTGAACAGTTTCTGCCAGACCAGGGAGTCTTGATATCCTGTCAGGTCATTAGGCAAAACATCCTGGCCCACGTCCTCCAGGAAGTCCTTGAAGATGTTGTAGAGCATCAAAAAGTAGATGCGCTCAGGCGAGTTTTCCTGATAAACGGAATCAATGCGCTCGATAATCGCGTCTGTTACATCTTCAACCTTGTCTGGTGTATTCCAGATTTGATTGAAAAGATTTAGATATGTAGCGGCTTGTGTTGTCTCTTCGATGCAGTGAACAAAGCTCGAAATTGCATCACCCTTCTGGTAGCCGAGGTCGACCGCTGTCAGACCGTTTGCTCCGATATACACAGCATCTTTATCGCCAGTTACATGGATGAAGGGCTGCATCGGAGCTGCTGTGCGATTGGATTTGAAACGAACCTTCTTTCTGATCCATTCGGCGCATTCTCTTGCCACAGCTCTCTGGTTCAGCTGATTCCGCAAGCGAACCTCGAATTCAGAACCATACAGGCTTTGTTCGCGGCTTGTGTCGGGGATGAAAAATTCCTTGCGTTCCTTGCGAATTTTGTCTGCAACCTCTTCTGGCAAAAAGGTGGGGGCAGTAAAAATGAATTGGAGACTATCAACTTGCTCTAACTCTTGGCGAAGGGCCTCAAAGGCATAAATTGAAAAGCAGGCTGCTGCGATCTTTAGACGGGAACCTTTACCCAACGTTTGCTTCAAGTCATCACCCAGAAGAACTGATGTGTTGTCTATCATTCGCATGTTAAATTTGGGCCTCTTTTACATATGTAGTCCTTTGCCTTATTCATTATAGTAAGCAGATTGATCTTTGCACAATGATTACAAAGCCGGGATACAATATCTAACTCTTTGTTTATCGATCTCACAGACTTTTACTACGTTCCACCGTACGCTCCGGACCGGACCTGCGATCCGCTTAGGTTACCTTTCCGCTGCTGCTTACATCCTGGCCCATGATGTGTGTCCATAATGACCAACATATTGAAAGTAAGTTGTTTTTCTCATTTCATACCCCTTCAAACCGCTTGAGACCGTTTCGGACTTAACATAACGTCCATAAAGCACATGGACTCAAGAGGTAAATATGAGACCAATTCGGTCTTATGACAAAATTTGCTGAAAACCTGAGAGCACGAGCCAAAGCACTCGGATTGAGCCATGCCGCAATCGCGGAAC
>CAWUIN010000099.1:0-10124 GCA_963922535.1 uncultured Hyphomicrobiaceae bacterium | reverse complement strand
CGCGCTGTATGAAAGCCAAGGCCGTTACGCGGAGGCAGAGCCGCTCTACAAACGCACCATCACGATCATTGAAAAAGCGTTAGGCCTGGACCACCCCTCTGTTGGCACGACACTCAATAACCTGGCAGAGTTGTATCGTGCCCAAGGCCTTGATGACAAAGCTAGGAATTTACAACCGAGGATTGATCGAATTCCTGAACCGGGAACGCGCCATATTCCAGTTTACTTCGCTACCAATCGCCAAATGAAAAAGCAAGATCAGTCAGGCATCATAGAATTCAGCAACAAAGACAGCGATAAGCTCATCCTAGGTCGCGCTGTTGTTGTTTTTAGCAAAGACGCCGTTTTGGCCCGTGCCAAGCGAATTGGCGAGGGTTGGGGGCGGCTGGAACGCGCGCGTTCAGATTTGACAGATGCATCAGAGTTGGAAATCAAAGAGCCCCAACGGTTTTCGTCTCGCACTCTATTTACGGATTCAGCCAAAGCCGGGCTATCTCACGCATCTCGTTTCCCACGGAAAGCGATTGTATTCGTTCATGGCTATAACGTTGGATTTGATGATGCTCTGAAACGCGCCGCACAAATTGCTTTTGACCTGGACTATGACGGAGCTCTTTTTGTATTTGCATGGCCGTCTAAACGGGCATGGTACCGGTATCTTTCAGACACAGACAGCGCCGACCTAGCAGTTGATCATCTGATCGATCTAACCGATACGCTTCGCAAAGACATGCCCGACACCAGAATTAATTTCGTGGCTCATTCCATGGGTAATCTTGTTCTTTTGCGAGCGTTAGAACGCATAGCTGAACGAGGCGACAGCGCCGCTCGCAAAGCGTTTGGTGAAGTTATTCTTGCGCATGCTGATGTCGATGCAGCTCGCTGCCGTCAACTTGTTCGCAATGTGAAAGGCATTGCCCGTGGCCTGACACTTTACACCAATGCTAATGATTGGGCCTTATGGGCATCCGAGAAAATCCGTGGTAAGTCACGTTGTGGTGGTCCTGCGCAGGTCTATGATGGAGTTGACACGATTGAGACGACTGAGCTTGGAGAGACATCTAACTTCTGGGCGATAATCAGGCAATCTTACAACCACAATGTGTTTGCAACAAATGCGTTGCTGTTCGGTGAAATCAGCCGCCTGATTGCAACAGGTCAACGCCCGCCTCACATGCGCACACCTGAACTGGCCCAAGTTAAGGATGAAGAGGGTAAGATTTATTGGAGCTATGATCCAAGCCGCAACATTTCGGTTCAGTCCCTAGCAGAAGCAAATTAAGAGACGGCCTACTGGGATGCGCCCCGTGCACGCTATCATTTCATAGCGTGCATGAAAATTACGCCCAATAATTCTGTGGTTTATGCCGGACGCTCAGTGAAATGAGCTACAAGTCATGAGTTTTTAGCCGCCTCGATCATCTATCGATTTCGGCTCGTGTGCCATAGGTCGATGATTGTGAGGGTGTGTTCATCGAAGCGATACCACAGGACTATCTTTGTCTTTGGTATCCAGGCTTCATAAAAGTCATGCTGTTCTGTGAAATAAGCCGCCTAATGTATTAGTGATGTATTCGGCGACACGGTTTTGAAGTCTTTGCGCAGCCATTGGCGCATGATGATTGATCAGATACTCGATCTGATCGTCATACCGTCGTCGCGCCCTGGACAACCAGACAATTTTCATGAAGCCGCTTCATCGATGCGCCACTGTGCGTCCGCCATGACAATATCATGAGGGATGCACGCGACACCGGCCTCAATCTCGGCAGCTCCCTCAAGGACGCTATCGCGCACATGTTGTGGCGCAGCATCAAAAAAGGACGTTCCATTTTTCCTGCAACCTAACTGAAGCAAAAATATCTCCAGGTCTTCGTCGGAAAAATCGGCGAGCTGACCATTGATCTGTGAAAGTATCTCTAAATGTGTCATGTACTTATGATATCAGAACGCGTAATAATTGTCAGCTTCGATTGGAAGAAGGCCTTTGGCACCCTTGACGGCCTTATTCGTAACAGGGCTTTGGCATCCTACGGATGCGGAACTTTGCGACACTACCTCTTGTGGTCCTGATGGATAGAAGAGTGGTGCCAGCGGCCGGATTTTTTACGCAACGCGCCGTACTGGTGTCGCGCACAGCGCCCAGGCAATGGTCTCAACGGCCTGGCGCCAATTCGCGTTGCAGTCCTGGCCTGCAAGACCAAAGGCTTCCATGGCATCGCTTGGCTCGCCGCCGTCGCGAAATATCCTGGCGCAGGTTTGTCGAGCAATCGTTAAAGCATGTTGCCATTGTGCGGGATTTATCTGGCTCGGGGACATCGAATTTCTCTCTGGTTGCGGTTCTGCTGCCGATCAACCGGACACAGAACGCGAATAAAACCTTACTTAACTCAGCAAGCACCGCTGCGCCGTTTATGAACGCGAGATCCTTGGTGTTGGGCGCACAAGATATTAAATGCAAGTATCTGGTATCTGGCGGCAAATTGGCCCGCGTATAAGGGCTGACCAGGCGCTGTATCCGCATATGCAGATATGCGATTTTGGCAAACAACGAGCTGTCTCATATGCAAAGCCAACGATCACTAGGCAATAGCCGACAAAACCTTTTCACCTGGTTCACCTGTGCCGCACGCGCGATCGTCCTTGAGTAAATGAACCTTCGAACAAATCGTTATCGTTTGCGGCAACCGGCCCCCATGCTGGTAAGGCCCCCACATCAGGTTTTATGGTTGTCACCGGTTTGATTGCCAGCCTTGCGAGAATATCTGATGCGATGGTCCCGAATGATTGCCAGGCACTGGAGACTATCGGCAATGCGCCAGAGTTGCGATGGCTGAACTGACAGTTATATGGCTGGGGAACGGAGTGTAACGCTATCACTTTATGTCTTATGCCTCGTTTGGTTATGCTGCTCACGCATTGGATTGCTCATTGAGAGCTTGCACAAAACCGAATCAGAGCTACAATGATGCTTGTACGGACTGGTTCGACGTATCTGCTTTTCGCCAGATTGGAAACACCCAGCGAAAAGCAGAAAAGTTATGAACTTAAAAACGATCACTCTTGAGTATTTAAGCAAACCGCCCTAATGGTTGTAAAAATGCTCGATTGAAATGATCGTCCTCGACTGAAAACTCAACGCAACTCTCACGCCACATACGCCAACGCAGTACTATAAACGCAACTGATTTACATGTTTCGTATACACAAGTTTGGGGCTGACTTGCGTAACAGATACCAAACACGCAGGCAGGACTATTTTCACAGTTAGCATATCGAGAAAGTCACAAAACGCTGAACCAGATAACTCTTACTCGATAAAGACAGCCTCATAAAGTTTAAGAAAACCGCCCTAACGGATCAAAAACTTTTACGCGAGGCGATCAAGCCCGGAAAAAACGCAAGGCAAATGAGCTAACCGTTTGACGCAAAACAAAAACGCTGACATTTGCATACTTTGAATACGCAAAACCTTGTACTTCATACGCACAACGCCACAGCTTAATACGCAATACAATTTTTCAGGTAGATATTGAGCGTGATCTAACTCTTACCAACACTTAATAACCTACCAATTCCCTAAAACTGAACATCCTGATTTAAACTGCTGTACATACCCAGGACTTCACTTTACGCAATGATCTTTTAAGCAAAACGACACAACAATTTCGAAAGCAATATTTTTACTCTGAACTTATGCTGAAAACTTATACTGACTAAACTTAGTGCTGATTGAATTCTCACTGAACATATGAACGCAAGCTGCTACATTAATATACGCATATTTAAAGCTAGCGATGCATCTCACGCTTACATGGAATTTATTCTGGATACATTGAAACTCTTGTGAACAAATATTGTGCTCTGCAGATGTGGATAATAAACCGTTGTTTTGTGGCTACATATGGGCGCAGCTGGGGCTTGAGCAAGGAGTTTTATAGAATAATCTGCCCATTTTAAACCGGCATACATGAAGAAAGAATGACATCATAATATAAAATTCTTTTACATCAGGACCTTAAATTGAATTACTGATGCCGGTTGATGGCGCAACCAAAAGAATGCCCTTATCTAAGAGAATTAACGATTTTAATTATTTTTTAACAGTTTTGTGGGGAAGTTAACAGGCGCTCTGGCTATTATGGCCTCCGCATTATGGCTGGTGGCCTGTTGAGATTTGCCGCGCGAGATATCATGGCCTGCTTTGTATGGGGCGCAAACCCGCGCTGGCAAATGCTGCTTTCAGGCTACCCATCGTCAAAGCTATGCTGATAACTACGTTCCAGCCGGCAAATGACAAACCCAGAAAACGCCAGGTTGCAAGACCGCAGCTTGCCCCGTCTGGTGTGCCGAGGGATTGCAACACTCCCATACCGTTGGTTGATAATGGCTGCAGTGTGCCGGCGGCGCATGTTGCCGGTCCGTCCCAAAACTCCCACTCAATCCCGGCGTGATAAGTGCCTAGCCCGGCATTTGCCAAAAACGCCAGAGCAGTTATAGAAAATAGAGTGATCGCAGTGTTGTATTTCTCCATGCCAATGAATACCAGGGCCAGGAATAATGCAGGGATGGCGAGGTAATAGGCATAGCGCTGCTGTAAGCATAACTGACAAGGCTCATGCCCGCCAATATGTTCAAAACCAAGTGCGAGTAGGATGGTACCTAAAGATGCAAAAAGCGAAGCTGCTCCCCATTTGTAAGCAGCTTGTCTCGCGATAGCCGATGTCGATAAGGCCATGGCTCGCGTACCTCCATATCGTTTTTATTAATTTATGAAGTATTTAATGGCGACAAAGCCGCCAAACAGCAAGATAAGGAAGATCGTAAACATTAATCCAAGGCGCCTCTCGATAAATGTTCTGATCGGTTGACCGAAGAAATACAGCAGGCCGCAAATAGCAAAGAACACTAAGCCGCGCGAGGCAATACTGGCGAGGATAAATACTATGAAGTTTAGTCCCGTAACACCACTTGCAATGGTAATAACCTTGTAAGGAAAAGGTGTAACGCCGGCAAAAAACACAATCCAGGCGCCCAACTCGTTATATCTGTCACGAAACGAATTGAACTTTTCCATCGCGCCATAGATTTCAAGCACCGGCTTGCCGATAACATCGTACAAGCCATATCCGATAAGATAACCGGCTATGCCGCCCAACACCGATGCAATCGTTGTAATAAGCGCCAATCTCCATGCGGCGGAACGGTCAGCCAACACCATTGGGATGAGCATGGCGTGCGGTGGAATGGGGAAAAATGAGCTTTCCGCAAAAGCCACGGCAAAAAGGGCCACCGATGCATGTCTGTGGGCGGCAAGGCGCATCACCCAATCATAAAGTGCTCTGATCATAACGTTTGGCTACGCATCTGTTGAACAATGGTGTTGAGTTAATTTTGATCTGCGGCCTTTGTAAGCTCGTGAATAAGTGCAGCGCAATCTTAATGGTGCTGTTAAAAGAGATCCAGGCTATTTTGCCGCAAAAAATATCGGGAATTCGGTTATGCTGGCTCGAACGACGCTGCAAGCTCCAGGACCAGGCTGTTTAAAAGAAATCGCCCTCTGGCCGTTGCTTTAACCGTATTGCCATCACGCCCGGTTGCCAGAAGTCCTTCGGCAATGAGTTCATCAATCCTGGCCTGAGAAGGTTTGACGCCTCCGACCAGGGCAAGACGATCCAGGTTAACGCCTTCGGTAATTCTGAGGCCCATGAGAAGAAGTTCATCGGCCTGTTCCTGGCGATTGAGGGGCTGCATTTCGGTAAATGCATGATCTTCATGATTTAGCCTTGCAAGCCATGTTTCCGGCAGGCACTCGTTTGATGTGGCCGTACGGCAGCCGTTGCAGATGATACGCCCGTGCGCACCAGGGCCAATGCCTGCGTATTCACCGTAGCGCCAATAAAGCAAGTTGTGCCGGCTCTCCTGGCCAAGCGCTGCATGATTGGAAATTTCATAGGCCGGCATGCCGGCAGCCGCTGTCATCTCCTGGGTGAGGGCATAGAGATCGTCAGCAAGTTCCGGCTCTGGAATTTGTATTCGCCCGGCCCGATGGAGTGCGGCGTAGGGCGTTCCATCCTCGATCGTAAGTTGATATAAGGACAAATGTCTGTTGCCGAGGGCCAGTGCGCGGGCAAGCTCGTCCTGCCAATCTGCGAGGCTCTGGGCAGGGCGCGCATAGATCAGATCAAACGAGAACCTCTCAAACGTGCGCGCTGCAATTTCAAGCGCGACCAAAGCCTGGCGTACGGTATGCAAACGGCCGAGCGCTCGCAGGTCTGTATCATTAAGCGCTTGTACGCCAAGCGAGACACGATTAATGCCGACGTTCTGGTATGCTTTGAAGCGCTGGGCTTCAACGCTGGTTGGATTGGCCTCCATTGTGATCTCTATCCCAGCTTCGAGCAGCCAGGCGTTTTGGATGGCATCGAGCAGATCTTCGAGTGTCGCCGGTGACATGAGAGAAGGGGTCCCGCCACCAAAAAAAATGCTGCTGATTGTTCTGGGCCCGGTTAGCTCTCTCAGATACGCGATCTCGCGCTTGTAACCCTCGACAAATGCGTTTTGATCAACGCCGTCGTGACGAACATGACTGTTAAAATCGCAGTACGGACATTTGGCGGCGCAAAACGGCCAGTGTACATAAATTCCGAAACCTGCAGGATCAGGATTGGCTGGCGGCCGCGACGCAGGATGCGATAAAGTGTCTAAGGGCCCGGGCCCGGTGTGAAAGTCCATTGTCATGCCCTTCGGACCAGCCACTTTTTTCTTCATGGCTCATTTCACCAAATGTTTTACTGTAACCGTCGGGTTGAAACATTGGATCGTAGCCAAAACCATAGATGCCACGTGGTGGCCACACAAGACAGCCAAAGATCCTGCCTTCAAAAAACTGAACATGATCGTCTGGCCAGGCAAGAGCCAGCGTAGCTGTGAAATTGGCGATTGGTCCCTCATTTGTCCAGGCCTCCTCAGCCAACACTTCATCGCGGACGCGGCGCATGGCGCCGGTAAAGTCCTTATCCGGCCCGCCCCAATCGGCGGAATAAACGCCAGGCGCTCCTTTGATGGCGGCCACTTCAAGGCCTGAATCGTCGGCAAGAGCTGGCAGGCCGGTGGCTTTCTGCGCAGCGCGCGCTTTGATGGCCGCGTTTTCCTTAAATGTCGTGCCGGTTTCTGCAGGCTCCGGCAGGCCAAGTTCGCCCGCCGATATGACCGCGATGCGATGTGGCGTCAGCAGGGCTGTGATTTCACGCAGCTTGCCGACGTTGTGGCTTGCCAAAACAAGTTTATCGCCAGCTTTGAGAACATATTTTACCATATCTGCTTCCATATCTCTGGATCGAATAGCCTTATCATAACAAGGTAAATAATACGACGGAGCCGGAGGTTTCCAGATTGCCAGCCCACGCTTTCCCGCCAAACCCGATTAAAACTCCGGTAGCGGCGTCCAGATTGTCTGGTCGACCCTTTGCGCACCGGTTGCCAGCATTACCAGGCGATCGAAACCGAGGGCGCAGCCGCTGGCCGCCGGCATGTGGGCCAGAGCCGCGAGAAAATCGTCATCCAGCGGATAGCACGCGCCGTAAAGGCGTTCCTTTTCGGCCATGTCGGCTTCAAAGCGCCGGCGCTGGGCGGTTGGGTCGGTCAATTCACCGAAAGCGTTAGCAAGTTCAACGCCGCAACAGTAAAGCTCGAAACGTTCTGCAACGTTGCCATCCCGGGGCGCAGGGCGAGCCAGCGCCGCCTCGCAAATCGGGTAGGCATCGAGGATAGTAGGGCGTCCGTTGCCAAGGTGCGGCTCGATGCACGCAACCATAATCCGTGAGAATATGTCGGACCAGGTATCGTCTTCCGCCACGCGGATGCCCTGCGCGATAGCGGCCTCAGCCAGGCAGCGGCGCTCCGGCATGCCATTCATGATGCTCGCCATCAGGTCAATGCCGGCATGGCAGGCAAAGGCGTCTGCAACCTTAACGCGTTCCGGCTCAAGTCCTGGGTCCGCGCTCACATCCCGAAAGCGCCAGGGCGCGAGGCCCGTCGCCTCTGCTGCAACTTTGAGAATTTCGTGACAATGCCCCATCAGCGCCGTGTAATGGACATCAACCTCATACCACTCAAGCATGGTGAATTCCGGATGATGCAGAAAGGTGCGCTCGCGATTGCGGAAAACCGGGGAAAAAGTAAATATTTTTGTCTCCCCGGCGGCCAGCAGCTTCTTGCAGGCAAATTCAGGCGAGGTGTGCAGATAAAGCGGATGGCGTGTGGCGGCGGGTGTGATAAATTCTGTGGCAAATGCGTGCAAATGTGTTTCGTTGCCCGGTGAGATCTGCAGGCACGCTGTTTCGACCTCAATGTAGCCGCGTTCAAGAAACCATGCGCGGATGGCTGCCTTAATGCGCATGCGTGCTTCAAGAAATGGCCGGCGGTCCTGGTGCCGGCGGCGGTTCCACCAGCGCGGTGCGCGCTCTTGATCGTCGTCTGTCGTTGGCATAGGACTGTCTTTCCATGCAAAAATGCCTGCTGGATCAGCGATAGAAGTGCACTGCGCGGCAGCAGCTACTTGGCGTTTGCGTCCGAACCGGGTACAAGACCTTGAATTCGATTGCAAACTGCCGGTGGACGTGGTGGCCTTGTCTGTCCGCTGCGATAAAACATCAAGATAAGCAGGAGGTTGGCCGTGGCCAGAATCATCGCAAGTTCAGTCCGCAAAGGCAATGTCCTTGAAATCGACGGTAAACTGTGTGCCGTTCTCAAGGCTGAAAATATTCACCCGGGTAAAGGGACGCCGGTGACACATCTGGAAATGCGCAGAATTGCCGATGGCGTCAAGATTACCGAGCGCTACCGCACCACCGAGCAGGTCGAGCGCGCGTTCATGGAGGAGCGTGATCTGCAATATATCTACGAAGACGATACTGGTTTCGTCTTTATGGACATGGAAACGTATGATCAGTTTTCGGTGCCTAAAGATGTGGTTGGCGACGCCGCCGTCTATCTGCAGCCGGAAATGATGTGCATTGTGATGCTGCATGAGGGAATTCCCGTTTCTCTGCAGCTGCCGCAGCGCGTCACTGTCGAAATCGTCGAGGCCGATCCGGTTGTCAAAGGTCAGACAGCATCGTCGTCCTACAAGCCGGCAGTTGCTGATAACGGCCTCAGGGTTATGGTGCCACCGCATATCTCGGCGGGCACACGCGTTGTGATTATGACCGAGGACGGGTCATACGTCGAACGCGCTAAGGATTAAGCCGCGATGGCGTTTGATACTGTTCGGGGCAGTGTCAGACAAGAGCAAGCGGCGTGCAATGGCGTTTGCACACGGCAGGCACCACACAGTCCGTGATTTTTCTGCATGGATTGCAGCTTTTGTTAGTTATAATCCATATGCGCTACTTTTCTGATGGCGCTGACAGTCTCAATTGTTTAGGGCTGTTGCATAAAAATTCCCCGTATAATCAAATGACAAACAGAAAGGGTAATGCCCGATGCGCGTTTATTATGATCGCGATGCAGACGTGAATCTGATCAAGGATAAGGTTGTTGCTGTCGTTGGGTATGGCAGCCAGGGCCATGCGCACGCGCTCAACCTGCGCGATTCCGGCTGTAAAAATGTAATCATCGCTTTGCGCCCCGGGTCAGCTTCCGCGAAAAAGGCTGAGGCCGATGGCATTGAGGTCAAATCAGTTGCCGAGGCGGCGCGTGAAGCCGATGTCATCATGATGTGTGCTCCCGATGAGATCCAGGCCGACATCTGGGACGATCATATCGCAGGCAACATTAAGGACGGTGCGGCAATTGCATTTGCGCACGGCCTTAACGTTCATTTTTCGCTGATCGAGCCGCGAGACACCATTGACGTTATTATGATTGCGCCAAAAGGGCCGGGGCACACGGTACGTTCAGAGTATCAGCGTGGTGGCGGGGTGCCGTGCCTGATTGCGGTTGATCAGGATGCCTCAGGCAATGCACACGACATAGCGTTATCCTACGCCTGTGCCATCGGCGGCGGCCGCTCCGGGGTGATCGAGACAACCTTCAAGGAGGAATGTGAAACGGACCTGTTCGGTGAACAGGCTGTGTTGTGCGGCGGTCTCGTCGAATTGATACGTGCTGGCTATGAAACG
>CAWUIN010000098.1:0-10245 GCA_963922535.1 uncultured Hyphomicrobiaceae bacterium | reverse complement strand
GTTGTCTGATCCGAACGCGCCGGCGGCTCGTGGTGTGCACGACGACATCGCCCCGCTTGCCGGAAAATCCACACTCAACCGGCTTGAGTGCATCACAAATGGTGACAACCGCTATCATAAATTCAGCGTTGACAAAGCGGCCATGGAGGAGGTCTTTCCCAAGTTTTTTGTGGAGCCTTACTAAAGCCCGCCCAAGCGTATTGTCCTCGATGTCGACGGACGCCACCGATGATCGACAGGCGACACCGTGCGGCGCAGTTCAATCACAAAAGCCGGCAATTCTGCTGCACGGCGAATCCTGGTCGAATGTGCTTGGCATTATCGTCATCCGGCCAGAATTGGTGAGGGGACAATGACTTTCATTGGCGCGCTGAGAACGGATGGTCTGACCGCACCGATGGTGCTGAAAGGTGCGATTAATGCAGATATCTTCTATGAATACGTCAAGCAAATCCTGCTGCCGACGTTGAAGTGCGCATTCCGGAGTATCCGGCCAGTGATTCCAATTTTATCCGGTTAAAGCGGGGGAACATCGTCGTGCTCGATAATCTCAGTTCACATAAAAGCGCCAGGGTCATCAAGCTTATCCACAGCGTCGGCGCAAAGATCTGGTTTCTGCCAGCCTATTCGCCCGACCTCAATCCCATTGAGCAAAGCAAGTCTTTTCCAAGATCAAACGCACCTGCTGCGCAAAGCATATAAACGCACGCTCGAAAAGATTTGCAAGCGTATCGCCAAACTGATCGGAAAAATCTCGCCTGAAGAACGTTTGCGATACATCAAAAATAGCGGCTATGGTGCAATTTGATGCGGAAAGACGCTAAGTGGAGCTGGCACCGAGCAAGCAAACACAAGCGTTTAGAGGCTCCGAAAAATAAACGCTTCAATTTTCCGAGCCAACGCCACATATTGCTGACTATTTCTCACTGAAATTAAAGCGTTTATTTGGATGGGAACCCTTAACTGTATACGCCCGCTCTCTCGGGTCTTAGCTTCCAATGCCGAGCAAGGTGCGCTTCCACTGCTCCCAGGAAACAATTTCATTGATAGTCTCAGCTGGCAATGAGCGTGAAATAAGCACCAACACTACCACAACAAACACCGGTATTATGACGACATGGACGAGGAATAACGTCATATCGACAACCCATGACCATCTGATGGAGCGCCATGTTCTTTGCGATTTTTCTGCAGCCTTCACGCCATTTGAAACGCCATTTGCCAGCTCGGGTTCATCCCCGCGCAGGTTAATACGCAGAATCGATATGAGGATCATCACGGCGACCATCATATAGTCAAGCATGAAAATCCTGTCAGAAATCGTCGCCGTATCCGAGTCAATTTGCGGTAGAGACAGATAGAGCGCTACGGCCGCCAATAAAGCGGTGACCTGTAGTGTGATAATCGCTTCAAGGTGGGACTGCGGAATGAAAATAGACAGGTAAGCAACAATCAGAATAAGCGCAAGCGGAACTGCCACCTGCACATAATAATCCTTGACCTCACGCTGCAGTTCCCACACGAAACGGGACTGATAAAACGGTACAATGCTTGGAGTATGCGTAAAAGCATCCACAACTGGCAGAAATTGATCCGTGTAAGAGACGAATTGGCGGCGATGTTCCCAATTGTTGACGTGTATCTTCTTGTCGCGCAGTTCGAGAGGCGGCGGTTGAATAATAAACAGCTTGTCACCACTATTCGGCTCGATATCAATTGAGAACTGCTGTTTATCGAAGGGATAATTCGAGAAGTCAGAATTGAAGCGGAACCGGCCGGATATGCTGTATATGCGCATATCCTGTGGATAGGCGTCGCTCGGATTTTCTCCCGTGTATATGGGCTCAATCGTAAGTTGCGGCCCGTTGGTGCGTGGATCGATGAACGCATTCGTAAATTTAATGCCATCAAGCTTAATGCGATCAAGCATGTTTCGTACATTTACCACATCTGAACCACGCATCGAGAGATAAAAATCGGCGTAGAAAGACCGGCTGTTATCGTCGATCGAATAAATACGCTGGATGTCAACATCAAGATAGAGCGTGTCAATGCGATTGAGCGTTCCCTTGCGTGTGCGCACGAATTGCACGGGATCCAGTTGTGCGCGGCCGAGATTTTGAGGGAAAATAATCACCAGCGGCGATTCAGTCCGAACACGGAACTCGGGCAGGAAAGACCAATTCTCAAAGCGGCCGTAAAACACGCCGCGGCCTGCAGCATAAGTGCTTCCCAGCGCCTCAAGAACTGCGGTGCGCATCACCGGCAGACCGCCTACCGGCTTTTCATTAACAATGCCGTAACCCTTGGCGCCGGCCGCTTCAGCAACCAGATCAATCATGTCCGCAAAGCGCCCACCATAGCGTAAGCAGTCACCGTTTTTCCAGCCATGCTGTTTGAGGCGTTCGGCCTCCTCAGGAAGCCAATACTTAAGTTCGCTTCCTATGCGGCTGCTACGTGGCACAAGGCTCGTAAGTGTGTCCTGCTCGACATCAGGAACGGTGTTGCGATCAATCAAATAGATGGGCTGGGGATAGTAATCTTTGGCATATATCTCAGGAACCTCATTTGATATGAGAGATAGAGATCCTATAAACATGATGGGCGGCGTGAATTTAGCTTCCTTAAACTTTGTCACGACATCGCGCGAGAGAGAGGCGCCGACTGCGACAATGACAAGGCCAAGATCCTGCGTGCGCATTGTCGCGATGGCACTATCAAGTTCTGCTTCGTTCAGGCCTGCATCCCGACTGCGTCCTGCACGTTTGACCCAGTTAAAACTAATAATTTTATCCTTAATTGTAACGTTTTGCTCCAAACCGTTCGCGATTTCCTGAATATAATTGGAACCACTGCGTCCAAGGAAAGCCACCCGGCTAATTCCCTTGTTTGCAATCGCGTTCGCTATCACTGGTACATTTTCAGCTTCCTGTGCCGACAGAGTTGAAAAAACGCTGGGCAGCTCTTTGAAAACGCTTGAATCAGAGGTGTGAATAAGAAATGGTATGTTATCGTTTGTAATTTTTTCAGCATACTTTGTAAGAACATTTCTGGACGCGCCTGAACCCTGCAGGCCTACCACACCGAGAAGACCGGGATCATCAAGAACCTCACCGATCTTGCGTAAATTTTGCTCGTACTTTTCCTCATCGCGCCAGTCGCTCTGGAGATCGACAAAATCGACGCGGAACCGCCGACCTTTAATTCCACCCTCGCTATTGATTTTGGCCTGCTGCTTAAGCGCCAAAGCCTTTATGGCATCCGTTACGTCCTCGTCCTGGCATTGCCAGGAACTTTTCTCCAGCATCAAAGCAATGGAAACTGGTGTTTGCTCATCCGCCGGCACCTCAGACGCGGACGACTGGGCGTTTGTACCATGCGCTTGCAACAGGAGGAGGAATAATATCGCGACTGCAAATGCAATAATCGAATGCGCATTATGCAAGAGTTTGAGCTGATCTGTACGCATCACTGATGACTCATCCACAAACTATGAGTAGTAAAATATTAACTGTTGATTAAGCCTATACTTTCTTCATGACTTGGCGATGACAAAATCTGAGTTGGCAGTACCGGCGTGAACAATAATCTGCTGATATGTATGCAAACCAATAAAAAATTAGCTGTTACTGCGCATCTCAGCGTATCGCGGACGGGCCGTCGGAACCGTTACAGGCGATCCGCCATATGGCATCGCAATCGAGATGCTTTTCCAGGTGATCCGCAAAGCCATCGAGAGCTGCTTCGACAGCTTCCAGGTAGGCAATCTCTCCACCAATGTCGCAGCCAAGCGCAGCAAGAAATGCCCGGCGGAACGTGTCTGAGCCAAAGATACCGTGCACGTAGGTGCCCATGACCCGGCCATTAGCAGATGTTGCACCAGCCGGTTGGCCGGCAATTTCAAACAGCGCCCGCCGAGTATCCGGACCTGTTGTCCGGCCGATATGAATTTCGTAGCCGGCCAACGCCGTGCCGCTGGCGGGATGGCGCCCTTCAACCGGCCGCACGATTTTATCACCGGTCAGGAGCGTTTCCACATCGAGAAATCCCAAGCCTCGGACCGTCTCAACTTTTCCCTCCACGCCATCGGGATCCGCAATGGTCTGCCCCAGCATCTGATAGCCGCCACACAATCCCAACACATGGCCGCCTCTGCGGATGTGCGCAGCGATATCGATATCCCATCCCTGCGCGCGCAAAATCGCCAGATCAGCGATCGTCGCCTTGGAGCCCGGCAGCAGAATAAGATCGGCATCAAGCGGTAAAGGCCGCCCGGGATGGACAAGTTCCAATGCAACATTCGGTTCTAATCTTAACGGATCGAGATCGTCGAAATTGGCAATACGACCGGCGACGGGAACGGCAATCTTCAAGGTTTCGGCAGGCGCGCTGCCCACGGCAGACGCCCCGCACCCACAGCGTCTGCCGGCGGGCCTGGCGATATCGAGAATGTCTTCTGCCGGCAGCTTACCGGCATCTGAAAAATAAGGCATTACGCCAAGTGGCTGCCAACCGGTTTTCTCGCAAATCACTCGCACGCCGCCATCGAATAGCGAGACATCACCGCGGAACTTGTTGATGGCAAATGCCTTGATGCGCGCCCGATCCTGCTGCGACAGAACCACATGCGTGCCAACGAGACTGGCAATGACGCCGCCACGCTCAATATCGCCGACCAGCACAACCGGAAGGCAGGCCGCCTCGGCAAAGCCCATGTTGGCGATATCGCCGGCACGAAGATTGACCTCGGCCGGGCTGCCTGCTCCTTCGACAATGACAAGATCCGCCTGACGCGCAAGCCGTTTGTAACTCTCCAAAACAGCCGGCAGTAATTCGGCTTTGCGCTGGCCGAATTCACGCGCCCGCATCGTTCCCCAGCGCCGCCCCAGAACGATGATCTGCGCACCGGTTTCGCTCTCGGGTTTCAGGAGCACCGGGTTCATGTCGATCGACGGCGCAACGCCGGCCGCCAGCGCCTGCAACGCCTGCGCCCGGCCAATCTCGCCGCCGGTGTGCGTTGCCGCTGCGTTATTCGACATATTCTGCGGTTTGAAGGGACGCACGGCAAGGCCACGACGCGCAAAGACGCGGCACAAGCCGGCAACAATGAGCGACTTGCCGACGTTGGAGCCGGCACCCTGGATCATGATGGCTGGTGTTGATGAGCTTAGTGGCATGATTGGAACATCAACGGAGCCTAAAATTCGATGCCGGCCTGCGCTTTTACACCGGCTCTGAAGGGGTGCTTGAGCAGCGTCATTTCCGTTGCAAGGTCTGCTGCCTCAACCAGATCATCATGGGCGTTGCGGCCGGTGACGATCACGTGCGTATCTTCGGGCTTCTTATCCGCCATGAAAGCAAGCACATCGCCAATCGGCACGTAGTCATAGCGGATCGCAATGTTCAGCTCATCAAGCAGAACCATGCGAATATCCGGGTCAAGGATTAGCTCCTGCGCCTTTGCCCAGGCCAACCGGGCGTGCGCAACATCACGCTCGCGACTCTGAGTTTCCCAGGTAAAGCCTTCCCCCATGGTATGAAACTGGCACAGGTGAGAGAAATGCGTGGTAATAAGGTCGCGCTCGCCGGTTGCCATGCCGCCCTTGATGAACTGCACGACCGCGCATGGCATCTGATGCGCGATAGCGCGGAACACCATGCCAAAGGCTGCCGTCGACTTGCCCTTGCCCTTACCGGTATGAACAATCAACAGCCCTTTTTCATCCGTTTTCGTTTCCATAATCCGATCGCGGGCGGCTTTCTTCTTGGCCATCTTTTGCGCATGCACAGCATTTTTATCATTGCCTGCTGTTGTGGTGCTGTCAGCCTCGCCGCTCATAGCAGAATTCCCTTTGTTCGCCGACGCCTCCACGCACGCGGGCGCCAAATCTCGTGAAAAGTTGTTTTCATGGACATTTTTGCTTAATATCCAAACGGCTATGCGTTGTACACTTATGTGCGTCGTAGATGAGTGGCCTGTATCACTTTTAAAAATGTCGGGATACGTGATCTTAACCCGATATTTTAAGTGATACAGACCGCTAGGTGCGCAGGCAACTGTGTACGCCAAATCAGATTTTCTTTACGGGGGGTGTAGCAAAACTGAATATACGGGACCATCTATGCGCAGCTACCGTCCGGAATCACAATAAGCCGTCTTCATTAAAGATCCAAATGCTCCTCACCTCAAGAGGCACTTCCATGCCGCAAACTCAAGCGATTATCATAACCCCCTTTGCGCTGCGCAATTGGGAGCCGGGGCGCACCAGCACCACAATTGAGGGCCTGACGCCAGAGGATCTTGTTGCCCGGTGCAATGCAGCGCTTGCCGAAGGCAGCGAACTTATTGCAGGCTATGCGCCATTTTGCACGCATCTGTTTCTGGCAAATACCTCGCCAACCCGGTGCGGTTTTGCGCCTGTCACAGAGGATAACCGGCATTTACTGCGCTGCGGATATAAAAGCCGGCGCGCAGGCGAATTAGCCGTACTTGAGCGCTGGTTCGAAGGCCTAGAAGCTCCCACAGCCAGATATCTTGACGTTATTTTATACAGCCATGTCCAACTGCTCAAGGAAGCCGCCGCATTTCCCGAAGAACATTCAGTGCCGGTCTGCGAGTGGGGTATCGTCAGCATTATTGGGACGCTTGAAAACCAGGAGCCGCCACTGCCCCCCATCACACAGATGCGTAACGCCCTGGGCCCAGCAGAAGGCGGCTCCGGCGTGCCAGTCGATACGAAGAAATACGCGTTAGCGGTTGACTTCTGGCAACACCATGCGGCCGTTAAATAGAATTATCGCTCGCGGCCGCGCTTGCCAAAGATAACCTGACGGGATGTTGGCTGCCCCTCAAGGCCGAGCGCCCGCTCGCCTGGAGGCTGCCCCGTAACGCCAATTTTGGGTTGAGACTGAGAAAAATCGCCACTTAATGCATCATGTTCAAAATATCCGCGGGACTTCTCATAACGGTTGGCGGCAAACATGATAACGGCAAACAACCCGCCGAACGAAAAAAGCGCAAGCACAATGCAGCCCGATATAAAAAAAAGCTGCATTGTCGTTTCAAGAGCAAAGCTGCCGGAGCTGCTAGCGTCTGCTCCGGATCTTTCGCCATCCCTTGAGCCGGTTGGCATATCTTCGGCAACTGGTTTTTTGGGTTGCGTTTCCAGGTCGCTTTCAACGTCACGCCATTTGGATGAACTTTCAATATCGAAGCTGTTTGGCCGCGGTTGGCTATTGGCATCCGCCAAGGGGCCCGTGCCGCCTGTTGCACACTGTTGATAACGATTGCGCGCGTAATCGCGCCGATCAAAATCCACCTGGCGACGATTTTGTTGATGAATCACATTATCAAAGATGTTTTTTGCGTGCGCATCAAAACCACGACACGATGTCCCGTCCAATTCGGAATAAAATCGTGCTTCGATCTCTTCGCCGGCCTCGTAAGCAATCTGAGCATGACGCTTTTCATGGACTGTGACGGTATTCAAAATACATTGATAATACGTCTGCAAATCAGGTTCGGCGTGATTCTTATCATTCCATGCAGGCAAACGGATGACAATGGCTACATCTACTTCAAGCTTGCGAAAATGACAGCGGTCACCGCGTCTTTGTAATTCATATTCATAGCCGAAGCGCGGCTTGGCCATTCCCACAATTGTACTATCGGAACCTCCCACATAGTGATGACGGCTCGGGCCCCAGTCGCGTATTGCCTGCCACAGATCGCGCCGGGAGTTTATGCGGCTGCTGATATCGAAGTATTCGATCCGTTCGCGATAATGCGGTTCTGCCTGCAACGCGCCGGCATTCGATAACACGACCGATGCAACAACAAACACGATACCTATAACAGCAACACAACGCATGACAACCTGCTAGCGGCAACCAACACCCTTAACGATCTTGCAACAATACTGATTGCGAGTTTAGCAGGTGGGTATTTGCAAATCCGTTAACTCAGCAGGTTTTCAATGTCTTGACCGGCCTGATCGAAAGGTTGGCCGCTGTGATGCGAATATTCTGAAACAGCCCCGCTGCACGCGAGAGAGCCATGCAATGTAAGCGTCAGACAATAAAGCTTGAAATCACCTCATCGTCCGTAATATCCTGATATTGAAAGCCGGCCTTGCTCATCTTAGCGTTCAACACCGCAAAATTTTCCTGCTTTGACGTCTCGACGCTGAGGAGAATTGAGCCGAAATTGCGCGCTGATTTCTTGAGATATTCGAAGCGGGCAATATCATCGTCAGGCCCAAGCAGATCAAGAAACTCGCGCAATGCGCCGGGCCGCTGCGGCAGGCGCAGCAGGTAGTATTTCTTGCGTCCCGAAGCACGCAGCGCGCGCTCATTCACCTCCGGCAGACGCTCAAAATCAAAGTTACCGCCTGATGTCACACAGACAACGGTCTTGCCAGACAGCTGATCAGCCGGGATATAGCGCAAAGCATCCACCTCCAGCGCGCCTGCCGGCTCCAGCACAATCCCTTCGATATTGAGCATCTCGATGATGGTCTCGCACAGGCGGTTTTCGTCAACCAGGATGATGTCCTTGGCTTGCCGCCTTTTAAGAATTTCAAAATTGTGCTCACCAATCTGGGCAACCGCTGCGCCGTCGACAAAATTATCGACATTGGCAAGCTTAATGCGTTTACCCTCCTCAAGGCTGCGCCTGAGACTTGCCGCGCCAGCCGGCTCCACCAGGATGATTTTGGTTTTGGGGGAGAGGGCTTCCATGACCTGCGTCACGCCGGCAGCCAGCCCGCCGCCACCGACCGGGATAATCAGGAGGTCGATCGGGCAGGACGACTGCTCCAGGATTTCAAGCGCGACGGTTGCCTGCCCCTCGACGATATCCGGATGATCGAACGGCGGTACAAAGTGCGCGCCGGTTTCCTCAGCAAAGGCGCGGGCAGCCTCGTTGCATTGGTCAAAAATATCGCCTTGGAGGCGAATATCGATATATGAGCCGCCAAAGACCCGTGTCTTGCGGATTTTCTGTTGTGGCGTCGTCACCGGCATGTAAATCGTGCCAGTCACGCCAAAGTGTTGGCAGGCAAAAGCGAACCCCTGCGCGTGATTGCCAGCGGATGCGCAAACGAATTTGGCGTCTGTACGAACGCGGGCCAGCGCTTTGCGAAAAAAATTAAAGGCGCCGCGCAACTTATAGCTGCGCACCGGCGTTAAATCCTCGCGTTTCAGATAAATCTGAGCCCCATAGCGAGTGCTCAGAAATGCATTCAGCTGCAGTGGTGTCGGGCTGAGGACGGTACGTCCTGCAGCGGCGGCGGCTGAAACTGTCGTGACAAAGTCGACGGGCTGGCCTACGGCTGGCATAGGATCGGCCGGCGTTGTTTTGGGTCTTGTACTCATCTCTGCCTTATGACATCGCTATGGTGCAGTGTGCAACATGCAAGCATCTGTTAAACTGTGAATTGGGTTATTACCTAAAATTGCCGTCGGGCGTTTTTTTGAGCGCATCAAAAAGTGCGTCGGTCAGCCGGCGTTTCGGATTCTTGGGGCGTTCAAGCATCGCCAATTTGCGCACATGCTGCGGGACACCAAACGGCGCGCAGCGGATGTTGCTGGCAAAGGGCCGCGCGTCCGGCCGATGCGGAACGATTGAAACGCCAAGCCCGTGCGCCACCAGCGCTTCGATGGCAATTAGGGAATCCACCTCCATATCATCACGCACAATTATGCCATCACGAAGAAGCAATTGCTCGATTTGTTGGCCTGCCCAGGTTTTACGGCTGAACCAGACGAACGGCTGCATTGTCAGCAATTCGCCGACTGGCACATCAGGTGCGCTTTCCGGCACAATAATAAACAACGGCTCGCTGGCGATTTCTCGTATGTCCAAACCATCCAGCGGGCGCAATGGTACCGTTACAATTGCAATATCCAACTCTGCATTGCGCACACCTCCCGCCAGTTCACCTGATAAACCGGTGTGGATACGTACCTTAAGGCGTGGATGTGCCTGCTTCAATGCGGCAAGTGCAGGCGGTACAAGATCGACCATTGCAGAAGGGACGACACCAGCGTTAATGGAGCCGATCAAATCAGCTTCATCCGTCAGAGCGGCGATCTCGTCCATAACATCGCGCATACGCCGGCAGCAGTCCACGAACGCCAGACCGCGCTCCGTTAACACCGGTGGACGATAAGCGCGATCAATCAGCATAACGCCAAGTTCCTCCTCCAACGCCTTGACGTGAAGGCTGACAGCCGAATGGCTGA
>CAWUIN010000097.1:0-10305 GCA_963922535.1 uncultured Hyphomicrobiaceae bacterium | reverse complement strand
TTTGCGGCACTCGCTGGATAACTGTGTCCGATAGAGCGCATGCCTTTGATATCTGAGGAACTTTGCGACACTACCATCAGTTTGGCTTTGGCTGGCGTGTGGCGAAAGCCCTGGCATGTATCGAAAATTCTTCCTCGCTGGTTATCGCTGCGATCCGGGCGCTGATGCCTGCATCCAGTTCAAGCCCCCAGCTGAGAATCATGTTGCCCAAAATCACGTACATGCCCTGAATGGCGATCAGGTCGAGGAGCTGCTCCTCTGAGAAATGCGCGGCAAGCCGGGCTCGTGTTGGCGGGCTTAAGCGCCGCGTTTCCATGAGATCGTCAACGGCTTCCAGCACCGCTGCCTCCGCTGAGGACCATCCATGGCATGTCTCCCGCTCCGCGACGCGACAAATTTCTTCCGCCGTCAGTCCGATGCGCAGCGACCGGTCAACATGGGACGCCCATTCATACCAGGCATCCAGATGCACCGCGACGCGCAGGATAATAAGTTCGCCCAGCCTGCGCCCCAGTGTGCCGCCATTGACCGAATGATTGCGGAAAGACCACCAGGCGTTCAGCAATACCGGATTATGCGCCATCAGCTTATGAACGTTGAGGGGCGCACCATGCATATCCGCAAGCACAGGGGCAAGATCATCACTCCAGTCTTTCACCGGTAGCGGCACCAGACGTTTCGGTTGCGCATCGTCAGGCATGGCGTTTCCCTTCTCATTCAGCCGATAATTTTGGTTTAACGCCGGCGGTTGTCGCCAGCCATTGTTGCGAGTTCGAGAACAAGGCGTTCTGTAAATTCATATTCCAGACTGGCATTTTGTCTTGCCAGCTTCAGAATGTTGGCAATGCGTGTCAGCGCTGTGTTAATGCGTGGAATTGTCCAGCGGCTGCACTGCGCGCGCATGTCGTCTTTTTGTTTGAAGAATAATGGTGGGCGCAGCGTACGGGTTGCCTCGTCAAAAGACACACCGGTTTCGATAGCGCCGCAAATGCGGTGCAGACGGCGAAAATGCCGTTGCATGGCTGCGATGATCGTCTGCGGATTTTCGCCGGCCCCGACTGAGCGTGCAAGTTCGCTGGTGGCTGCGAGAACCCGGCCATTTGCTGTGTGGCTCACGATGGTGTCCAGCGCCGTTGCCGCCGCGTCGCCGACGATTGCAAACACATCTTCGCTTGTAATTTCTCTGCGATGGCCGGCGAACAGAATGAGTTTTTGGATTTCACCCCGGGATTGTGCGCGATCCGCACCAAGACGATTGAGCAAAGCCTGCCTTGCATCGCCGGCAACAGTATGCCCGCTTTGCCGCATCACATCATCGATGAGCACGCTCAGGTCCCGCTGCGTGTCGGCAAAGCAAGGCAAGGCTGCGGCCCAGCTTATTGTCTCAAATGCCTTGCGCGCTGCATCGCCAGCCTTAAGGTTGCCTGCTTCGACGACAAGAAAACATTCTAAGGAGCCAGCCTCAAGAATAGATTTGATCATGGCGCCGGTAATGCGCCGGCCAAGCGCCGTTTTTACAACCTTGCCTTCGCCAAACATGGATAGGGTTTTGAGCTCGATGACTAAGCGGTCGGGGGTATCTTCAAGGTCCGAATCGTCAACTCGGACTATTTCAGCCATTGGATGAGAAAGATTTGCAAAGTAATGGCTTAACTGGGTTGCACGTTCGGTTACAAGCCCGGCATCGGCCCCGTAGACAAGTACGGCGTGACATGCCGTTGGTGGTTTGGTCAGGAATGCAGTGATCTGTGCAGGCTTTACTGCAACCATCTAAATGTCACATCATAAAGTTGTATGCTATGGCCACCCAGCAAAATAAACGCTTCAATTTTCGCAAGCCAAAGCCGCATATCACGGGCTATTTCTAACTAAAATTGAAGCGTTTATTTTGCTGAGTGCCTTATGTTAAGTCTGAGAAAGGGTGGCTTCCAAACGGCTTTTTATATCGCTGGCGATAGCTTTTGCAGCACGATTTTGCGCATCTCTACTGGCTCGGACATTAGAGAATATTGAGCTGAAGCGTTCAAAACCAGCCCGGCCGTAACTATCCCCCTTCAGTATTATTTCATTTCCATCAATTCTGGTTAATGTAAACGTCGCATCGATTTGGTAGATCTGGCCTGAGGAATCACCGCTCGCGTCAACCAGTGTCGACGTTACACGCTCTGTTATTGTGATATCCAGACGATACTTGGGATTTACAACTTCGCCCCCCTCATTCAGCTGGAACACCAGTTCATTGCGAATGCGCTGGCCGACACGCCCTGGGATCGTTGTAATTTGAACGGAGCGCAGCTTCTCATTCAAAGGACTGCTTATCAGAGATGAACTGGCATACATCGGCTGAAAACCGCTGAAACCACAACCTGCAAGCAGAATTGCAAAAGTTGAGATGACAGCAATAGTGCCGAACGTGCTGAAGCGAAGTGTGTTAGGTAATCTTTTTTCAGACATAGCCCTACTCGGCAAAAACTGTAAGTTTTCAAACAACTATATTGACGATTCTTTGTGGCACAACAATTACTTTCTTTGGCATCTTACCTTCAAGGACACGTGAGATCCCCTCAAGCTTAAGAGCTGCCGTTTCAATTTCAGAACGACTGGCTGAAGTGGCAATTGTCAATTCACCGCGACGTTTACCATTTACTTGTACGGCAATGGTTATCGTATCGTCAACGAGAAGTTCTTCTTCTAAGGCGGGCCAGGGATGTTCCGCCAGCAAAGTGTTGTATCCAAGCCGCGCCCAGCACTCTTCAGCAAGATGAGGCATCATCGGACCAATCATCTGAATGAGAAGTTCGGCAGCCTCCCGAATAGCCCAGTCAAGTCCTGAGCCTTTTTGGCTGGCTTCTTGGCTGGCTGCAGATTGGACAGCGTTCACGAATTCATAAAGCTGCGCCACTGAAACATTAAAACGCAGGTCTTCGATATTCTGGCCCACCTGATGCACGGTTTTGTGAGCGACCCTGCGCAATGCCAGCGCTTCGTCGCATAACGTGTCAGGTTTTTGTGCAGAGTGCTCACATCCTTTTTCCAGAACAATGCCGATCAGACGCCAGATCCGCTGTATAAAGCGGCTTGCGCCCGCAACTCCAGCCTCGGTCCAAATGACATCGCGCTCCGGCGGGCTGTCGGAAAGCATGAACCAGCGTGCACAGTCTGCCCCATAGCTGGCGATGATGTCATCGGGGTCGACGATGTTCTTCTTTGACTTTGACATCTTGATGATATCACCGATGCACACCGGATCGCCGGTTTCCACAAGCGTTGCAACGCGATTGCCGCCCTCGCCTTCGATGTGCACCTTTTCTGGCTCCAACCAGATCGGCTTACCATCTTCGGTTTTTTGAAAGTAACATTCGTGAACAACCATTCCCTGGGTGAAGAGGGCGGAGAACGGTTCTTTCATATCTGGCGGCAAGTGCCCGGCCTCCGCCATGGCGCGGGCATAAAAGCGCGAATAAAGCAGGTGCAGAATGGCATGCTCAATACCGCCGATATACTGGTCGACGGGCAGCCAGTAATCTGCTGCTTGAATATCCGTCGGCGTGTCTGCGTGGGGAGAGGTAAAACGTGCAAAATACCACGACGAGTCGACAAATGTATCCATCGTGTCGGTTTCGCGTCGGGCTGGCTTGCCACATTGCGGGCAATCAACCCTGGCCCAGGTCGGATGCCGGTCCAGCGGGTTGCCCGTATTGTCGAAGGTAACATCGTCAGGCAGGACCACTGGCAGATCAGCGTCACAGACCGGCACCACACCACAGTCTTCGCAATGGATGACGGGTATCGGGCACCCCCAGTAACGCTGGCGTGAAATGCCCCAATCGCGCAGCCTGAAGTTGATCGTGCGCGTGCCAACCGGGGTGCCGCCCAATTGCTGTTCTGAAAGCCGGTTCGCCACGGTTTCGAACGCCGTCTCAGTGTCCATGCCATCGAGAAATTGCGAATTAATCATCACACCGTCGGCGGTATAGGCCTCCCTGCCGATTGCAAACGTTGCCGGATCAGCGTCGGGCGGGGCGACGACGGGGATGACCGGCAACTCGTATCTGCGAGCAAAGTCAAGGTCCCGCTGATCTCCGGCAGGACAGCCAAATATTGCACCTGTTCCGTAGTCCATAAGTACAAAGTTCGCCACATAGACCGGCAGTTTCCAGCTGGAATCGAAAGGGTGTCTGGCTATGATGCCCGTATCGAAGCCCTTTTTCTCAGCTGTTTCGAGATCTGCAACAGAGGTTCCTGCCCGCCGGCATTCTTCACAGAATGCTGCAAGTTCGGGATTATTCCGGGCAGCTGCTTTGGCAAGCGGATGATCCGCCGCGATGGCCACAAAAGAGGCGCCGAAAAGAGTGTCCGGCCGTGTCGTGTAGACCTTCAGTTCACTTTCGCCGTCCGGCGCATTCACGAGTGCCCACCTAATCAGGAGGCCGTGTGATTTGCCGATCCAGTTGGCCTGCATCGTACGCACCTTTTCAGGCCAGTTCTCAAGCGTATCCAATGCATTCAGCAAGTCATCGGCAAACGCGGTAATCTTGAAGAACCACTGCGTCAATTCGCGCTGCTCAACCGGAGCACCAGAACGCCAGCCGTGTCCGTCAATGACCTGCTCGTTAGCCAGCACTGTCTGGTCCACCGGGTCCCAGTTCACTTTCGAGGATTTCCGGTAGATCAGGCCTTTATCCAGAAAGTCGAGAAACAGTTTTTGCTGATGGCGATAATAGTTGACATCGCAGGTGGCAAACTCGCGTGACCAGTCCAGCGACAAGCCCATTGATTTGAGCTGCGCTTTCATCGTGCCGATGTTATCATAGGTCCAGATGCCAGGGTGGGTCCTGCGTTCCATGGCGGCGTTTTCCGCCGGCATGCCAAAAGCATCCCAGCCCATGGGATGGAGAACATTAAATCCCCTGGCCCGTTTGTAGCGGGCCAGTACATCGCCCATTGTATAATTGCGCACATGCCCCATATGAATGCGCCCGGACGGATAAGGGAACATTTCAAGCACGTAGCACTTGGGCTTGGAATAATCGTTACTGGCAGCAAAGATACCGGCATCCGCCCACACCTTCTGCCAATGCTTTTCGCGTTCCGGCGCGTTATAGCGTTCATTTGCCATGTGCTTCAGGCCTGATTTTTCGTCAGTTTCAATTGTTCGACTTTGCAACAGGTTCGTGATCTTTATCGCTTGAAATAACGTGTCATGATCATCTGTCCCGGTTCGTGAGCAAGGAGGTTGAATACAGGCAGCCGCCAAGCCCAACCAACGCCCTCACGAGCCAGAACACGCATTCCAACAAGCCATTTCACGCGATATAGATCACTAGGACTTGTTGCAGGTCCTGGTCAAGCGGGGGCTGGGTAAAATTAATATGGAGCATTAAAAATGGATGCAGGCAATGGCCTTGAAACCGTAAAATCAAAAATCATAACGGTTGCCCGTGAAGCTGACCGCAGCGTGGATCATATCCACCTGATTGCCGTCTCAAAAACCTTCGATGCCGGCGCCATTCGTCCCGTCCTGGAGGCCGGCCACCGTGAGTTCGGTGAAAATCGCGTCCAGGAAGCGCAGAGCAAATGGCCTGATCTGCGCCGCGATTATCCTGATCTCGTCTTGCATCTGATTGGTCCTCTGCAATCCAACAAGACGAAAGAGGCGGTCGCGCTGTTCGATGTTATCCACACGGTCGATCGGCCAAAGATTGCCAGGGCCATCGCTGCTGAAATGCAGTATCAGGCAAGGAAGGTGCAACTTTTTGTCCAGGTCAATACAGGCGAAGAAGAGCAAAAGGCGGGCATTGCACCGGTTGACGCAAAGGGCTTTGTCGCTATGTGTCGCGATGAGCTGAAGCTCGATATCGCCGGTTTGATGTGTATTCCACCGATTGACGAAGAGCCGGCGGTACACTTTGCTTTTCTGGCCAAGCTTGCCGGCGAAACCGGGCTTAAAGGGTTATCGATGGGCATGTCGGCCGATTATGAGACTGCCATTCAATTCGGTGCGACGCATATTCGCGTCGGTTCTGCAATTTTCGGCGCCCGTGCTTAAGATCTGCCGTAAACCTGTACAGGACCAGGCTTGTACAGGATCAGGCAAGGGCACCCAGCAAACCGGCACGATGTACGCGGGTTAACCTGGCGGCAGAACCCAGACTTCCGTCTGAGCCGGCAGCCGATGCCGCGCGATTGTTAATTCTGAAGATTGAAATCTGCGCACAGGAAAGTTTTGCTGCGCCGCATCGATAAAACGCTGCAGATTAATTTCTGAGAAATAATGCATCGGGATGACCAGTGGTGCTTTCAGGGCCTGGAGAACTTCCATCATGCCTGGAATATCGAGCGTCCAGCTGCCATCCACAGGCACCAGCACAATGTCCATCTGGCCGATCTGGGCGAGTTGTTGTACGCTCAGCGTATGATGCAGATGCCCAAGATGCGCCACACAAAGCCCACCCATCTCAAAAACGAAGATTGAATTGCCATATTCAAGTGTGCTGCCGCCGTAGGATCTGAGATTGGTCGGAATGTTACGAACGCGCACATCTTTTTCGCTGAGATCGTGGATTCGTGCCTGCCCCGGCATCGAATTCCATCCCTTCAGAATGTGCTTTATTCTTGGATCGGGATTATACGAATAGTGCGAATCATGCGCCAGATTCATAGTCGCAATCGTTGGCAGCGGTATCGTTATGTAATCGTTATAATCAGTTGCGACGATTACATCCTTTGGGCTGGTTAGCAAGAAGGTTGAGTGCCCAAGATAGCGCAGTTTGATTTCAAAAGCTTTCAGCGCCGCCGGCCGGACACTGGCTTTATGCAGCAAAGAATGGCTGGGAAGGTGGGCCAGAGCGAGACATTGGTCAGGCGCTGCATCCTGTGCAAACGTTTTGTTCATGCCGGCAAGCAGAAGCACAGTGGTAACGCAGACTAAGGCCTTAACGCGAAACATACGAACCTCCTTCGGAAATTTGCAGACGCTTTCATGTAAACACTGAATTCACGTGTCTGCAAACGTTGTGATCGTTCAAGCAGGCTGTTGAAAAGGTCAGGCAAATTGCGCGGTGCCTGGTTGCACGGCGCCTGGGCGTTTTTCACATCCGGGCCGTCGAGTACGATGTGACGCAAACAGTCAAGCTTTTCGACACTTTCAAGGGCAGAAACTCTTAGCGTCCCGGAGACGTGGGCTGAAACTTGTTGATGAGGTGGCGCCAATTTGCTCTTATGTGGTGAAATTGAGCAACACCTGTATTAAATCGGCTTGCTCTTCAGCCATTTCAACTCTTTGCCGACCGCCTTGGCATTTGCAACGGCCTGCAGAGCCGATAACCGAACCGGTATATTTTATTGATTTCGTCAAGTCGCCTTTGCATGGTGAATGTTAGCCGGACTTCTCAGACGCTGTGAATAATCTTTATGAAAAGACCTATTGCGCTTTGGAAACAAAAACATCATAATAACAATTGGGAGGTTGGCACGGACATGTCCCTCGCCAACCGGGTCAGGTCTGGAAAGAAGCAGCCCTAACGAGCCCGGCATGGGTCGTTGTCCAGCCTCCTACCCGTATTAGATTTGCCGACGGATTATATTATTTGATTTCGCGGCATGTGCTTGCCTGGCGAAAGCCAAATCCATGGATGAGACTACCGAACAAACGACATTCGATATGGGCGATCAGAGGCAAAAAGCCTATGTCGTTCTTGCTCGAAAATATCGTCCAGAGTCATTCAACGACCTGATCGGGCAGGATGCCATGGTTAAGACCTTGCGCAATGCATTTGCCTCGGATCGGATTGCGCAAGGCTACATGTTAACCGGCGTACGCGGCGTTGGTAAAACCACTACGGCACGCATTCTGGCGCGCGCACTGAATTACGCCGGCGAAGGTATTCCCGATAAGCCGACCGTTGATTTTAACGGCTATGGCGACCATTGCCAGCGCATCATGAGGTCCGGCCACCCCGATGTTTTGGAAATGGACGCAGCCTCCAATACCGGTGTCGACAATATCCGCGAGATTATTCAGAACACCGGCTACAATCCAATGGAGGCTCGTTATAAAGTCTTTATCATCGACGAGGTCCACATGCTCTCGAAGGGAGCGTTCAATGCGCTCCTGAAAACCCTTGAAGAGCCGCCTCCGCATGTGAAATTCATTTTTGCAACAACCGAAATACGTAAAGTTCCAGTCACGGTTCTGTCGCGCTGTCAAAGGTTTGACCTGCGCCGCGTTGACCTGCCGGTACTGATGGAGCATTTCAAGAAGATTGCCGCCAACGAAGGTGTCGAGGTTGAACAGGATGCGTTGCGTTTGATTGCACGTGCTGCAGAAGGTTCCGTGCGCGATGGTCTCTCGATCCTGGATCAGGCGATTGCCATGGGAGCGGGGCAAGTTAGTGTTTCCTCGGTGCGTACGATGCTCGGGCTTGCCGATCGCGGGCGCATTTTTGACGTATTTGAGACCCTTCTGCGCGGCAACACGGCCGACGTATTAAGACAATTCGAGGCGCTGCACCGCGATGGTGCCGATCCACTACGCGCGCTGATGGACCTTGCCGAGGTTACGCATGCCACGACACGTGCCAAAATCGCTGGAGCCGAGGCGGCCGGCGATGCAGCCTCCGCAGAGGAAAAGCAACGGGCCGGCAGTCTTGCCCAGCACCTGTCAGTCCCGCTTCTGTCACGCGTATGGCAGATGCTTCTTAAGGGTATTGACGAGGTCGGTCGCGCGCCCAACCCCATGACGGCAGCTGAAATGGTGCTGATCCGTATTGCGCACACGGCCGATTTGCCAACGCCGGATGAGATCATCAAAGCTTTGGGCGATGGAGGCGGAGGCAGCACGCAGCCGCGCGTCACGCAACCACCAGCAGCAGACGCCAGTCATGCCGACCTTGGCCGGCCTCAGGGCAGTGTGCTGGCCCAGGCGGCTGCAAATGTGGCGAACAGACCGCAGTCGTCAGTCCATATCGAACAAAAAAGTCTACCCCAAAGCTTTGAGCAAGTTCTTGAACTTGCCGGGCAAAAGCGCGATGCAATGCTCAAGGTGCATCTTGAACAGAATGTCAGCCTGATTAATTTCGAACCCGGTAGAATCGAGTTTTACCCGCTGGAAAATGCTCCTAAAGGGCTTGCTGGCGAATTGGGTGAGAAACTGACCAGCTGGACCGGCACACGCTGGATTGTGGTGGTGGGGGGTGAGTTTGGCGCCAAGCCGGTGGGACAGGTCCGGCGCGAGCGCCGCGATGCTGAAATCGCGGACCTTAAAAAACATCCCGCCATTGCCAATGTCCTTGCAGCCTTTCCTGAAGCCGAGATCACGGATATCAAGCCGCTGCAAGAAGACAAGGACTAACAACCTGTCTGGTCGCCATTCAGGGCATGTACGTGATTTTGGGCAACATGATCCTCAGTTGCGGGCTTGAACTGGATGCAGGCGTCAGTGCCCGGATCGCAGCGACAGGAAGAATTTTCGACACGTGCCAGGGCTTTTGCCACACGGCAGCCAAAGCAAAACTGATCGGCACAAATTAATGGGCACCGGGCGCATATCTGTGTTGTCCCAGGTGCAATCATGATGGTAAACGAAAACCGGCAGGAGAGCAGCATAACTTAAAAGGTGGCGGTGATGAGCGAGGCAACGCAAAAGCCTGGAACGGGAAGCCCAGGAGCAGGAAGCCCAGTAACGGGCAGTTTAGCGTGGCCGTTCACGCCGCAAGAGGGCCTGGCCGAAGCGCGGCGGCGCATCGAAGTGGAGGCAGACGCCAAAAGCGGCACACTCGACATCGGCGGCCTGCAACTCAATGAGGAAATGCTCGGCGAACTGGCCCCGGCCATCGCCCGTCTGGACTGGCTTGAAGCGCTCTATCTCGGCGCTGGCGAAGACGCCCGAAAAAAGCCATTGTTTGAGCGCTCTATGTTTGACAAAAAACTCTGCAACGCGGCGCGTGCGCTGCCCGGCGCGCTCGTTGATGCTGCATCGCCACGACTAACGCTGCTTGACCTCGACGGCCTCGGCCTTGGGCATTTGCCAGAGCGCATCGCCGCCCTAACCGGCCTCACCAGCCTCAACCTCAGGGACAACCGCATCGACGCCGACGGGGCGCGGGCGCTGGCGGCGCTCACCGGCCTCACCAGCCTCAACCTCGATGGCAACGAGCTGACAGCGCTGCCCGAGACGTTCGGCAACCTCACCGCCCTCACCAGCCTCGACCTCGAGGTCAACGAGCTAGAGACGCTGCCTGAGACGTTCGGCAACCTCACCGCCCTCACCAGCCTCGACCTCGGGGCGAACGAGCGAGAGGCGCG
>CAWUIN010000096.1:0-10305 GCA_963922535.1 uncultured Hyphomicrobiaceae bacterium | reverse complement strand
CAAACCGGGAGACGTGATCCTAACCCGACATTTTAAGTGATACAGACCACTAGGCTGGAATTATTTTTCCGTCCCAGGCGAAGAGCGAGCCACTTTCTTCAGGTAAAGCTTTATCGATGACCTGCAAAAGATGGCTTGCGGACTGGGCCGGTGTGAAAAGAGTATGGTCAGGTACCAGAGATTTCTGAAATGGTTCGGACAAACCGGTATCTACGGTGCCGGGATGTAAACCTATACAGACCACATCGCGATGTGTACGGCGCATCTCAATGCTGAGACACTTTATGATTTGATTGAGAGCGGCCTTTCCTGCGCGGTAACTGTACCAGCCGCCGAGTCTGTTATCGGAAATGCTGCCAACACGTGCTGATAAAGCACAGAAAACTGTGCGTTCATTGCGCGGCAGGCGCGGCAGGGTATATTTAGCAACCAGCGCCGGCAGAATAACGTTGACATGCAGGCTTTCCATCATGTGCGCAGGATCAAGCGCCTTGTATGACTTTTCCGGACTGAGCCCGTCGGCGCGGTGCAGAATGCCGGTTGCTACAATCACCAATGTTAAACGCTCAATCTTTTCAACAGCTGACTGCAGCTGCGCTTCATCGGCGATATCCAGGATGCGCGGGACGAGTTTGCTGTGATTAACCGCCAGTGGATGCCGCGACCATGCATGGACTGTGCGTACGCTGTCATCCATCGTAAGTGCTTCGATAAAGGCGCGCCCAATACCGCCATTTGCACCGACAACCAAGGCATCCAAAGGGTTTGCAAATGAGCTGAGATGGGACATGGCTCTTTATTGCCCTATGATGTAGTTATCGAACCCCGGCTCTGGCGGGGCGGTGAAGCCTGCCACGGCCAGGCAGACTATGACAGCCAGGGTAAGCTGAATGCGCAACTTCCCGTACCATTTGGGCAGGACTGCAGTACGCACGAGCCACAGGTCACAAAGCAAAAGCGCCAGGAAGCCGACGCCTAAGACAGCGATAGCGAAATCAAGCGGTACCAGGATCGCCAGCACAGCGGCGAGAGATGGCATAATGCCCGTGGTATAAAGGTACATGCCGTTTTGTATCCGGCTGATAATAATGCCCCAGTGTACGCCGCCCATGAACGTTAAAATAATGGCGCTGTAAGGAACCAGTATTTGCAGTGCAAAAGCCTGGATATGAGGTTCGGCTAAGGCTGTGAGGCCGGCAAGTGCAGTAAACGGTATAACGCCGGCCCATCCCCATGCCAGCGCAATGCCGGGAATGTGTGTTACAAGGCTGGAAGTATCATTCTTGTTGTTCATGTTAGCAAAACGGATTGTGAGGTGGGTTGGATCATAATGCTATATGAATATCGATCGTCTTTACGGTTTGCTGGCAAGCGCATCCTTGTTTACCGTTGTCGCAGGCAGATTGCCGTGGGCCATTTCGATAATACTCTTTGCAGCTGAGAATTCGATTGCCTGGCGAACCTGGTCGACAGCTGATCCCAGATGCGGGGTCAACACGCTTTTCTCCGATCTGAGAAGAGCCTTCGGGACCGAACCTGGCCGGTCTTTTTCTGCCCAATCTTCCATCTCGAAGGTATCGGCAGCATAACCTGCCAGCTTTCCGGTCTCAAGCGTCTCGGCAACGGCCTCTTCATTGACGATGGAGCCGCGCGCCGGATTTATAAGATAGCTGCCGTTTTTCATCTTTTTGAGAAAGCCGCGATCCACCAGATGTTTGGTCTCCGGCATGAGATGAATGCACAGAACCACGAAATCTGCTTGCGGCAGCGCGGTTTCAAGGTCCGCCCGGCGGCAGCCCAATTGCACTTCCCGTTGTGAGGGCAGTGGTTTTTTATCGACGTAAAAGCGCGTGCAGTCAAAGCCGGCGAGCATCCGCAAGACCGCCTGACCAACCGCGCCGGCGCCGATAACCAGAATATTTGCACCAGCCAGGGAGCCGCCGAAGAAATGCGGGCGCCATCCTGTAAACTTACCGCTCCGCACAAAACGGTCACCTGCACAAAGGTGGCGCGCGACGGCAATCATTAATCCAACCGTCAGCTCGGCTGTCGGTTCTGTCAGCAGATCTGGCACAACGGTGACCGGAATCCCTCTGCGCGTGCAGGCGGCAACGTCTATGTTGTTGTATCCCTTTAAAGCGCCGGCAATAATCCTGATCTGGCGGCATGCGCTGAGGAAGGTCTCGTCGATCCGTTCGGTCATGAAGACCATAACGCCGTGGGCATCTTTGCACCATGCGATCAGGTCCTCCTGCGAAAGAGGTGTGGGGCCGGGGTTCATGGCCACTTGCGCATGTTGCTGCAGCAGTGTCAGTACAGGATGGTGGAGCGGCTGCGTGACAACAATTTTACCGAATAGCGGTTGTTTTTCTGAAGGAACGGATTGCAGGTGGCCTGCTGGATGCGCGTCTGTGAGAGCGGAGCCTTCATCTTTGCACATTTTTTCTGTCTCACTCCTGGCGGCACCTGCTGCGAGCCAGTGGATTACCCTTGCATGATCGCGCCTATGCGTTGTTTTATGTAAAGCAATGTTTTGACGGCCATATAACAAGTTGGAAAGATTTACTGAGGGCGATACAGGGCATGAGCGATGCTATTTTTTCATTTCGCCGGGGCGGTAGCGTTCGGCAAGATTGTGCAGAATGGCGTTGACGACGCGTGGCTCATCTTCGTGGAAAAAGGCATGCGCGACATCGATGTATTCACTGATGACAACTTTGACGGGCACGTCCGGACGCTCCATCAGTTCAAATAGTGCAGCACGCAGAATGGCACGCAAAATCGAATCGATGCGAACCAGCCGCCAGCCAGCCGCCAGTTGTTCGTCCACGACTGGATCGATCTCGCGCTGACGTCGCACAACGCCCTGCAAAAGCTCAGCAAAGAACGTTGTATCCGGCTTAACGTTATCCTCGCTCTCCTCTTCCCGGTTAAAGCGGTAAAGAGTGAATTCCTGAACAATGTCTTTAATGTCGGTGCTGGCAATATCCATTTGATATAATGCCTGCACACTTGCCAGCCTGGCAGCGCTGCGCCGTACACCAGGAGGTGCTTTTTTCCTGCCCGTTGGCATCAGTTGATCTCACCGTCAAAGCGGGCTGCAATCTCGATCAATTTAAGGCATGCCCTGACTGCTTCACCGCCTTTGCCATTGCGACCATCGGCGCGCGCAAGCGCTTGTTCATGCGTATCGACGGTGAGGATGGCGTTGCCCATAGGAATTGCGTTTGCAACGGCCAGCTCCATCAAAGTGCGGTTTGCCTGATCGCAGACGATTTCGAAATGATAGGTTTCACCGCGAATGACGCACCCGAGGGCCACTAAACCGGTATAATCCGGATGGTCAGCGTCAATACCGATAAGGTTGCGTTCAATGGCCTGACTGAGGACTTGTGGGATTTCCAGTGCACCTGGTACCATCACATGGGAATGGCTGACGCCCATCGCTTCCAGTTCTGCAATGGCGCCGGACAGCAGTGCACTGCCGATATCTTCGTAATAACGCCCTTCGATAATCAAGATATTCTGCCGCTTGAAAAGTTCCGGAAATTCTCCGGGCACGGCCATTGTCTGTGATCCCGCCATCTGCTTAACTTCTTTTCTGTGAATTGTTTACATTTATGGACATCGCCTCAAGCGATTGGGCGGTTCTCGACGATCCGCAGGCCGTAGCCATCCAAACCAACATAAACTGATTTTGGCGAGTTTGTCAGCAAGATCATGTCTTTGACACCAAGATCACGCAGAATTTGCGAGCCGATGCCGGTTTCAACGTTACGCTGATCGCGTGCGTTACCACTTTGTGGCCCGCCTTTGCCCCGGGCCAGCTGGGTGGCGATTGAGGTTGTGTGTTGATCAAGGATGAGCACCAGAACGCCACGGCCTTCCTGGCTGATCATGCGCATTGATTTTTCAACCGGCGCAATAGCCTCGCCTGTATTGCCCACTCCTAACACGTCGCCGAGCAGATTAACCGCATGCACACGCACCATGACTGGTTCCGGGCTGGTAATGTTGCCTTTGACCAAGGCAAGTTGTTCGACCGGTACGCCCGTTGCCTCGTAGACGTGCAACATGAAATCGCCGCCAATTGCTGAATTAACCGGGGTTCGGCTGATCTCCCTGACCACCCGGTCATGGCGCAGGCGGAAAGCAACCAGATCCTCAATCGTTCCAACTTTAAGGCGATGCTTCTGAGCAAACTGGACGAGGTCAGGCAGGCGTGCCATTGTTCCATCGTCCTTCATGATTTCACAAATCACCGCTGCGGGATAGAGCCCGGCCAGACGAGCCAGATCGACGGAGGCTTCCGTGTGCCCGGCGCGCATAAGAATGCCGCCGTTGCGCGCAATGAGCGGGAACACATGTCCTGGTGAAACGATATCCGTATGATCTTTGGTCGGATCTATGGCAGCTGCTATGGTACGCGCACGGTCGTAGGTTGAAATTCCCGTTGAGATTCCTTCGCGTGCTTCAATTGAAACGGTAAATGCAGTTCCTGTGCGCGATGCGTTGGTGCGCACCATCGACTCCAGCCGTAGCTGGTCTGCGCGTTCCTCCGTCAGGCTGAGGCATATCAGGCCACGGCCATGCGTCGCCATGAAATTAATCGCATCGGGTGTCGCCATTTGCGCGGGAATCACAAGATCGCCCTCATTCTCGCGGTCTTCCGCATCAACGAGAATAACCATGCGGCCGTTGCGCAAATCATCAATCAAATCTTCGGTTGGCGACAGAAAGCCCTTGCCTTCCTCGTAAACCGCCGTTTTAAGGTTCTCGCTCATTGGCGGCACTCCAATAGTCGCGCGACGTAGCGGGCGAACAAGTCGACCTCGATATTAACGCTGTCGCCAATCCGGCGTTGTCCCCAGGTCGTCACGTCCAGGCTGTGTGGTATGAGATTGACACCGAAGGAGCAGCCGGCAACTTCGTTGACCGTAAGTGACGTGCCATCGAGAGCGATTGAGCCTTTTGGTGCGATATACAAGGCGAGGTGCTCTGGTGCTTCAAAGACAAAGCGCTGGCAGCCGCCATCGGCATAAATATCTGTAATGTGTGCAACGCCGTCAACGTGCCCACTTACGACATGACCGCCGAATTCATCGCCGGCTTTGAGCGGACGCTCCAGGTTAATTTTCTCGCCAATCTGCAGATTACCAAGCGTGGTTTTAGCGCGCGTTTCGTTGGATACGTCTACACTGAACCTTGCAGTTTTTCCAATGGGCTCAACTTGTGTCACCGTCAAACAGCAGCCGGCGCAGGCAATCGAGGCGCCAATAAAAATTGAAGCCGCATCGTAGTTACAGACAATCGAAAAAACATCTTCGTCTTTTGCAGCGATCTCACCGACATCGGTGATAATCCCAGTAAACATTGCGTGTATTCCTTGTTCGGGAAGTTCTCTAAGAACAATCCTGCCTACGTCAGTTGGCGGGATTGTGCACGATGAAAATCAGTCGCTCTCAATCTCAGACCTGTCAGCCTTCATTGCATCGGGCAGGGAAATGTCAACGGAGGCAGAATTACTATTACGATCTGTGCCAGGGGCTGCCGTCAGTTGCTGTGTGAGGGCTGCCAGAGGCGAAATCGGCTCTGGCGTGCTAATTGACGACACGGCCTAATCTACGGAAGATGAATATATCATCATTTTCAGCAACTGTCCTGCGCACCAGTGAAACGGGTGTACGCGGCATGTATAATTTGCGTGCTTCATCAGCATCTCGTTGCTCTAAATCGTTCCTGGCACGAAACATCACAATTTCATCGACAAGGCCGGCGCGATCGAAGGCTTGCCATATTGTCGGCCCTCCTTCCACCAAAAGCCGCGTTATGCCGCGCGCAACAAATGCTTCCATTACGGCCGGTAGCCACAGCTGCCCGCCAACTTCCGTCACTCTGATTACGTCACAACCGCTTGCCTGGACTTGTGGCGGCACCGAAGCTGTTTGATGTGTTACCCAGCTGACCGGCGCCCGGCCATCGCGCAATATGGTGAAGTCATCGTCCAATCTCCTGCTGCCGCCTAGAATAAAGCGGGCCGGCGAATGTCCTTCCAATCCCGGCAGGCGGCACGTTAGTGACGGATTGTCGTCAATCAGTGTACCTTGCCCAATGACGATTGCATCCACCGTGGCACGCAGAAGATGCCCGCGCTGGCGCGCAGCAGTGCCCGTTACCCAGGTTGGTGCACCTGCATGCCCACGTGGCACATTACCATCGCCGTTGAGCGCCAGTTTTAACTGCGTGAAAGGACGCCGCTCGGTTACCCTGAGGATATGCCCGAGGGTCACCCAATAGCATGCAGCGCGCAGGACGCCAAGCTCAACGGAAATGCCAGCATCCTGTAGCCGGGCCAGACCGCGGCCGGCGACGCGCGGATCTGGGTCTTTGATCCCGGCAACAACACGCTTAATGCCTGCTGCGATAATAGCATCGACGCACGGTGGCGAACGGCCATAATGCGAGCAAGGTTCCAATGTGACGTAAAGTGTGGCTCCGCGAGAAGCAGCTCCGGCACGTTGCAACGCCATCGGCTCTGCATGAGGACGCCCGCCCGGCTGCGTCCATCCTCGCCCTAATATCCTACGGGTTTCAGGGCATACGATAACCGCACCAACCGAAGGATTGGGCGCCGTTGTACCCAGCCCGCGTTCAGCCATCCTCACAGCCATTGCCATGAAACGGGCATCGTCACTATTGTTTGTTGGCGTTTTGGGACCTGTTACTGTTACTTGTGGTGTCATACCTAACCATCATCAGCGCATCCACATGCAAGCATTTGCTTTTGTCCGCCACTCTCACGGTTAGGCCGTGTCGTCAATGAGTTGACGCCCCGTTCAGCGTGCGACCTAAAGATCTTCTTCGCCGCTCTTGAAGTTGAAAATCTGTCCATTTGCCGTAAGTTCGGAAGCGCTGAGTTCAACAAAAAGCGGTGCCACCTTCTCTGGTGTTAACAGTGTTTCGGGGGCCTCGCCTGGAAAAGCCTTGGCGCGCAATTTTGTTTGTACTACTCCAGGATTGACTAAGTTGACCTTGGCCGGCGTGTTAGCCAACTCGTGCGCATAGGTTTTAACAAGTGCCTCAAGACCGGCCTTAGATGTGGCATAGGGTCCCCAATAAGCCTGGTCTGCTGACGCAGCTGCACATGTCACGAAAATTCCACGTCCTGCATTTGATTTGCGCAGTACCGGGTCAATGCTTCGAATGAGGCGCCAGTTTGCCGTCAGATTGGTTGTTATGACCTCATTCCATGCATCGTGAGTGATATGAGTAAGCGGGGATAAAGTTCCGAGAATACCTGCATTTGCGACAAGAATGTCAAGCCGTCCCCAGCGCTCGAAGATCGTCGGGCCAAGGACGTCAATTTTCTCGCCTTTGGTGAGGTCCAGCTGCACCAGCGTTGCAGAGCCGCCAAGCTCTCTGATTTCATCGTCAAGCTTTTCGAGTGCGCCGACACGCCGCGCTGCTATGATAACATGTGCGCCCTCATGCGCCAGTGCTTTGGCGACGGCGCGGCCAATACCGCTTGAGGCCCCTGTGATAAGCGCCAACCGGCCATCCAGTTGTTTTTTCATTTTCTTATCGCTGCCTTTTTTGTACACAATTCGGGCGAATGGTGTTTCAGACTTTGTAGTTGAATACAAACGTAGTGTGCCGTCATCTTGTCGTCTGCTTTGAAATTGCAGGCGCATGCCAGCGGCGGGCTGCCGCTGAATTGCAGTGATAGTGCAATGTAGGCTTAAGTCTTTTGCGCACTGGTGTTTTACAGCATTGGCGTTTTATATATGCGCGGTGGCTTGGGCAGAAGCCGGATGAGCCGGGAAATTTATTAGCATACGTGTGTGAGATCCCTCCGGGCCAGTTGAATTTTGAAGGCGGATAAAGCGAGAATTCTGCGGTTTGGCATAATTGCGATTACGACACCAGCTGCTCAGACGCTATTGCGCACACCAAGCTTTTTATGGATTTCGGTGAGGACGGCAACAGCATCAATGCCGGTGAAGAGAAAACCGTTGATGCCGCCGCTGCGGAGCGCCTGTTCATATGGGCCAGGGTGGCCGACGAGGTAGATCGCCGCGGCGCCTGCCTTAATAAGGGCCTCGGCCGTTGTAGCGCCCAGCTGGGCGTAACTGTCGTCTGTGCCGCAGATGCAGGCGACGGCGGTGGCGCTTGCCGTAAACGCACAGCCCGCTTCGGCCGGGTCAGTCGAACCGTCAGTGGCGGTGGTGTCAATGCCACCTGCGGCAAGCAGATTGCGGACCCAGGCACTGCGTGTCCCGTGCGCGGCCAATTGACCGAGATTGGCGAGGAAAACGGTTGGGCGCCGGCCCCTTGCTATCGCGTGGCTGTCAGCGGCATCGCACAGTGCCTCGAACGGCGCACTCAGGCGCACGGACGATAAGGCTGTCGCTTTGATCGCGGCGGTCGGCGGCGGTATAACATCGGCGATGCCGGCGCCGTCGCTGAAGTGTCTGACAAGTTCGGTAAATGATTTTGCCCGATCGCCCTTGCGCAGGCCGGAAGGAGTGGTTTGCGCTGGCGGTGCGACGTCCAAGACTTGTTCGTCCGTTTGATCGAGGCTGGGAAACTCGCTCACGCCGGTCAATGGCATGGCGCGGTGGGTAATCTGTTTCATCCGTGCCTGATGCGCTGCTGCGATGCGTGCCTGCAGGCTGCCGGCCTGGATGCTCGCAATAAGGCCGCCTTCGGCCTCGATTTCCTGGAAGATTTTCCACGCGACCCGGCAAAGTTCATCGCTCAGCGCCTCGTAGGCGCCCGCTCCGGCGGCCGGATCGGCAACGCGCCAGAGGTTGGCCTCCTCTGACAGGACGATTTGTGTGTTGCGGGCCAGACGCCGGGCAAACGTATCCGGCAGGCCGAGCGGTAACGTATGTGGTAGCACCGTAATGCTGTCGGCACCGCCAAGGCTGGCGGCCGCGGCAGCCAGCGTGGTGCGCAGGATGTTCACGGTTGGATCGCGGCGGCTCATCATCCGCCATGCGGTTTCAGCATGGATATGGACCGGTTGATGCGGCAGGCCGGAAGTTTCCTCGATACGCATCCACAGGAGACGCAGCGCCCGCAGTTTGGCAAGACCCATGAACTGGTCGGCGTCAACGGCAAGGCTCCAGGAGAGAAGCCGGGCTGCATCGGTGAGCGTATAGCCATTTTGTGTGAGCCCGCGCAGATATTCAACGCCCATGGCAAGTGCGGTTGCCAGTTCCTGTGCCTCTGAGCCGCCGGCGTCATGTACGGGGCGCACGTCACACTGTATCAGACGGCTGGTATAGCCATAGCCGTACAGCTCTGCGCCGATTGTCGCCAGATCACGCATGAGCGTGTCTCTGGGCTCGGCAAGTGTGCTCTCATGCAGCAATGCTGTTATCGGGGCGATGCCGAAGTCGATACGCAACGCATCTGCCGGCACGTTCGATTGGGCAAAAAACGCAGCCATAAGTGCTGCTTGGGCCTTGCCATTGGGCGATGGCTCAAGCCTGAACTCAGTCGTGTCGAGAGCTGTATTGGCAAAAAGTTGCGCGAGATCTTCAATGGTTTGCACGACCACTCCGTATCCTCGAGCGCAAACCGCATTGGACGTGACGATTGAGAGCAGCGTGGCGCCACCTTCAAGATCGCTCAGGGCCAGCCGGTTGGCCGCGACCGGGTCTGGGTGGTCGATACGCTGGCCAATGCGCCATGGCTGTCCGTATGTTTTGCCGGTGACCGGGCATTTGTCGGCAGCCTGCATATAAAGCGGTTCAATACGTATGCCGTCGGCCGTATGCGCGACGAGCTGTTTTTCAAAGTCTCCGCCCCGCAGCGTCTTTTCGATAAGGTGGCGCCATTGTTCCATCGAGGCTGGGGGAAATCCGGCACACAGATCGCATCGGGTCGAGGTGCTCATGGATGTATGCCTCATCTTCACTTTTTCACTTTACATGCGCTGCCTCATTCAAAGCGCGGGCAAAGCGCGGGGAGCTGCGCTCATTGTCGTATCAAGCGCAGACGTATGCAGACGTATTAAGGACGTCTCAAGATAAACGCTTCCATTCAAGTGGTAAATAGCCGGTGATATGCATCTTCGCGTCAAAAAAAATCGATCCGTTTGATTTGCTGCAGTCTTCTGAGCGTCATAATTCGGATCCCTTTGGTATTTTTTGATGGTCAGCTGCGCCTTGGCTGCATTACTGTGCACAGACCACGAGTGGTCTGTATCACTTAAAATGTAGAGTTAGGATCACGTATCCCGTTTTGTGAGCAGGAGGTCAGGCGCAGGTGTGCCCGGCATGGGCACTGGATTGGAGG
>CAWUIN010000095.1:0-10365 GCA_963922535.1 uncultured Hyphomicrobiaceae bacterium | reverse complement strand
TTCGTTGCGAATGTTCGAGTGATTTATTGGCGCGCCATGAATAAAACGGGCTAGGAAGCTTATAAAAAATCTTAGGACACGTCAGACGGAGCACTCGCGTTAATCTCAGATGTTTTTCGCCAAGCAAGCCGTTGAAATAAGCGACAGGGGTATTGTTAAGTTGTTTCGCTTTTCGTTTGCGATCATTTAATTGCTACGAAAATCAATGCTTTTTTATCTCGCTGAAAGGCTGCAGCTCTCCTCGCGGGGTTATCGCCTACACGGTTTGAGCTTACCATCGCTTTGCACTGAGTGCTAAATATCCCCAATATTATTCTTGTCTGCAATGCATTTGTTTTGCGAACCCCGCCGCACGTAAGAATTGCTTTTACTATCAGCCTTGATGTCGTTGGTAAGACAGGCTAAAATTTTTTTAATGGAGACCCGGTTCTAACAGTAAGGAGCGCGAGAATCACGTGCAGCGCTAGCGTAGGAACAGATCAAGCTTGGCGATAGATGCTATGGTCGCGGGTGATTTAATTGTCAAACACAATTATAGCCTGCTATGGCCTGCGCAGTCTGATATGCCGCGAGCCATTAACATCTAGACCAATGCAACATATCACGCCAGCCATGATTGATGCTGCCTGCCAGCTATTACTTTCAAACGGAACTTTTAGACTGTCAGTTGCCTTGGTAAAACCTTTGGAAAGCCGCTTTGGTTGCAGTGTTCTTTTCGGCGCTGTTGCTATCGGAGGCAGTCGCCCGGTCTGCAGGCTCCCGGCAGTGCCGAAGGCTTTTTGAGCACGGGCACGCCGCAGGGAGTGACGGCGTGCCCGAAGGCTCAGGGGATGCCACCAAGCCATCATTACGCAGATCCAACCCCGCCTGGATAGCTCCGCAATGACGCCCTGGCGAAATGATTAATAAGGTAAACATATTGCTTGATCACCCGTGCTTTGCGACTTTTCCCTGTTTTGCACAGACAAGCTGATAAAAGAGCGAATTGTATCGTTTGTACATTAATTGTGATTTGAAGTTTTATGTGTTTCGTCACAGCCGATAGCCGTCCGCGGCGAACCGTAAAGGTTTAGACCGCGTCTGTGCCTGCAAGAACCAGCAAGTCAGCTTCCCTCAGCTCTTCAAACTTTTATGCATAACCAGCTGTTCAGGGACGATGTATCATGCACATGAACGGTTGATGATCACCTCTTTCAAAGATGATATCGCCTGTAACGGTTACGATCCCATGCCTTTGGTCTTTTGTGGCTGTATTGATCTGATAATCTATATGACCGATTTTGAAATTCTGTTCGATGCTGTCCACGAAAGCCCGCATAATGCAAGCCGGGGGCTCGTCTAACAATTTTTCTTCGGCATCAAACTCATAGCGCCCTTCACCGCCGCGCCTGCCGTGCACTAAAGTTGTGATGTATTTGGGCATAGCCAATCTCCTGTACGCAACAAGGTTTTGACCAGAAATACCAAATTTTTCTTACTCTTGTCTTACATGCGCTTCATTCTCATCGTCACAGCTATTTAACAATAGCTAGTCGACCGTGCAAAACTCTCAACCATTTGATTAATAATATAAATTATTCGTTTCAAGAGTCTAAGGCTGCAAGATAAGGTCTGTCCACGTTAAAAAAGCTTGTAATTTGCATCTCCGGCTTGGCCTCAGCCCCCAATCATGGTTCTTGAATTATTATCTGCAGTTTGTGCCTCGAACCAATGGGATCTCTGCGCCACAATATGATGCAGGTGGATGTCATGCATATTTTTCGACAAACTCTTCCGCCCGCAAATTTCGAAAATCCGGCAATGCAGCATGAAGTTGCTTGTGCGACCAGTCCCACCATGCCAGTGCCTGCATCTTTTCACTGACAGCTTCTGGTAGACGTCGCTTGATTTCGCGCGCCGGATTACCGCCGACGATAACGTAGGGAGGAACATCTTTTGTCACGATGGCACCGGCAGCAACAACCGCACCAATTCCAATCGTGCGCCCGGCGAGAATCACGGCACCGTGACCGATCCAAACGTCATGACCTATGGTGACTTTATGTTCGCGCCGCCAGTTAAAGAATTCTTCCTCATCTGCCTCACCAGGAAAATATTGCGAAGCACGATAGGTGAAATGACATTGCGTAGCACGCCAGATCGGATGATTTCCGGGATTGATGCGTGTCATAGCAGCAATCGAAACATGCTTTCCGACCTTGGTGTATATAATATCACTGTCATTAACAACGTAGGAGTAGTCGCCGAATTCACTTTCGATGACTTTCGTACGCGCTCCAACCTCCGTATACCTGCCGAATTTACAGTCAATCACTTTAGCCTCGGGGTGGATACTCGGCTCAAGCCCCAATGTGTTTGCCATAGCAATAATCTCCTTTTGCAAATCGCTGCCGTTTTACGAAGCGTATTGGTTTAAAATTCAATTTTCGATTGTGAGCTTAACGCGCTCAGCCGCAAATCTTGTGTAATTAATCTGAATAGGCGTACCGCGATCATCAACATTAATGGAATCAACAACAAGCAGGTTGGCGCCACGTCCAAGATCAAGAGCCTCGCGCTCGTTCGTATCGGCATTGCGGCATGAGATGAGGGTTTTGAAACGGCTGTAGTTATTGACATTAGCATCACTCAAAGCTTGCGTAATATTTCCAAGCCTTTGATAAGACGTTGCAATATCTGGGAAACGCTCCGCCGGGAACCACGTCATTGTTAAGCAAATGGGAATGCCGTCGGCTTTTCTGAGAATTTCAAGTTCAATGACTTCATCTTCGTTAGCCAGCCCCAGCCAATCACGGATACCAGCCGGCACCGCAATCCGGTCATGGCGCAAGAGTTGCCCTCCAGGGTCTTGTCCGGTCTCTGCTATGACTTCAGAAAACCGTGTTGTTTGACCAATCGGATAAGCAAGTTTAGGGGCGCACACGAAAGTGCCGCGTCCGGGTGTTGCCTCAAGCAGCCCTTTGCGTGAAAGCTCTCCGGTTGCACGGCGCAGCGTATGACGATTAACGCCGAAGCGCTTTGCCATAACAGCTTCGCTGGGAAGCCGCTCTCCAACAGCCAGGCGGCCGGTGTTGATATCGGCTTCTAGGTCTTCCGCAATCTGACGCCAGAGCGCGATACCATATGCGCCTTGATCTTCATTAACAGCATCTGCAGAACGCCATGCTGCGTTCGAAGGCGTTGTAATGTCTTGACTTCCAGAAGTTGAATTTTGGGCACTATTAATTTTATGCGATTTTTGCTGAGATTTCACGTCTTCATGCCTTTAGCATTTTGCATCACCATTTGATCGTTCTGGGTTTAAGGCTTTTTTACAAGTCTCTTATTGCTCAATGCTACTTAAAAAATAATTTGTCTATATGTGTAGACAAACGCTGATGTCGGTGTATAACTAACCTCATACGAAAGAATACGCAAGACATAACAAGCAAATATGAGGCTCACCGTGCAGACGTTCAGGCAAGCACCAAAAAAACAAGAGAGGCATCAAGCTTCAGCTCCACAACTCGTAGCCGAGCGGCAAAGCGCAATGGCTTTGCTATCAAGGGCAACCACCGCAGAATTGAACGATGGCCTTAATAAAGCTCAATGCGATGTAACATGCGAAGATCTGCGTAAACCTGACGTAGGTCTTGTCATGGCGCGCGGACGCATCAGCGGCACCGGTCAGCCGTTTAATGTCGGCGAGGTAACAGTCAGCCGGGCGGCAGTTCGCCTCCCATCCGGGACGACAGGTTTTTCTTATTTAATCGGCCGTTCCCCGGAGAGGGCTCGCCTAGCAGCCATTGCAGATGCCTACTGGCAGATCGAGGATAAACGGCTAGCCGTTGAAACGCATCTGTTGAAGCCGGTCCGCTTGCGTATCATGGCGGAACAACAAAAGAAGCGCGAGCAAGCCGCTGCAACGCAGGTAGATTTTTTCACAATGGTGCGGGGAGACGATTGAGATGCAAAATGTTTCTACGGTTGACCAAATGCCATCTCAAGGAGGTGCAACACAGGGATTTGCTGATACGATCTCAGCGCCTCAAAGTGTGTTTCGCAGCGTCTTGAACGCATTATCACAACCAGGCAGGCAATTTGAAATTCCAATTCTGCCCACAGGTGTGCCGACGGCCATGCCTGCTGGCCTGGCTGCAATCATATTGACACTTGCTGATTATGAAACGCCACTTTGGCTCGGCGAAGAGCTGGCTGCCGATGAAGATGTGCGCCAGTTCCTGGCATTTCACACCGGAGCTCCAATAACAAATAAGACAAGTGAAGCAACATTTGCACTGTGTACGAATGCAGAGTCTTTACCTGATTTTGAGCAGTTTGCCCTTGGCATCCTGGAATATCCCGACCGCTCAACCACAATAATTGTAGCTGTTGAAGGTTTTCATGGTGGTCAACCGTTCCATATGGAGGGCCCTGGCATCAATGGACGGGCATCGCTTGCTCCAGTCACCCTTCCAAAAGACTTTGCAAGCCGCCTTGTTCAAAACCGTGTTTTTTTCCCGTGCGGTATCGATCTCATTCTCGTGGCCGGACGCACCGTTGTCGGATTGCCGCGCAGCATTAACGTGGTGGAGTAAGCCCATGTACGTCGCAGTTAAGGGTGGCGAAAAAGCCATTGATGCAGCACATCGCCTTCTTGCCGATCGCCGCCGGGGAGACCGTGATTTACCCGAGTTAAGCGATGAGCAGATTGCCGAGCAACTCTTTGTCGGTGTTTCACGTGTGATGGCGGAAGGCGCACTTTACGATCCCAAACTTGCCGGGCGGGCCATACGTCAGGCCCGGGGAGACATGATTGAGGCGATTTTCCTCGTTCGTGCCTATCGTACGACATTACCGCGCTTCGGCTACAGTGAGCCTTTGGACACCGCAGAGATGGAAATACAGCGGCGTATTTCCTCGACCTTTAAGGACCTTCCCGGAGGTCAGGTGCTCGGTCCGACATTCGACTATACCCATCGTCTAATAGACTTCAACGAAGACGAAGCACTTGAGCCGGACCATCGTCCAGTGGATGGTAGCATTGATGCCCCACATGTCATGAAGCTCTTGGACAAAGATGATCTGGTGGAGCGCATTAATTATGATCCGGCGGATGATACTGAGATTGAAGTCGGGGATATCACACGTCAGCCGATTTCCTATCCTGCAGATCGCGATGTTCGGCTGCAGAATTTAGCACGTGGCGATGAGGGTTTTTTATTGTCACTAGGCTACTCGACACAGCGTGGCTATGGACGCACCCACCCGTTTGTCGGTGAAATTCGCTACGGCGAGGTGGAGCTTGAATTTTTCGTTGAAGAACTCGGTTTTTCAGTTTCGATCGGCGATATCGAGGTGACCGAATGCGATATGGTCAACCAGTTCAAGGGCTCGGTTGATAAGGCCCCGCAATTTACACGTGGTTACGGTCTCGTCTTCGGCCAGTCTGAGCGCAAAGCAATGTCCATGTCTTTGGTTGACAGAGCCCTGCGCTGCGATGAGTTCGGCGAAGAGCGTAGCGCACCGGCGCAGGATGAGGAATTCGTTCTCTCTCATTCAGATAATGTGCAGGCAACCGGATTTGTCGAACATCTCAAGTTACCCCATTACGTCGACTTCCAGGCGGAATTAGCGCTGTTACGGCAGTTGCGCCGCGAGCATGAGGAAACCCAAGAAGAGGCAACAGAATAATGGCAACCAAAACCCATGACAATACAACGGTCGGATATAACTTCGCGTATCTGGACGAACAGACGAAGCGAATGATCCGCCGCGCACTGCTCAAGGCTGTAGCAATTCCGGGCTATCAGGTCCCCTTTGCAAGCCGTGAAATGCCAATGCCTTATGGCTGGGGTACCGGTGGCGTGCAAGTCACAGCCTCGGTGATCGGACAAGACGATACGCTTAAGGTGATTGATCAAGGCTCCGACGATACAACCAACGCGGTCTCAATCCGCAAATTTTTCGCTAAAACAGCAGGCGTCAAAACCACAACAAAAACAAACGAAGCGTCGATCATACAAACCCGCCATCGTATCCCTGAAGAAAAGCTGCAGGAACATCAAATTCTTGTCTATCAGGTGCCGATTCCTGAGCCACTGCGCTTTCTTGAGCCGCGCGAAACGGAAACGCGTAAACTTCATGCGCTGGAAGAATATGGCCTCATGCATGTGCGCCTCTATGAAGATATCGCGCAGCATGGTCACATCTCAAAAACATATGCCTATCCTGTGAAGGTGGACGGGCGTTATATGATGGATCCTTCTCCAACGCCAAAGTTCGATAACCCCAAGATGGACAACTGTCAGGCGTTGCAATTGTTCGGGGCGGGTCGGGAAAGCCGGATCTACGCGATCCCACCTTACACCAAAGTTGTTTCACTCGATTTTGAAGATCACCCGTTTGAGCGCACGAAATTTGAGAACTCATGCGGTTTATGCGGTGCAGAGGGTGTTTATCTCGACGAAGTGATCGTCGACGACAATGGTGGGAGGCTGTTTTGCTGTTCTGACACAGATTATTGCGAACAACGCCGCGAAGCCGGGCACCGTGGTGACATGCTTGGCGATGCCCCATCCTATGTTAAATCTTCTGCTGAAGCAGATGTTACCGCATCATCACATCATTCTGCTGCGTTGGAGTAGTGTTCATGAATACAACTGATGTACATGTGACGGTCATGCCCCAAAATAACAATGGATTAGAAAATAAAGAAATACATTTCGGAGAAGATAGGCCCCTTCTGCAAGTGAACGACCTCACAAAAATGTATGGGGAACGCATTGGCTGCATAGATATCAACTTCGAACTCTGGCCGGGAGAAGTTCTGGCTATTGTGGGCGAATCCGGCAGTGGCAAAAGCACTTTGTTGAACGTTATATCAACCCAGCTTGAGCCTACTGACGGCACTATAAGATATCAAATGCGCGATGGCGTAATCCGAGACGTGCTGTTTCTGACAGAAGCAGAGCGGCGCATGTTAATGCGTACTGATTGGGGCTTTGTCCATCAAGATCCGGCTAACGGTTTGCGGATGGGCGTCTCTGCAGGAGCCAACGTTGGCGAACGTCTGATGGCGATTGGAGAGCGCCACTATGGACGCCTGCGCCACGCGGCGCTTAATTGGCTTGAGCGCGTGGAAATCGCTGAAGACCGTGTCGATGATGCCCCCCGGAGCTTTTCGGGCGGGATGCGTCAGCGATTGCAAATTGCCCGTAATCTCGTCTCTCATCCGCGGTTAGTATTTATGGATGAGCCTACCGGTGGTCTTGATGTTTCTGTGCAGGCACGGCTTTTGGATTTGTTGCGCGGGCTAGTCACGGACCTTGGATTATCTGCGATCATCGTTACGCACGATCTTGCAGTTGCACGATTATTATCGCACCGCATTATTGTCATGCGCCATGGCCGGATTATCGAAACGGGGCTGACGGATCAAGTGCTGGACGATCCGCGTGAACCTTACACGCAACTTCTCGTATCTTCAGTTTTACAGGTTTGATGCCATGATGGAAAAGAATTTTGACACGTTGTCCAACCAGCAGATTATTTCCGTCCGCAATCTGAGTAAGACTTTTCTTCTGCATCTGATGGAGGGTGCAGTACTGCCAGTTGTCAAAAATGCTTCCCTCACTGTTGACGCAGGGGAATGCGTTGTGCTCGGCGGGCCTTCGGGCGCAGGTAAGTCTTCCATTCTTAAAATGATTTATGGCAATTACCGTGTTGATACAGGATGTATTCTGGTTCGCCATAGCTGCGATATGCTAGGCGACGGCGTCATGGATGTTGCAACGGCTGCTCCACGGCAAATCTTACGGTTGCGGGAATCGACAATCGGCTATGTAAGTCAGTTTTTACGCGTTATTCCACGCGTTTCAGCGTTGGATATCGTTCAGGCAGAGGTCAGAGATCCAGCCGTTTTTCCTGAGAAGCGGGCAAAAGATTTACTGACAAAACTCTCCATACCAGAGCGGCTCTGGGATTTACCGCCGGCGACATTTTCCGGCGGAGAGCAGCAGCGTATTAATATTGCCCGAGGTTTAGCGGCAGCTCATAAAGTTTTGCTCTTGGACGAGCCGACCGCCTCTCTTGACCGCCATAATCGAGAAGCGGTTGTTGAGTTAATCAAGCAGAAAAAATCGCAAGGCACCGCAATTCTCGCAATCTTCCACGATGAAGACGTTCGCGATGAGCTTGCCGACAGGATTGTTGACGTTCGCGATTTTGCACCAGAAACAACGGCGCACCACTTAGCGAATATTTTGGAGTAGAGATCATAACAATGAATGATACGACCAACCTGCTAATTTCCAACGCCCGTATCATCGCTTGCGATTATGAAATTGAAAATGGCTGGCTCGCTGTAGACAACGGCAGAATTGTGGAAATTGGCGAAGGCAAAGCACCGGAACGCGGTGTTTCACTTGATGGAGATTTCCTCATGCCGGGCCTGATTGAATTGCACACCGATCACCTTGAAACGCATATTCAGCCGCGCCCTAAAGTAGACTGGCATCCGGTTTCTGCCGTGCTTGCCTACGACGCGCAAATAGCAGCAGCCGGCATTACAACGGTTTTTGACTGCTTAAGAATTGGCAGTGACCGGGAAAATAGAGATCAAGGTGCCAAGCACGCCATTCATGTCGCTGAGACAATTCAAACACAGGCAAGACATGGCAACTTGAGAGCTGAACACCACACCCATTTGCGTTGTGAGATCTGCACACCAGACGTTATAGATGTGGCCAACGCTATTCTGGAGAAGTATCCGGTTCGGTTGATGTCGCTCATGGACCATACGCCAGGTCAGCGTCAATTTCGCGATCTCGACAAGCTGCGTGCCTATTACCATGGCAAGCTGCAAATGACTGACCAGGAACTGCAGACGTTCTTCGACGAACGTTACAAAATGGCCGATCTCTATGCCGTGCCGCATCGCAAAAAACTCATTGAGCTTGCAAAAGTACATAATATCAAGCTTGCTAGCCATGACGACACAACGGCAGAACACGTCATCGAAAGTAAAGAAGCCGGTGTGTCAATTGCGGAATTTCCAACAACACTGGAAGCTGCACAAGCCTCGCATGAACAAGGCATTGCAGTTATGATGGGTGCGCCTAACCTAATCCGCGGCGGCTCTCATTCCGGCAATGTAGCGGCGGCTGAACTCGCGAAGCATAGCGTTCTGGATATGTTTTCATCGGATTATATTCCGGCCAGCCTGATCATGGCGGCTTTTCAATTGCCGGAACATGTGCTTGGTCTCGAACTGCCGGAAGCAATCGCGACCGTGACACGCGCGCCGGCAAAGGCCGCTGGCTTGAACGATCGCGGTGAAATAGCTGTTAGTAAACGGGCTGATCTTGTTCATGTGCGTCTCGGTAGCGGCGTCCCGGTTGTGCGCACCGTTTGGCAGGAGGGACGGCGTGTCTTGTAATGATAGCGGCCAACATTTCGCTCATGCCAGCACTGCTAGTGAGGACCTCAGCGCGGACGCCGCCGGTATGTGGGTATTTGTCGTTGGTCCTTCTGGGGCCGGCAAAGATACGCTGATGCGCCTTGCGCAGGATAAATTACGCGATTGTCCGCGCATCGTATTCGCCAGGCGCATCGTAACCCGGCCTCATAACGCATTCGAAGATCACGATACCGCGAGTGAAGCTGCTTTTATCACTATGCAGAAAGCGAATGAGATGGTCCTTCACTGGCAAGCGCATGGTCTTTTTTACGGCATTCAGCGTCGTTGGCAGGACGCTGTCAATAGCGGCCGCATTGTCGTTTGCAATGTCTCGCGTACAATTATCCCTGAAGCCGTACAGCGCCTTAACCGCGTTTCCGTTGTACTGATTACTGCTTCGCCCGATGTTTTAGCGGCCCGTATCGCAGCGCGTGGGCGCGATCAGGCTAAGGGATCGCGCACGTCACGCGACCTCGATCACTCAGCGCAAGCCCATGCGGATATTATCATCGATAATGCTGGCACGCCTGATGATGGAGCCGACCGATTGCAGCAGTACCTGAGAAAACTAAACAGGCTACTGCCGCCAAAGCCGCGATAAGTCAGAATTTTTTTGCGATTTTTTTTAAGCAACCTTGAAGGTAAGCTTAATTCTAAAGATAGCATTGGACATAGTAAAAGATGTGAAAGTTATGCAAAATCGATATGGATTGCTGAGATAATATTAGCCTTGCCGCCAAAACTGAAATAAGCCAAAATGCTATTAATGGAGACCCGGATCCATTAGTAATAAGCGCGGGGACCGTCGGAGTAGCCGGACTGTGGGCTGGATCAATGGCGGCGGTGGAAACGGCAGCGACCCTGTCCTGAGCCAGGGCTGTTCAATGCTTTCCACGCTGTTTCCACAGCGATTTACGTAATTAGGA
>CAWUIN010000094.1:0-10368 GCA_963922535.1 uncultured Hyphomicrobiaceae bacterium | reverse complement strand
CGCCCCGTAAAGGACTTTCACCTCCAATCCAGTGCCCATGCCGGGCACACCCGCCTCCACGGCCTCCGCGACACGCCCGACGGTGAGCAGCAACTCGGAGAGGTTGGAGGCAGCGACAGACGCATGGTGCCAATTCTCCTGATCAACAGTAAGCTGTAAATATTCCCGGAACGGCTCCACCGCCTCATCGAGGCGGCCGAGCGCGCGCAGGCCGTACCCGGCGAAATTGAGCACCAGCGCCTGGTCAGAGGCTGAGAGGTTCGGGTGCGGCGTGGCGAACAGCTCCTGGAAGAAATGCGCGACGGCCGCCAGATCGGCGCCGTACAGCCCGAGCTTTTTCGAAGCAAAATCCTCGTTGCCGCGCGTGACGCGGGGCCGGTAGACTTCGGCAAAGGCCTCGGCGTGCCGCCCGGCGGCTGCGCCGTGGGCGATGGCGGCAAAGCACGGCGCCATCGCCGCCTCATCCTCCGGCAGAAACGCAGCCAGCGCCGCCTGCCACTCCGGCCCGTCGATCTGCGCTGCAGCGGGACGAAGCCGATCTGCGTCAGCATGCCAAAGGCTTGGAGGCACGTTAGGTGCGTTTTTCTCGTTCAGTTCTCCGGCCAGCGCCTGTTTGATCCGCCCTTGCAGATTTGCATCAGGATAAGAAGCCTGATAAGCAAGCAACGCATAGCCTTCCGGCGTACGCAGCGCAGCAGGTGCTGTCGCGTCGAGAAACTGAAACCGGTAGAAATCGTACAATCTACTATGCGCGGCCTTGAACGCGTCGATGCCGCCCGCATCCGCCGTTTCGCCACCGATTTCCTCGAGGCGGAGGCCGAAGTATTCGCGCACCAGCGGGTGGGCGTCGATTTCGCCGGCCGCCGTCTCATCCTTGGGGAGAAGCAGGCCGAAGCGGCGCAATTCCTGGATGGCCCGCTCCAACTGACCGTGAGTGATGCCAGCGAGTGGCTCGGTCAGGCCTTCGATCACCGGGGCTGCGAGCAGGGCGTCGCGGGCCGCCTTTTCCATCGGCCGGTCGAACAGGCCCATAAGGCACAGCAGCGCCAGCTGCCGCGCCGCCGGGATGTCGCCACGCGCCCGCCCGCCTTCCACCTGGCGGGTGATCTCGTCCTGGAACATGCGCTCATAAGCGGCCATAACGCGGAAGGGATCGCGCTCGTCCTGGCCCTCCAGTTCGACAAGCGGCGGCAGCGTGTCCTTGCGGCGGATATCGCCCTCGCACATCTCCACCAGATACGTGGCCACCAGGTTGAGCGCGATGGCGTGGCCGCGCAATTCCTTGACCAGCGCCAGCAGCTCCGCCTCCGGCCCCTCAAGGCCGCGATGCCTGAGAAGTGCGACGCCGGCGTCATACGGGATGTGCGCGAGACGCTGCGTGATCACCTGCGGCGCGGATCTGTCCCTCAGATCCGGCAGCGCCAGACGGGTGGTGACCACCACCAGGCCCGGATTGCGGGTTGCGAGCTGGCGCAGCATCGCCTCCAGCCCCTTGTCCTTAAGGCCGCCGGTGACGCCCACATTCGTCTTGCCGCCGCGCCGCGACGGGCCGTACTGCAGCGGCTCCAGCCCGTCGAGAATGACCAGACTGCGCTTGACCGCAATAAGCTCAGCCAGCCGGACGCCCTTGTCGTGTGGCGATGGCGGCATTTCGCCATGATGGCCGAAAAACCTGAGCGCTTCTGAGAAAAACTGGTCCGCCGACGCCTGGCGGTTTTCGTCCGTCCCCTGCGAATAAAACGACCAGGCGAACACCGCTTTGGCGCCACGTTTTTTCTCGTCGTTTGTGACACGTTCGACGAATTTCTTAATCAACGCCGTCTTGCCGGTGCCGCCCATCGCGTCATAAACGAGAATATTGGTATCGCGCTCATCCCATGCGGCATCCAGCTCTGCCGTCTCTTTGTCGCGCCCGAACAGCTTGTCGGCGAAGGTCGTCGGCAGTCGTGACACATCGATGTTAGCCAGGGCGCTGTCCTGCGCCTCGGTGATCATGTCGGCAAGCTTCTGCTTCAGCCGTGACGGATCGGCTTCCACCTCGTCAAGCGACTGACAATTGATGGGGCGGAATTTTTCAGGCAGGCCCTGGTATGCAAAGCCGGAGATGGACAATGGCACCAGCCGGCCGGCAAACCTGGCATAATTCGCCTCGTCACGGACCCACTCAGATTTGATACTGTTGGCCGACCAAAGAACGATGACGACGGGGATGTTGCGCAACGCCTCAGGGATGTCCACATTGACATTATCTCCGGGGAATAAATTATCCCGGTCCCGCCAGGCTGCAAAGCCTTCCCGTTCGAGCAACGCCTTGAGGCGCTCAGCGTCTGCTGCATCCTCGCTCGAATAACTGATAAAAACGTGGGCGTCGGCTGGCGTGGCAGAGGGCGTGCTCATCGGTGTCCACCTGTCATCGTCGATTGCGGGTGGGTGAACGTTAGCCGATAGACGTCCGCGGCACAATACCGCTTGTGAGGTGGTGAGGAGCGTTGTGATGGTGGCGAGGATAGGGGGGGATGGTGGTGATAGAGGTGAGGAGAGTGGTGAAGACAATTGGGCAAATTGTAAGGCCACAACCGCCGGCTTCCTGCTTGTTGCCGGCGTTACCATTCAGCTTAAATCCGGCAGTTGCCTTCTCCATTTCAATGTTAAAGCCAGAAATGCCGGGCATTTCCAACCGCCCAAAGTTGCAGCCGCACTCAACAAGTGAGCGGCCCTATCACCGCATATTACTGGAGTTGCATAGGTTTTCACCTTTTTCGCGGGCTGCAACTGCGTTTTTTAGGTTCAATGCAGCCCGTGGCTGATGAGAGGATCGCCGCCGGCTTGCGCTACATCGCAAGCGCTCTATGTCAGACCGCGGAGCAAGCGCTGTACGTCAAACCACGTAATTCGTGTTTCGCTGGCTCTGTTCCGGTTTGATGTTGGCGATCGGCTAACCCAGGCCGCAAAATCATTGGTCGATCCCACATCACGACCTCGTATCAACATGACGGGGCAGCCAACACCAATAAGTCAACACTTTTGCGCCACTTTTTCGCCCCGGTATAAGTCATTGATATTGAAACGCGCAATATCACCAAATGGCTCAATGTTTTCGGCTTTGCAACATCAAGTCAGAACACAACCATTTCGTTTGCTGCGAAAAACCGTTGTCCCGTCAATCCTGTCTAGCCGTTTCTCCGCTTCGATTGAAGCGGGCCCTCAGAGCGCCCAGTAAAATAGAGCGCCCAGCAAAATCAACGCTTCAAGTTTCCAAGCCAAAGCCGCTGGCCACGTTCATGGAATATTCTCGCCACCTTGGCAGCATCGCGCAGTCTTTGATGGACGCGCTGCAGCTTGCCTGACAGGTGAGAAGTTACACTTTCTGCAATGTTCTAATGTTTACGGCAGTGTTCCAATGTTCTGATGTTCCAGTGTTCTGCTTCAGGACTGAAGGCTGTCAGCGGCTTTCTCCAGAGCCAAAGCAAGATCATCCGCACTCATCTGCAAGGCTGGATCGAGGAATGTATCAAGTGCCTCCACGGCATTGTTGATCGCATCAGAGCGCTGTTTGCTGCTTTCATTCTCGCCATTTCCAGCGCCACGCTTCAGATGATCGCGCACAATGTGTAAAACGGTGTAAGTTGCAACGGCATTTTTAAGCTCAGTCCTCGAAATCTGCGTTATCGGAAATGAGCGTTTCGGGTCCTGCGCCCAGGATTTTACCATGGCTTCGCTGGCGCGCTGTATAGCGTCTGCGCTAGTCCTTTCACGCTCGTTGACATGATTGCGAATTTCTGGCGATGTTATATAGATTTTTTCCAGAGCATGATTGATGACATGACCGCCTTTCTCAATGCGAAAGATTACGGAAACATTCCCCACATCAATCTCGCAGCCTTCAAGCAAACCGATAACGTATTGCTTTCTGGCCTCCCCAATATTTACGGGCTCTGGAGGGCTCTCCTCGTATGGGTCCAGTTCCCCACCGGGATCATTGAGCACGGCTAAAAGCGGCGTGAGCCCTTCGCGATCAACCAGCTTGAACACTTCAACGTCCATGCGCGCCTTATCGCTCCATTTAGCGATCTGCAAAGCACGTTCGGCTTTGGAGAACAAACCATGGTTGCGCTTGCGCTGACGTGCACCCTTTTCATCCTTGACATCTTCCTGAAGATACCACTGCTGGCGATGGGGCGTCAGATCAGTGTAGCTTTGGCGTCGTTCTTCTTTGCCGAGCTTTTTGAGCTGCATATTATTCAACCCTTCGACGAGATCCAGGTCATCCAGCACACCGGCAAGCTGGTTCATCGCAAGGGCACGTTTTTCCTCTCCCGGACTTCCAGGATCAGCACCGTGGATGTTGGGAATAACAAAGTATGAAAAGGCTCTATGGTGGATGAAATGCTGACGCACCCATTCCCAATTTGCATCTGGTGCCCGTTTGATCGCCGTCTTGATGGCATCTACGATCTGCCGCTTGAGAGGCCCCGGAAGCTGGCGGGACGGCGGCGTTTGCGGTGGATTAAGCGCGGTGAGGACAAACAAGCCCAAATCGATGCCAAGCGTTGCAAGGAACGCAATCAGATCCCGCCCTGAAATCGAATCGCCATTGGCTTTTTCTGCGCTATCGCTCATGCCGAACAGATAACCAAAGCCGCCTGAAATATAACTGCCTATGTTGGACCACAGATCCTTGACAGCATTGGCAACTCCAGCCGCCCCTTCGCTAAAGGCCGCTTCGCGAAGGTTTAACACGGCTGGACTAGCTGCCTGATCGGCCGCAGCCCGCAAACGCTGAGCCAGGGCTGGATCATGGCAGGAAAAGCTCGCCTCCCCGGGCTTGATCGAGACCGCATCGGCAAGCGCCCGCATCTCAGCTGCGGTCGACTGACCGATCTGGTTGGAGCGTGCAGCAATATTGCGCGCACTGCTGCGAATGGTGCTCGCCATATCCTCAAAGCTTCTCTGCCGCGCTTCAACTGTCGCGCCTTCAAGCGACGAGACAGCCGTCTTGAGCTTTTCCAGATCGGCTTCAACGGGGGTCAGCCAGGACGTTACAACGCTGTCGCGCAACGAGCTGATCTGATCGCGCACCGTTAGCCGTGCATTGTAAAGCGGTCCCCGGCCCGCGCCTGAAGATACGCCGCAGCTGCCGCCACTTGCTTCTTCACGGGCCATCTGGCCGTCAGACCACTGCACGACACTGTCTAACTGAATCTTGACGGCCTGCAGACGCGCCGAGACCACCGCTCCGGCATCGCGTGCATCCTCCTGCAGACCGGCCAGCCCCGTGCGGGTTGCTTCTTCACCGGCAATCAGGCTCCACCAGAAACCGTAACCAAAACCAATAGACCAAAGCGCCAGAAACAGATAAAGCGGAAACGTGAGAAGCCGATCGCGTGTGCGCCGCCCGTAAGCGAATGTTTCGCGCAGTGAAAGCCACATTAAAAACGTGAGAGCAACGACAATCGCGATCACCAATATGCTGTTGGAAATGGATAAGGCACCCGCCCCCTGTTCCGCTACAGGCGATGTCGAAACCCCGACGATAAAGTCGTTCATGCCGCTCCAGGTGGCATATCCTGAAAGCAGGAGAAGCATTAGTGAAGCAAGGCCGATCAGCGTGTTGCGGCCAAACAGATAATCAATGATACGCCCGATTATGGCGAGCGAACCGTTGGCGCCCTTCGTGTCCTGATTTTCATCATCGTTCGTTGCCCTGCTGGCTTCAGCCATTGACTCACTCCGCAAAATATTCAGGCTAGTAGTCTGTATCGCTTGAATAGCAACAGTCAATTAACCCAAAAGTTACCAGATGTCGCGCAATCTCTTCATCTGCAGGCGCATCGCGTGCGGTTGTGTTCCCCAGCGGCAACGCATCAGAAGCTGCCCCCTGCGATAATCGGTTAATAATTGGCCGTAGATAGCGAACTTTGGCAAATCGCAGTCTTGAACGTTTACACTCCTTACGGTCTTGGCTTTTCGCCCGTTGGTTTTTCTTTAACGCCAAGGGCATCAGCGAGGCGTGATCTTGCACTGCCTGGTTTGAGGGGCTGCTGCTGGCTTTCATGCGGCGCCCACCCCGTCATGGTCAAAATCTCAAACGTTGCCGGCACCCGGCCATCGCCATCGCTGAAGCGCTCGGCATAGATTTCTGCAATACGCATTAAAAAGTGGCGGCCTACGGGCGTCCGCCGCCGCTCGATCAGAATGTTACTGGCGCCCATCGCCTTGAGTTCACGCATAAGATGCAGCGGCGAAGGATAGGTGACCGTCAGCGTATCGCTGTCCGTGACAGGCAAGGCAAAGCCCGCACGCTGCAAAAGGCCGCCAAGATCCCGTACGTCGGCAAATGGCGCAACGCGCGGGGATGCCCCGCCGTACATCTCCTCCTCAGCGGCAAGGGCCGACTGGCGCAGTTCGGTTAGAGTTGCGCCACCAAGGAGCGCTCCGAGAAACAGGCCGTCAGGTCTGAGGATCTGACAGATCTGGGCCAGCGCACCAGGAAGATCGTTAACGAACTGGAGGGTAAGAGCCGAAACGGCAAGATCAACCGAACCCGGGCGCAAAGGCAGAGCTTCCTCGTCCAAAACCAAAGCTGGCGCCGTAAGGCGGCGCGCCAGCGGCTGTGACATTTCAGAACTCATGACGGTCTCTGTACCAGGCCTGCGCCTGATTGCCTGTGCCACAGCTCCAGTTGCAGCTGAAAAGCAAAGCGCAGTTGGAAACATTCGCTTTATAACACCGAGCCGCATAGTAACATCTTCTGCGACGTGTTGAAGCAGAAAGTCCGGAATGTCAGAGGCCAGTGCTGCACGTTCACGGTGTCGAACCAAAATTCGGCGGTCGAAGATCAGTGGCGGTTGAGAGTGTGTGTTCAACGCTTGCTCCAATGTCTCAAGCAACGGGTAACCCGCCTCAGTTTAAACGCCTGTCAGGACGTGTCGTCGGAAGGTGTAAGATAGGCTATGATGACTTATTTATGGTATCAATAATCCTAGTGGTCTGTATCACTTAAAATTTGGACGTCCTAACCCAACATCTTAAGTGATACAGACCATTAGGCGTTCCAATGCGCAGAGGCCCGCCATTTGAGAGGCTGATTTTTGAAAGGCTGATTAATGTCCGGATCTGTTGGCTGTTCTCTTCAATTGCTTACGGAATTTACAGCAAAAATTTGCGATATTCTCATCCCGCCCATTTGTGTGTCGTGCTTTGAGCCACTCGATCGCCATCACAGCCTCTGCGCCCAGTGCTGGCGTGATGTCAGTTTCATTTCTGAGCCGATATGCCATCAGCTTGGCATACCTCTGCCATTCGATCCAGGCGGCATTGAGCTCTTATCGGCCGCGGCGCTTGCACAGCCACCCGTCTATGACCGCGCGCGGGCAGCGACACACTTTTCAGGCACCGTTCGCAACTTACTGCATCGCTTTAAATATGGTGACCAGCACACGGCGAGGCGTTTATTTATGCAATGGCTCCTGTTTGCAGGGCGCGACGTTATGGCGGAATGCGATCTGGTCGTACCGGTTCCCTTACATCGCCAGCGTTTAATGGCACGCCGCTTCAATCAGGCGGCAATTCTGGCGCAGGATGTGGCCTTGGCAGGTAAGCTGGAATTCCAGCCTGAGGTTCTCAAACGCGAACGACCGACGCTGTCGCAGGTTGGCTTGACCCGCGATCAAAGACGTCGCAATCTGCAAGGCGCATTTGCAGTGCCTGGAAAAACTAAAGCCTTGTTATCCGGCAAATCCGTGTTGCTCGTCGACGATGTTATTACAACAGGCACCACAATTGAATCATGCGCACGCGTTTTGAAAAGGGCTGGCGCAAAACAGGTAAATGTTGTTGCAGTTGCCATGGTAACAGATGATTCCAGAATAAATATCTGATATCATAAGATACGAACTCTAAACTTTACTGTGGCATCAAAACAATGTTGCAGTAATCAGCCGATATGGCCCTTCTGCATTATGATGCAGATATGAAAGCTTGTATTTCAGCTTTTTACGTGGCTAGAATTTGTGGATGCGATTGCCGCTTGAAGGAATATGCATAGAGCTGGCGCTGGCAATTGCAATGACGGATGAAGGGGTGACTTTGTTAAAATACCGGCTCCCCTTGCCTTATAAGGATTGGAACACCATGTCGAGCGAAAGCACGATAGATTACGAAGCCCTAACGCAGGATGCTTTGCGTGGTATCGTGCGGCGGGTTCTTGAGCAAACGATACGTTACGGCTTGCCGGGCGATCATCATTTTTATATTTCTTTCGATACACTTGCGCCGGGTGTCATCCTGTCAAAGCGTTTGCGCGAAAAGTATGCCGAGGAAATGACAATCGTCCTCCAGCACCGTTTCTGGGATCTTGCGATCGATGAGGATTACTTTGAGGTCAAGCTCACATTTGATGGTATTCCTGAGCGTCTGGTGGTACCGTTTACTGCGATCAAGGTATTCTTTGATCCAAGCGTACGTTATGGCCTGCAGTTTGAAAGCGTTGACGTCGATCAAGGGGAACGTTCGCCGTCCGTTATGGTTGAGCGCGGCGATCTTGAACCATCACTAATGTCTGCCGACCAGCCGAAACGGGACCTTTCGCTGCAAGACGACGCTCTGAAAAAGCAACTTGCGATTGAGTATTCAGCGCAGGACTTAGGTAAAATCGACACTGAAACTGAATTGCTTAGCGATATAGAAACTGGTGCCGCAGAACTTAAGCAGGGCGCGGAGAAAAGAAGGGAAGATACACAGGAAGACCAGACCGAGACCGGTCAAAGCGCTGAAATCGTTATCCTTGATGCATTCCGCAAGAAGTAATCCGTCGCAGGCAAGACAAACCTACACTAGACCTCAAGATCTCTGACCTGTCTAAACAGACGGCCACGTTTCGGCGCTGCCGTACGCTAAGGACGCCGGGGCATCCGTTCTGCGGCTCTGTATCCCGGTATTGAGACACATTACCTGGCATGCGCCTGAGCCCGCACAGAAATTTTCAGATTTCGCTTACCGCACCATAACCGCGAGGTGCTGGCTGGACATTCTACAATTTCTCTTTAACATAACGAATTCTGGTTGCTTATTTTTACGCGGATTTCTGCGCTGGCGATTTACATACGAGCACTTCGCAATCCAGGCCCGTTGCATCCGGTGGAATTATCAGAAGCTCACAGAGAAAAGATAAAGCTTCCATGATAATGCGTCAAAGTCTATTTTTCTGTCATGCCCTCGCCTGCATCGCAAGTTTATTCTTTGTGGTCGAAACTGCAGCGGCAAATGAGCAATCGCAACATGTAACGCTATGCCAGCCGCAATTCGCGCACGAAGGCGAAGCCATTCGGGTGACCGGCCCAAATTCCATTCTGTTGCACGATGGCAGCGAAGTCGTGCTTGCCGGAATACTTATGCCAACAGCGCTTGATCTACCAGTCCGGACCATTGAATGGAAGGCTGAACAGAACGCAGCCAGCGCCCTCGCCCAACTGGTCGTCGGGCAAACTCTGAAATATGCTACAGTTCGTAAACGGCGTGATCGTTACGGGCGCCAGCACGTACATGCCTTTCTTGAAACGGCGGAAAGACGCCGATGGATCCAGTCCGTCATGGTTGAACTTGGCCATGCCAGAGTAGCGGCTGAAAATTTATCCAACGCATGCGCACGCGAGCTTTTAAAACGGGAAGAGGAAGCGCGCAGCCAACGCCTTGGCCTGTGGCGTAACGCAGGTTATGGCGTGCGTTCTGCAAACAAGCCCTGGCATCTGCTGCGCTATCGTGGCAGCTATCAAATTGTCGAAGGCATTGTGTCTGAAGTTACGCAACTTCGTTCCAAGATATTCATCAATTTTGGTAAAAACAAACACAAGGATTTCACAGCAGGCATATTTGGTCGCCTGGCGAAGACAGCGCGCATTAATGGCCAAACGCTGGACAGTCTCAGAAACAAACGGATCCGTATCAGTGGCTGGATTTCATGGCGCGGCGGGCCTTTTATCCGAGTCCGTAAAATCGCGCAGATCTCGCTTGCCGAAGCAGCCAGCTAACACGATGTTTCTCCTACCGCTTCGCTGCTTGAGAACCGGCCGGCCAATATCGATGCTGCGGCCGGCACGAAAGAGGATGTTGCACGCATTGTTGCTCTCATTCGTGAGGCCTGGCCTCAGACCGAAATCTGGCTGCGCGGCGACAGCGGCTTTGCCCGCGACGATCTTATGACATGACATTTGCCCTACCGCCTGGCGGCTGCTTGAGGTTGTGATCACAATCCGAGGCAAAAAGCATTGGTTGTGGCGGGCTATCGATGCAGACGGAGACGTGCTTGATATTCTTGTCCAGCCACGCCGAAATGCAAAGGCTGCAAAGCGATTTCTGAAGAAATTGATC
>CAWUIN010000093.1:0-10456 GCA_963922535.1 uncultured Hyphomicrobiaceae bacterium | reverse complement strand
ACAAATCATCGCTGTATATCGAACCAGAAACCAGAGCAATACTCAATAAAATCAATCCTGTCAGAACTGAAGCTCACATAATCTACGATACGTCGCCTGCAAAACAATTTTTCGCGTGCAAAGAGCATGATGCCATTTTGCCTTCCATATCATCAGTATCGCAGCTACGATGGAGCGTTGCACAGACCTCTTGTATTGCAGCCGGCGCGATGCGACCGATACCGGCGGTCGCAATGACAAGACGATCCACAAGATTTGGGTTGGCGTCAATATATTGGCGTTCGATACATCGCTTAAAGAACACTTTGATTGCAGCATGTGAATGATAACGCTGGCGCTGCATTTTGATCCTGTCAAGCGCATCAGTTTTCAATCCGATTATTCTAATGTTTCTCATAGTCTGCCACAGCCAACGGAAACGCATATGCGAGAGGATCTTGAGCATCTTCATCTGCTTCGATAAGCGCATCTGCCGCTTCCGCAGCTGCGGTTTCATTCTCAGGAACGACGTCACCATCTCCATGCTCATCGTTCTTATCAACCTTGTTGTCGTTGGCTCCATCCGCGGCAGCATTAGTGTTCGCAACAACCGGTAGTTCACGTGCGTGCCGTCTTCGGATGTAATCCGGCACGTCCTCGCGTTGCTTGGCAAGTGCTGCAGCGTGCAGTTCCAGATCAAAAGTTGTTTCACAGATAGGGCAACCAAATTCCTTTCGGTTAAGGTCATAAAATAAGACTGTGCAATCTGCGTTTTGGCATTTGCGTTTCTCACCGCGTGCGGTTCTCTTGGACATGGTCTCTCGTTTCCGTATTTGGCTTATGGAGCATCACATGTATTGGCACGCTTGATAAATGGGCGCTCACATTCCCAATCATCGCCGCGATCATCAATGAATGCGTGCTTTGGCAAGACCATCTTGTCACATCGTTTCGCGGATTTGCGAAAGCCGTGTTCGCATTTCCAATCTTTGCCATTAGCCTCAAGGTAACCGTTTCTGGGACATAAATCGCAAGGCACTTTGAAGCTACCGTGCGATAGCCCCGATCACACTCCCAACCTCTTCCATACCGGCTGTCAATCAGATAAGCATGCTTGGGCACGGCAATGGCAACGCATCGATCGCCTTGAGCACGAAACCCTCTGCGGCACGCCCAAGGGTGGTCTAGCGTAGAGTTTGTCACATAGGCATTCTCTGGAATAACAATTGTCAGGCAGGCTGTTTTAATGAATTTGCCATTCTTTAAGTGGGCCGTTCACGCAGAGCCAGCTGGCAAGACCCGGCGTCCCGCCCATGCTGCAGCCTGACGGTAGTCCTGGCTGGTGTCGACATCGGATAGTTGGTTGACCAAAGTCTGGCGGTAATCCCTGAGAACACGCAGATTGTCGGCGAGAGTTTGAGGGCTTGACCATCTGACGCCTTTGAAAGGTGCTGCTACCGGCTGCCGCCGCGCCATGCCGACAAGCCAGTAGCCGCCATCGTCGGCAGGGCCAAAAATAACGTCGCTGTTGCCGAGAGCCCGAAATCCGTCGGCGATGTGCGCGGACCTGACGCCTGGAATATCACTGCCAATCAGTATGGCGGGGCCGGGCGGCAATGCCTTGAACGCATTTTCCATGCGCGTACCCAGGTCGCCCCGGCCTTGCGCCATGCGCGGGATGTGTGCCGGCCACTGAGGATGCTTGAGCGCTGTGTCCGGCGCAATCGACAAAACCGTTAACCAGCGGCGATCGCAGGCGAGCCGGCCGATAACCGCGCTGGAGGCGGCGCGGTAAAAGGATGTGGCACGGATTGTGCCGATATCTGCTCCAAGGCGGGTCTTGACGCGTCCTGCGACCGGGGCCTTGACCATAACGATAAGCCAGCGGCTGGGGCTGGCCTGGCGTGCATGGTTGTACAGCGTTTGGCGGGCGGATAGGGCTGGCATCATACCGAACTGCGCAATTCTCGCTGATTTGGCTGCAAAAAAACGTTGTCCTCCTCCCTCTCAGACGGAGGCAACTGTTTACGGTTGAGCCGATACGCGCATGCGTATCAGTTATAGATCCGGACGATGTGTCTGATGGGCACCCGGCAATAATAGAGTAGCAGGCACAACCAGTTCCGCAATATACGGCGGATATAACCATCGCGCTGGTAGCGTATGGCGTTGGTGATCGCCGCTGTTCTGAGGATTGCAACCCGTGCTCTGCCGAGGCGGCGGATCAGGTCGACATCCTCAAGGAGCGGTATGGCGCGATAGCCGCCCACATCATCGTAAAGGCGGCGGGATATCAGCAGGCCCTGGTCACCGTATGGCATGGCGAACAGCGTACACCGCCATCCAACCCCCCATTCAAGAAGGCGCGGCATAAATCCCAGATCGTCAAGGACAAAGCGGAAGGCTGCCGCCATCTCGGGCCGTTCTCCCTTTTCGATCCGCTCGATAAAGCCGCCCGCTTCCTCTTCCCAGCCTGTTTCCAGAACCGTGTCGGCGTGCAAAAACAGCAGCCAATCGCTTTTGGCGACGTCTGCGCCGGCGCTGAGCTGCTGGCCGCGGCCGCGTTCGGTGTGCACAATTGTCAGGCCTGCGTCTTCGGCAATTTCGAGCGTCTCATCCGTCGAGCCGCCATCCACCAGAATGACTTCATGCAAGACGCCACTGACCATGCCAGGGACGAGCGCTGTAAGCGTCGATGGCAGGCTGGCGGCCGCGTTGAGCGTTGGAATAACAATGGAAATCATGGCATTGCCGTATCATAGGGACCTATCGTAGTTAGTTAGCAGCATTAACGTTCATCGTACGTATGTCTGTATCCGCACTTTGATGAGTTACCACGAACATTGGTTCGCATCTGTCATTCCATTATATCGAACTTATACATCAAGCAATTATGTCTCGGCTTCCAAAAAACTATACAAAAAAAGAAAAGGGCCGCATAAAGCGGCCCTTTCCAAATCTTTAAGCTATCAAGTTAATTAGAACTTGATTACAGCACCAGCCATCAGAACGTCTAGGCTGCCGACATCTGTTTCACCAATTTCAGCGTCGAAGCGCTTGTAGTAGATATATGTTTCCATCGCAGCAGCATCGATATCCTGGCTGAAACCGACACCATAGTATGTCAGTTCACCGTCGTTGACTTCTTCAGTATCAGAAACACCGTACATGCCCCAGAAAGTTGTCTTGCCAACAGGAAGAAACTTCTGTCCGATACCTGCTTCGACGTACCAAGTGCTGTTCTCTTGCTGACCTGCAGGATCTGCTTCATCTTCATCGATACCATACATACCAGTCAGGTAGATGCCGGTTGGAACGTGTGAGATAGACGCAGAAGCACCGAGTTCAGTGTCAGCACCGTCGCCAGTACCTTCTGTAAGTGATGAGTAGGCAACACCAGCAGCAACGCGGATTGTGCCGAACTCACCAGCATAGCGTAGAGCGGCATCCCAGTAGTCATCTTCACCAGCCGAGCCAGAGAAAACAAAACCAGCGAATGTTGGCGAGACATACTTAACGACGTTTCTTCTTGAGCCTTCACCAGCCTGGCTGCCGCCGCCAACGTCTGAGAATGTGTCAACGCCGTTAGTTGTTAAGAAATTAGCTGTCTCATTAGAGAAGTCTGGGCCTGAACCCATACCACCACCAAGGCTAATTTCAGTGATGCCATCGGCTGCAGTTGATGTTTGACCAAGCCACATTGTGCCAAAAGTCTTAGACTTAATGTACAATGCTTCATGACGAACTTCGATGCCACTGGCACTCTGATCAGTATCCTGAGCTGCAGCATCTGCAAATTCACCACCGGTAACACCAAATTCCATCAGGTAACCAGCAGACCAGTCAGCATTAATCTGAGCTTTACCCTTGAAAGTGAAGCGAGATATGGACTGAGAGTTAGTGCCCGTGTAAATGTTTGAGCCTTCACCGTTTTGGTCATTACCACCACGGTTTGCCGCAGGTATTTCGTCAGCGCTCCAGAACATAACAGCCTGGTTAACACGACCAGAAACAGTCAGAGAAACTTTACGGTTACCTTTACGAGCTGTGGTAGCTTCCAGCTCAGCAACGCGCTCTTCAAGATCTGCACAGCAATCGCCGCCGAGATCAGCAGCTTGTGCAGCAACACCACCAAATGCAACGCCAGCAACAGCAACAAGTGCGATGCGGCTAGATGACTTAATCAGTCCCCCGATCATATTCTTTACTCCGTTAGGACAACGCCACAAGACCTACCCAGCGAGTGCTGAGCCACTAACATGCCCAGCCTTGGCTGGGGCAGATCGTATGAAATTTAAATTAATATGCGTCACACGACCACGCAGGAATATGCTTAGCCGAAGAGGTTTGGTTTCCGCAACCGCAATTGCGACTCAGTTAAGACTTGGATTTGGAATGTAACTTATGCGCAACAATATCGCAGTGCGCCAGATCAAGCATCTTGGGGAAACCCGCCGCGTTTAATGCGTGAGAGCACGACGTTTCACGGATACTGCGGCGAATGCAGGTGTTTACCATATCTCATTTTTTATCAAAAATGTCATATTGATACATATGGTTAAGCTACCTGAAGCCGGAAAACTGTGGGGTAAGGGCCGGGTATGTTGCCTCCAGTGACGATCTATCCGTGCGTATCGGTAAAATGAGATGTAAAGTCAGAGATGTATTGGCTCGTTTCATAGCGGGTGTGGTTGTTGCGATCGTGCTGCCATCCGTTATGGCGATTTCAACGTTATGAGAATATCGATCGATACTGCCAATCGGACGCCTGATCGGCATCGGATTGTTGATGGCACCCGATACGATACATGCATGAAATATAAATGGGATTTCCTGAAAAGGGAGCATCCAAGCCTATGGTAGAAAATCTCAGGGCACAGGATTTAAAGGCGCCCGAAGCTTGCAAGGCGCACGGAATGGAAGCCAGTGACGAAGTCAACAACGTGGATACTGCCGACATTATCGTTGCCGGTGCCGGCCCCGCCGGGCTGATTGCCGGCCTGGCATTTGCCCAGGCAGGCCTGCATGCGATTGTGTGTGGCCGATTGCCAATACCTGCCGCTGGTACAAAGGACACACGTACGGCCGCGCTGTTTAACGACAGCATCGCGATGCTTGAAAATCTGCAGGTTTGGCCGCACCTGCAGCCCGCTTGTGCGCCGCTGAAAGGCATTCGCATTATTGATGACATGGGCCACATGCTGCGCGCGCCGGAGTTAAATTTTTTCGCTAAGCTGCTCAATTTAAAGACGCTTGGCTGGAATGTGCCGAATGCCGCGCTGGTTGAGCAGCTGTGCCGCGCGGCAATGGCGGCGGAACGCTGCCGGCTTGTTCTCGGTGAGACTGTAACTGAGGCGAAGGTCGGGCAGGTGGGCGCAGAGGTCCAATGCGCAAGTGGCCGTACATTTCGTGCCCGGCTGCTGGTTGCGGCCGATGGACAACGCTCTGGTGTGCGCGCGGCCGCTGGCATTTCTATCCAAAAGGTGGAGTACCCGCAGGCGGCGTTGACCAGCATCTTTGAGCATTCCCGCCCACACGGCGGCGTCTCCACCGAATTTCACCGTCCCGGCGGGCCGTTCACCGTTGTGCCGATGCCCGGCAATACGTCGAGCCTGGTGTGGATGGACACTACTGATGCGATTGAGCACGCCGCCGCCGCGGATGATGCAGCGTTTTTAAGTATGGTCGAGGAGCGCCTGTACGGGCTGCTGGGCAGTATTGCTTCAGTTGCGCCGCGGGCGCGGTTTCCGCTGGCGACGCTGACCGCGGATCGTCTCGTTGCGCCACGGGTGGCTTTGGTCGGCGAGGCGGCCCACGCGTTTCCGCCGATTGGCGCGCAGGGGCTTAATCTGTCGTTACGCGATATTGCGCTGCTCGCCGACGTCGTCGCCACGGCCTGGCGGAACAGCGACGACATTGGCGCGACGGCGGTGCTCGCGCGCTATCAGCGCCAGCGCACGCAGGATGTTCGACTCAGATCCTGGGGCGTTGACAAGCTCAATCGTTCGCTGACCAGCGTCTGGCCCGGGGTGAATCTCATGCGCGGCGGCCTTGCCCACGCCGTGCATGCCGTCCCGCCCTTGCAACGGGCGCTGATGCGTGCCGGGCTCACGGGCACCGGCCAAACGCCGCCGCTGATGATCCGCGAGAATGCCGATGCGGAGACGCTGCAGGCGGTGGAGTAGGCAGGCGGGCGGGCGACGGGCGCGGGCTGGCAGGGTTAAACGCGTCAGTTGCCCGTCCGGCATCCGCCTGGAGGTAAGTGGCGGCTCGAGCCGTGCTTAATCCGCCTGCCCGGCAACTTTTAATGCAAAGGCATACTCCAGGGCCACTTCGCGCAAGGCTTCAAAGCGGCCGGAGGAGCCGCCGTGGCCGGCGTCCATATTCGTCTTGAGCAGGATTGCGGTGTCGGACGTTGCATATTCACGCAGTTTCGCCACCCACTTGGCAGGCTCCCAATAGGTGACGCGCGGGTCCGTCAGGCCGGCCAGGGCAAGGATGTGCGGGTAAGCCTGGGTGCTGACATTGTCGTAAGGCGAATAGGAGCGGATGGTTTTGAAATCCTCAAGCGACGTGATCGGATTGCCCCATTCCGGCCATTCCAGCGGCGTCAGCGGCAGGTCCTTGTCAAGAATGGTATTGAGCACGTCGACGAACGGTACATTGGCGATAATACCGAGGAATAAATCCGGCGCCATGTTGGCAACCGCCCCCATCAGGAGCCCGCCTGCGGAACCGCCGTTGGCGACAATGCGGCCGCGTTTGGTGTAGCCCTTTGCCATCAGGGCTTCGCCGCAATCGATGAAATCGGTGAACGTATTGGTTTTTTTGTCCCGTTTGCCGTCGGTGTACCAGCGATATCCCATTTCCTTGCCGCCGCGGATATGAGCGATGGCAAAAATGAAGCCACGGTCAACCAGGCTGAGGCGTGTCGTGGAAAAACCGGCCGGGATTGAAATGCCGTAACTGCCGTAGCCATAGAGGAGCAGCGGAGCCGTGCCATCGCGTTTGGTCTCTTTACGGTAGAGGATGGAAACCGGGACGTCCGCGCCATCGCGGGCCTTGACGAATATGCGCTCCGTTACGTAGTTGGCGGCGGTATGCCCGCTTGGAACCTCTTGCTCCTTGCGCAGGATGCGGTCGCGCGTTTCCATGTCGTAATCGAAGACCTGCGCCGGTGTGGTCATCGATGTGTAGCTAAAGCGAATGTTCGTTGTCTCAAACTCATAGCCGGCCGACATGCTGAGGCTGTAGGCCGCTTCCGGGAATGCGATTTCATGTTCTGTGCTGTCCGCCAGGCGGCGGATGACGATCCGTGGCAGGGAGCGCGCGCGTTCCAGGCGAACCATATGATCCTTGAGCATCACCATGCTCAGGATCAGCGTGCCAGGGCTGTGCGGGATGAGTTCCTGCCAGTTTTCCTGTCCCATATCCTGCCCTAAGGCCGTGAGCGGGGCTGTGCAAATACGAAAGTCCTCGGCGCCGCCGGAATTGGTCAGGATATAAAGTTGGTCGCCATGGTGGTCGACGGCATACTCATGCTTATCCGAGCGTGCTGCGACAAGGCGGGGTTTTGCACTGGGATCATTGGCGTCCAGCAGATAGACCTCGTTTGTTTCAGGATCGGAGGAATCGATCAGGATGAATGCGCCTGATTGCGTTTTGCCTAAGCCTAAGTAACAGCCGCTGTTATTTTCGTGGAACACGAGTTCGTCGTTCTGCGGCGCAGTTCCCAAAGTATGCCGGTAGATGTCGAGCGGGCGGTGGTTGTCATCGAGACGGATGTAATAGAACGTCCTGCTATCGCGGACCCACACCACGCTGCCGCCGGTGGCGGGGATTTCATCTGCGAGATCCTGGCCGCTCTCAAGGTCCCGGATGCGGATGGTATAGTATTCCGAACCGTTGGTATCGGTGGCGTAGGCCATGAGCTTGTGGTCCGGGCTGTGGCTGGCGCCGCCCAGTTGCCAGTAGGCGTGGCCCTCAGCCAGCTGGTTGCCATCGAGGAGGATACTTTCATCGCCGCCATCGCGCGGCCTGCGGCAGAGCAGCGGATACTGACCGCCGGTGACAAAGCTGGAATAATACTGCCACGGCCCGTCAGGGCTCGGGACGGAGCTGTCATCCTCCTTGATGCGGCCCTTCATTTCCTGGAACAGCGTTTCCTGCAGTTTTTGCGTGTCTGCCATGGTCGCCTGAGTGTAGGCATTTTCAGCTTCGAGGTGCGCCCTGATATCGCCCGGCAGCCTGGCCGGATCGCGCATTGCTTCCTGCCAGTTTTCGGCCCTCAGCCAATGATAGTCATCGCTGAGTTGAATGCCGTGCCAGCTGGACGTGTGCGTTTGCTTGCGCGCAATGGGGGGCGTTGGATCTGACATGGGGTGACCTTGTTTGGTATTTTTGCTATTTATTGAGTGAGGCTTTGATGAATGCTGCGCCAGCATATCAGGCTATTGGCGATTTAAAAGTGGCGGCGAATGAATATGGAGTGTTGCCATGGTCCGGCCTTGTTGGGCCCTGACTGACTGTTTCAAGGGCCCGCTCGCGTGAATATTTCACGATATCGCGGGCGTTACGGTCAATTTGCCATATCATCATGTAAGTTATTCTGTGCGATGTCTGAATTCGTCTTTTAGATTATGCTCCAGGATCTGTGGAGGGCCACGCACCGTGGTTATGTGAAGGTAGGGATGGCGCAGCGGCCCCTGTAACGATAGTATTTTGCCATTGACCTTATGAGCAGGGGGCTTTGCAGTCTGCGCAGGGGCATGTGTGTTAGTGACGGTTTTGTGTTCCTGTTCATGGAACAAAAGCCGCACGTCCATGAGTTGTGAGGTCAAATCAAGATTGCCGGTGCATTTTGCAACATGGCCATCGAACGTGGCATGAAATCTGGCGCATTGCGCTGTTCCACCTTTAATTTTGATCAGTGCGGACAATTCGCCGATTGTTGTTGCGCCTTTTAAAGCTCTTGCTGCAATCTGAGCGCTGTTATCATGCAATGGAGCCTCGGGATCGCCAGCGGTCGTGCCGATCAGCGGGGCAAGGTTGAAGCCAACGGTGGCCGCCTGCGTTTGGCTTATCTGAATATGGCCTCTGGCACTTGCAACTGCCGATTTGAGCGAAACTCCGGTGGCTTCGATATCGGCCGTGATATCTGCAGGGCCGTCGATAATCTCCCAGCCAAAGATTGCACGCGACAGTTTGTCGAGTGGTACGCCATTCATTTTGCCTCGAATTGCTGTTCGAGGAAAAACCTTGTTGAAATCGATTGTTAATTGTCCGTTCCCTGAGCCGCCTTCATAATTCAGATTGGCCAGGCGGGCCAATAGCTTATTATCGTTTAATGCCAGTGTTGCGGCAGTCTTGTCCAATGTGGTGTTGCCAACCTGAACGCGTTTTGCAGACAACCGCAGGTCTGCGTTGAATAATTTCATAACCGGCGTTGCCCACAGACCTGCCGCTACAGAGTTTAACCCGCTCCACAGCGACGTGTTTTCAGTCTGAGATGCAGCAAGAGGTGTCAGATTAAGCGTATCAAACGCCAGAGTTCCGGAAAGAAGCGGGCGTTGGGCAATGGTCCTGATCTTCAACGCGCCGGTGGCCTCATTTTGATCAAGCTGCACGGTTGTATGATCAAACACGATCGAGCCATGCGACCATGTCACAGGTCCTGCCAAGCTTAATTTTTCCGTTGCAGCAAAATCTGGCCATGCCAGATTGAAAAGTTGTACAAGACCGGGCAGTTGCTGCACGTCTATTTTTATATCGCCTTCCAAAACATACTGATCGTTTCGCATAAGCGATCCGACGAGCTGTAAGGTGCCGTATGCGCTCTTTATGCTCGCGCTGACAGGCATGTGCGATCGTCCCTCATGCAGCGGACCAGCCTGAAAATCTATATCAATGCTCTGCCCGCGCCATAGAGCTGTGCCAACAACGCTTACGCCTTGATTTCTTTTCCTGAGAAAGAGGCGGGCGCTGCTCAGGTTTTCTCTGATGTCTCCTGGCAGGATGATTTCAATATTGCTGTTGTGAATTTCAAGCTCGGCAAAGTTAAATTCTTTGAGAGCCTTCACGATCATGCTGATTAAACCGTGAGAGGTGTCGGATGTAAGGCTTTTGGAGTTAGCTTGAGGGCTACCAATAACAATATCTGCATCTTGCAAAGCAAGCCGTGCGTTTCCCTGATCTAACAGAGCCTGGGCTTTACTGCCGGTGTACCCGCGGTCTTTGGGAAGAACGTGAATAAGCCGTCCCTTTTTAAGTACGGCACCAGAGAACGCATGCACAGTAATCGGCAAGCCGAACGCATACTTATCGCGCGTTGAAGCAATAACTTCATCGGGTTCAAGGTTGAATTGGAACTCTTTGCCATCGAAAATCCACGATAATAGAAATGCGCAGATTACACACACAGATATAACGGCTGTGATAAGAAAAGACCATCGTTTCAGCCCGCCTCGCCTCATTATAT
>CAWUIN010000092.1:0-10700 GCA_963922535.1 uncultured Hyphomicrobiaceae bacterium | reverse complement strand
CCTCGCAAGTTATCTCGGCTGGCGGCGCATGATCGAACGCTGCGGCGACCGCCTGACCCCGCGCCACCTCATCGCCGAGGCGCTCGGAGCGGTAGCGGCATAAGGTGCAACATCAAATCAGAACACAGCCATTTTAGTTATTGCTGAGCGCGTCCTTAAGACGTATTACTCAAAATAAACTGGCGGAAAAAAGGTATTGCGATGCCACGAAATCTCTCTAGGGACGGACATCGCGAATGCCGTAACTCGCAACTCAACCGATAAAGAAGCCGACTGCCCGGTCCAAAAGCTCTATTAACGCTATATTTCCGCTCATTATACGCAAATATAAATTTTACATTGTAGAGGGGCCGAGAATGGACCGCATAGACCGTTTGATCTGCGAGACCGTTCAGCGGGATGGGCATGCGTCTAGCGCGGCCATCGCCGAAGCGGCGGGTATGTCAACTTCGACGGCAAACGACCGCCTGCGCCGTCTGGCGTCCACGGGCGCGATCACAGGGTGGCACGCTTATTGGACGCAGAGCGCGTGGGTGCCGGTCTTGCCTGCTTTGTGCTGATCGACAGGGCAATGAGGCAGAGCAAGCCGCGGTAGACACCATTTGTGCGCGACCTGAAGTTCAGGAACTGTACCACATCTCGGGTGCGCATTCATATCTCGCCAAACTGCGGATGCGCGACATGTCGACTGTGTAGAGCTTCCTTACCGCTATTCTGAAGCCACTGCCTGCAGTACAGCACACCGAAACAATTTTCACCATCAAAAGCTACAAGGAAACATCCGAAGTGCTTGTCGCACCGGCGACTGTTGGAGAGTAATATGATTGAAGTCCTGTTGAAAGGCATCGGCGTTGGCGTGGCGGTTGCTGCACCTGTCGGGCCAATTGGATTGCTGTGCATCAAGCGCACTTTGGCAGACGGGCAAGGTACAGGCATTGCATCTGGTCTTGGTGCTGCAAGCGCTGACGCTGTCTATGGCTTCATGGTTGCGGCGGGGCTGGCTGCGACAGGCCTGCTGGTAACTTATGCCGGACCAATGGAGTTTTTCGGAGGCGCATTAATCGCCTTGCTGGGCGCGTTTTCCATCCGGGCCTTTTTGCGGCCAGCGGGCGACGCGCCCAAACCCGCCGTTGCGAAAGATGTGCACAGCTTGTTCAGCGCCTTTGCAACTACCTTCGCGCTGACCATTTCGAACCCGATGACGATCCTTGCCTTTGTCGCCCTGGTCGCCGGGCTTGGTGCGCCTGCTGCAGCGCACCCCGGCGCGGCTTATGTTCTGGTTGCGGGGGGCTTCACCGGGTCGGCCTTATGGTGGCTGTTTCTTGTAATGGTTGCGATGAAGGCCCGCTCTTGGATCACCCCAAGTACAACTCGGTGGCTCGACCTGATATCGGGCGCTGTTCTGATTATCTGGGGCTTCTGGATCGCAGCAGGAGGTATTGTCAAGTAGTTTCGCATTTCTTCTTCGGCTATTTGATTGTGATGAATGCAAAGTCTTTCTTGCCTAACCTAAAAGGCTAACCGTTTTACATTTGCAATACCAAGCCCCCGGTGCCCGCCGCCGGGCTTTGGGATAAACACCCGGCGGGTTTGGTCTGCCTTTTTGTTCATCCGCGCCTCCAGCTTTTAAAGCCAAAAAACAGCAACCCATTCCAGCGTGTGCCGGTGATAAGGTATGCAATGGCCGCAAGTGATTTGTACGGATGGCCCTGCCACTCAAAGCCATCGGCAGTGACGGTGGCAACATGTTCAACACCCTGCCACTCAAGAACGAGGCGTGTGCAGGTGATGGGCTTGATATCGGCGCGGATGCGGCTTTTTTGCGATCTCCGCCATAAAGGTCCTCGCCCAACTTTTCGAGCTGCCGGACTGTTTCAGGCTTTAGCCTGCCATAAGCCAGCTCCTGGATGCGATATGCCAGCCTGCTTTCAACAATAGCGCTGGTTGAACGGTGGCGGCTCGCTCTCGAACAATTCACGCCACTGTTTCTTCAAGTCTGGCGTCGATGTGGTCTTCAGCGCGGCCAAGCGTGTGCGGTTCAAGGTGCTTGGGAATTACGTTTAATGTGGCTTTATTGACTGACGATGAGCCGATTGGAATAATTTGCAACAAACTGCCGGCAATGAAGCATTGTAAAATCTTTCCCTCTTGCTACTCGATTAACTAATTAATCATGGCCTGCGTTGCATATTCCTCAAAGTCACGGCTGCGCTAAACAGGGCTCGAGCTCGCTGAATACGACCTTCTCTGGGTCTGTCATATAGCGATACGTGTAAATGCTATGCCAGCACAGGATCTTTTGTTCGCGCTCGAAGTTATTGCCGAGTTCAGGCCAGTCGAATGAGGAAACCCGGAATACATTTCCTATGTGGGTGTAAGTCGTGCGCCCAGTGCTTGGCGGTACAGCGGTTACGACGTCTGGCAGATTGCAGACGCGATCAATCTTGCCCACCCGCTTCGCCATTTCGGCGAATCCAAGATCGCCAACTCGAGGCGAGCCAAACGTGACAACGCGAAGTTTAGGCGCATCCTCTGGAGAAAGCCGCGCAGCCTCCACGCCTGTAAGCACCGCGAGCGCACCGCCCAGGCTGTGTCCAATGATCACAACCTCACGGCCAGAAGTCAGATTGGGGAGTGCCTGCAACAGCGATTTTTGAACGCCGCCTTCTTCGGATTTCAGGCTTGAGAAAATCTTAAGAAATCCGCTATGAACCCATGCCTTCGCGCGCCAGCGCCCAACACCTGCAGGATAAGGGCTTTGCCTTGCCTGGAGGTTGCGGAGCCACTCATTGGGCTGGAGTGTCCCGCGCAGAACGATTGCCCTTTGCTTGGTCGACTTTTCATCGGCGACAAAGCCGTAAAACGTACTCGTATCACGAGGCTTGCGATCACGACGGCGTTCGGTGTCGCGTCCAGGATCTCCGTAGATCAACGCGATTACGCTCAGGTTGTCTGGTACGAGCGCCAGCGGGTTTTCACCTCGATCAAATGCATCATACATCTCATATGATAACATTGAAAGGTGTGCGTGTCCTGTAAGCTCCGCGGATGTATTCGCCCCAGCCGAAGGAGCGATTTGCTGCACGGCGTTCACGCCTCGATCCTGGGCTGTGCGCATGTCGACTTCGGCTGTGTTCGGGCAGTTAAGCCAATCTGGCGTCGAAGCTGACGCCGACGTCGTGATCAAAGTTGCAGCAGCGGCCAGAGCTGCTGCTGCCAGAGCATTCTTAATGATCATGGGAACCTCGAAAAATCCACCTGCCCCTGGAGCATCGGGAGCAAATCATGTTTAACGAGAGTTATGGATCTAATTTGGGAGATGGGCAATAGCGCAGATGTTTTTTTGATGCGGCCAGCGTCTCAATATGGTGCCGGCAAAGGGCGATCCGCTGATGAAAATCAAGGATTTTGTGCCGTGGCGTGGGGCGGTTTTGGTCAAAATTTGCGCAAAATCGGCTCAGAGCGGTTCGTTTGATGTGTTTGGAAATGTTTGTTCGGTTGCCGTATACATGTTAACGATTATCGGACAAGTTCGCACGGGCCAAGTTTACACGGGCAAGGCCGCAGCCTGCCTTGTGGTGGCGGATAACCGGGAACCAGCATCAAGCAGTGGCAGAGACAGGCGGCATTACCCGGCCGCCTTCTTCTCCAGCCGCCGGGCATGCAGGACGGGTTCCGTGTAGCCGTTTGGCTGGTCAATGCCTTTGAAGACCAGATCGCAGGCGGCGGCGAAGGCGATGCTGGTGGCGAAATCGGGCGCCATGGGACGGTAGGCCGGATCGCCGGCGTTCTGGCGGTCAACAACTGCGGCCATGCGCCGCAGCGTCTCCATCACCTGCGTGCGGGTGCAAACGCCGTGATGCAGCCAGTTGGCCATGTACTGGGATGAGATCCGCAGTGTGGCGCGGTCCTCCATAAGGGCGATGTCGTTGATATCCGGCACTTTTGAGCAGCCGGTTCCATGGTTAACCCAGCGTACGACATAGCCGAGGATGCCCTGGGCGTTGTTCTCCAGTTCGCGGCGCACCTCATCTTCCGTCCAACTGGAACTGGTGCTACTGGCAAGCGGAATGGTCAGGATATCTGATAAACTGGCGATCGGACGCTTTTCAAGCTCCGCCTGGCGGTTGCGAACGTTGACCGTATGATAGTGCATAGCATGAAGCGTTGCAGCCGTTGGCGAGGGGACCCACGCCGTATCCGCACCGGCCATCGGGTGGTTAGCCTTCTGCTCAATCATCGCCGCCATCCTGTCCGGCATCGCCCACATGCCTTTGCCGATCTGCGCATGTCCCGGCAGCCCGCACCTGAGGCCGATATCGACATTACGATCCTCGTAAGCCCTGATCCAGGTGGCGGTCTTCATCTCGGCTTTGGGGATCATTGCGCCTGCTTCCATCGAGGTGCGGATTTCATCGCCCGTGCGGTCCAGAAAACCGGTGTTGATAAAGAACACGCGCGCCTGTGCTGCGCGAATGCATTCCTTGAGGTTAACGCTGGTGCGCCGCTCCTCGTCCATGATGCCGATTTTGAGGGTGTGGCGGGCAAGACCAAGGGCATCCTCAATCGCATTGAAAAGATCGTTGCTGAACGCGACTTCGTCGGGGCCGTGCATCTTTGGCTTGACGATGTAAATCGAACCTGCGCGCGAATTGATGTGGACGCCATTGCGCTTTAAGTCGTGCAGCCCGATCGCGGCGGTCACCAGACCATCAATGAGGCCTTCCATGGCCGGATTGCCGCCACGGTCGAGAATCATATCTGACTGCATAAGAAGGCCGACGTTGCGCACCAGGAGCAGGGAGCGGCCGGGCAGGCTCAAGGCCTGCCCATTCGGTGCAGTGAACGTCCGGTCCGCGTTCATGGCCCGGCGGATCGTGCGGCCAGCCTTTTCAAACTCTTCGACGATATCGCCTTTCATGAGGCCGAGCCAGTTGCGGTAGGCAGCGATTTTATCGGCAGCATCCACGGCGGCAACGGAATCTTCCAGATCGCAGATCGTGGTCAGCGCCGCTTCCAGACAGACATCGGCGATACCGGCTGCATCCGCAGCGCCGATCATGTGTGCACGATCGATTTTAATCTCGATGTGCAGGCCATGGTTGCGCAATAAAATGCTGTGGGGCGCATCCGGGCTGCCTGTGTAACCGGCAAACTTTGCTGGTTCGCCAAGCCCCACGCGTGCATCGCCGCTTATTGCAACCAGTTCACCGCCTGCACAGGAAAATCCGGTTACGTCTTTCCAGCTGCCTTCATTGAGACCTGCGTGCCGATCCAGAAAGGCACGTCCTGCTGCAATCACTCGGGCGCCACGGGCCTGGTCATAGATTGCGCTGGCGGGAAGATCGCCCAGCGCATCCGTGCCATAATAAGCATCGTAAAGGCTGCCCCAACGGGCATTAGCTGCATTGATGGCGTAGCGCGCGTTTGCAACAGGCACAACCAGTTGCGGCCCCGCCACCTCGGCAATCTCGGCATCGACGTTACCGGTGGTCACTTGAAAATCCGGACCTTCCGGATAAAGATAACCAATGTTGGTCAGAAAGGCTTCATAGGCCGGCTGATCGATGGGCTGGCCTTTGCGGTGCCGGTGCCATGCATCGATTTCGGCCTGTAACTTATCGCGCACGCCAAGTAAATCACGATTGCGGGGGCCGAACTCATGGATAATATGATCCATCGCGGTCCAAAATGTTTCGGGCTCAATACCGGTTCCTGGCAGTGCAGCATCGTTTATGAACGCACAAAATTCTGAGGCAACGGCTATGGCGCCGATTTGGATGTGGTTCATATGGTGAACTCCCCGGATATCCGATTATCATGGTTTATGGTTTATCAATAAAGCCGTCTGCCTGGTATGGCCAACCGGCTCTGGCGTGCTAATTGACGACACGGCCTAGTAAATAAATATGAATTGCCTCTGGAAACTCCACCTGGTCATCATGTCGTCATCATGTCATCACTATGTCTGAAGTGACTATTTCGCTATTCTATATAATACCATTTTCACAGCCCTGATCGACATGCCTCATCATGTGTTCAAATGGATGAAATCATATTATGGTAATCAGTAAGTGTAATGCGCCGGCCAGCCAGCATCTTCAAGTCCGGCCGGCGCCCTCACGGGCCAGGATGTATGACCGAAAGCGCTTGGATTTCGCTCGTGGCTATTTTGCGGCTCGCTTACGATACCCGTATCATTCCATTTCCCGCGCCTTGGCTCGAATAAAATCCGGGCGTCCCAGCCTATTACTTCCAGCCCATTATTTTAAGTGATACAGCTAGCAGGGCTTACTGAACAATGAACGCGATAGCCAAGTTACTCGGTGTTTCCCTCGCGCTGTTCATGGCGCTTGCCACAGCCCACGCGTATGGCCAAAGCCCCAGCCTTACAAGCTTAAGCGCAGCTGGACTGGCGCAGGAAAAGGGTGATTTTATCCAGGCGGCAGAGCTTTATTCCAAGGCACTTGAAGACAGCCAGCTCACAAACGATCGCAAAGGCATTATCTACACGGACCGCGGTGTCGTTCATGCCCGGCTTGGCAAGTCCAGACAGGCGATTGAGGATTTCAACACTGCGATACAATTATTTCCCGAATATGCTTCAGCCTACAATAACCGCGGCTGTGTACTTTTAAGCCTTGGTTTTACGGAGGATGCACGCAAAGATTTTGAACGTGCGATTGTGCTGGCTCCGGGGTATGTTGCCGCACTTAATAATCGTGCCAGCGTGCATGCTATGACCGATAAGCTTGGTCTGGCGATTGAAGATTACACGGAAGCCGTAAAGGCTGCGCCAAGCGAGTCGGCTCCGCTTGGCGGCAGGGCGAGAGTTAAGATTGCTCAACGACGCCCTTTCGCTGCCATGCGCGATCTTAACAGAGCGCTTTTAAACGATAACCGGTTTGTTGTTGGCTACCGTCTGCGCGGCCAGATACATGCCGATCTTGAAGATTACGCCAGCGCGGCGGAGGATCTCAGTCGGGCTATCGCATTCGATCCGGATAATGCCAGCGCCTATCTCGCACGTGGGCGCATCTATCTGAACGCGCGGAAAATACAAGCTGCCGAAAAAGATTTCAGCAAAGTTGTGGAATTGCGGCCGACATCTCCGACAGCTTATCGTGAACGCGGACACGTCAATGTTCTGCTGGATAATTTCGAACAGGCCGAACAGGATCTGGCTCGGTCGCAGGCTCTCAATCCAGGGGCTGGAAGCACTTTTGCCTATCGTGCGTTGATGTACAAAAAGAAGGGGCAACCGGAACTCGGCGCTCAGGAGATAAGCCAGGCTTTGCGTCTCACCCCGGAAGATCCGATTGTCCTATGGGCGAAAGGTGAAATCGATGAAGCTCTGTCACGTATGGATGAGGCAGCAGAAAGCTATCGTCAGTCTCTGGAGCAAGATTACAAACTGAAGAATGCGCAATTTGGATTAGCGCGTCTTGGTGAAGCGCCATTCCGTAAAGTGGAACGCATTGAGAAGCTTGCCTTCGGTCCCTGGAGCGTGACACGCGAATTTGGTAGTTATTTTACGCAACACAAGGACTTTCCCAAGCTTCGCGTCCCCCTCGAAATGGTATCCGAGGGAGAACCTGAAATCATGAGCTGGGAGAAAAAAAGCGATGAGTTTAAGGGCATTGGTGTTTTGACTTTTTCTGCAGGAAAAGCTGAGACACGCAATGGACAGGTTGCGGTGGAGTACACTGCGATCATTAATATGAACAAACAAGCTTTGGTCGATCTTGTGCCAAGCCGGATCGGCGCGTTGAAATCCAAGTGGACCTGGCAGGATGGCCGCGTTCTGATTGATGGCGTCGACGGGCTGGACACCCAACACATCCTGCATTCCAATCGCGATCGTGGTTCTGTGGTTGCCTCACAACGAAGAAATGCCGGACGGGCCAACAGTTCGCCTTCCAGAAGAACCTCAAAAACTCACAAGGTCAAGCGCAAGAAACCTAAAACATTGCTTGATATGCTGTTCGGCAACTGAGCAGGCTGGCTGATATTCATCGACATATCCTGGGGCCTGCCGTCGCGTGGTGCGTGAGAGACGGCCTCACCTATTCACTTCGAATGATACTTCGGATGGGGCGGGGGTTTTCTTGCCGCGCAGGTACGTTTGCCTGACGGACCACGCCGCCCAACCCGCGCAAAGCCCGCAAATTTATGTCCATGCGGAGCCTTGCCATCTTGGCTGTAAGCCATCTTCTCAATCGCGATTGAGCCGGTTCTCAATGAGATCGTCAATTACGGCAGGCTCGGCCAGGGTGGAGGTGTCGCCAACGTTGGCGAAATCGTCTTCGGCAATTTTGCGCAATATGCGGCGCATAATCTTGCCCGATCGCGTTTTCGGAAGACCTGGCGCAAACTGTATGAGATCGGGCGAGGCGATCGGGCCTATCTCGTCGCGCACCCACTGGACCAGTTCCTTTTTAAGAGCTTCGCTGCCTTCCTCGCCAAGCATAAGTGTTACGTAACAGTAGATCCCCTGGCCTTTGATCGGGTGCGGATAACCGACAACTGCGGCTTCCGCAACCTTGGCATGGGCGACCAGTGCAGATTCGATTTCCGCTGTGCCCATGCGGTGTCCTGAAACGTTAAGAACGTCATCCACGCGTCCCGTAATCCAGTAGTATCCGTCCTCATCGCGGCGGCACCCATCGCCCGTAAAATACATGCCAGGATAAAGGGAAAAGTAGGTTTGCACAAAGCGTTCGTGGTCGCCGTATACGGTTCGCATCTGTCCGGGCCAGCTGTCCGTAATGACAAGGTTTCCATCACCGGCGCCTTCAATTTCCATTCCCTGTCCATCGACAAGCGCTGGTTTTACTCCAAAGAACGGCCGTGTGGCAGAGCCGGGCTTCAGTTTTGTCGCACCCGGTAACGGTGTGATCATAATGCCGCCTGTTTCGGTCTGCCACCAGGTGTCGACGATGGGGCAGCGGCCTTCGCCGATAACCTTATAATACCATTCCCAGGCTTCCGGGTTAATCGGCTCTCCTACGGAACCAAGCAGGCGCAACGAAGAGCGGTCCGTGCGCTTGACAAAATCGTCACCAGCCCCCATCAGCGCACGAATGGCGGTTGGTGCCGTATAGAACGTGTTAACCGACCACTTATCGATCACATGCCAGAATCGGGAAGGCGTCGGATAATTCGGCACACCCTCGAACATCAGGGTTGTGGCACCGTTTGCCAGCGGCCCATAAACAATATAACTGTGGCCAGTCACCCAACCAACATCCGCGGTGCACCAATAAACATCGCCATCATGATAATCAAAGACGTATTGATGCGTCATTGAGGCCCAGGTGATGTAGCCGCCAGTTGTATGCAATACCCCTTTGGGTTTGCCGGTTGATCCGGAGGTATAGAGAATAAACAGCGGATCTTCAGCGCTCATTTCCACTGGTGGGCAATCCGAGGTAACTTTCATGAGTTCCTCATGCAGCCACAGATCGCGTGACGGATCCCAATTGATGTCACCGCCCGTGCGCCATGTCACCAATACTTTAATATCGCTCCTGCCGGTCTTGGAAATTGCTGCGTCAGTATTAGCCTTGAGCGGAATTTTGCGGCCACCGCGTATACCTTCATCGGCGGTTACGACAAAGGTGGATTCGGCATCCAACAGACGATCGGCGAGGCTGTCGGCAGAAAAACCGCCAAAGACAACGGAATGGACGGCGCCGATGCGTGCGCATGCAAGCATTGCGTAGGCCGCTTCCGGGATCATCGGCATATAGATGGTAACGCGATCACCTTTCTTAACGCCGTTTGCTAGCATGACGTTGGCAAATTTGGCAACCCGCTCAAGGAGTTGGTTGTAGGTAATCCTTTCGTCTTCGGTCGGATCGTCACCCTCCCAGGCGATTGCCACCTGATCACCCCGGGTGGCAATGTGCCGGTCAACGCAGTTTGCACAGACGTTTAAAGTTCCATCTTCGTACCATTTAATGGAAACATTGTGTGGATCATACGAGGTGTTCTTGACTTTTGTATAAGCTTTAATCCAGTCAATGCGCTTACCCATCTCGCCCCAAAAACCATCAGGGTCCCGGATCGACTGCTCGTACATTTCCTGATATTTGCTTTCATCAACCCATGCGCGAGCCGACCACTCTGGGGGAACAGGATAGATGGTCTCAGACATTGTTGGCTTCCTCCGATATATTATTATTACGCAGCGATGCACCTGCGTGTGTCAGGCTTTAGTCGTTATGCTTCAAAACGCAAACGCACAAATATCTCAGGCTTTATTTTGCCAGGCTATGTGCGACATATAACGACAAAATAGATGATTGTAGATAGCTGCATGATTATCAGCTTGTCTCGCATGACATAATGGACGGCTCCATGCCAGGAGCATGCTCCACCGTCGCGAACACGCCTTGCGGGACGGCAGAACTCGTCTCTGCTGGTCGCGCGGCAAGTGTCGGCACACACAAGGGCGCGAATACACGCAAGACCTGGTTCATAAAACGGTTCGCTTAAATGAACAGAGTATTTCAATTATAGAATAAGAACAACGCCTGCGATGCCATACTTGGCCGCTGGCATGTATCTTATAATGTTATAATGCAATCAAATAAATTCTGCAGAGACGGGAACATGGTCTGAAGGTTTTTCCCAACTGCGCGTGTGCCTGTCGACACCGACACCTACGAGGCGGTCTGCAGCTTGCGGCGAAAGCA
>CAWUIN010000091.1:0-10812 GCA_963922535.1 uncultured Hyphomicrobiaceae bacterium | reverse complement strand
GCCTGCGCCTTAGGTTTTCGAAGTTTTTGGTAAGCCTGCGGCAGCGGCCGAGCCAGCCGAAAGTGCGCTCGACAATCCAGCGTTTCGGCAGAACGTGAAAGCCCTTCTTGCCATCGCTGCGTTTGACGATATCGAGTGGAATTCCAGCATCGTCGAACACTTCCTGAGCGGTTGCCGCTCCCTGATAGCCACCATCGCCTAAACCTTTGACTATAGAGGGAAATAGGCGGCACGCCATTGTCAGCAACGCTGCGGCAACATCACGGTCCTGAATGTCGCCTGGCGTAACAACGAGGCCCACTATCAGCCCCTGTGTGTCGACTGCGATGTGACGTTTATCACCCTTGATTTTTTTGCCCGCATCGTAGCCAGGCGAATCAATGCGCACCCCCCTTTTTCTGCCGTTTTGACGCTTTGGCTATCGATAATTGCGAGCGTTGGTTCCGGCTTTCGACCGGCCGCTTCGCGGGCTGCTGTGTAAAGAGCATGATGGATTCTGGCGAGCACACCATCATAATCCCAATCGAGCAGATACCTGTTAACCGTTGATTTAGAAGGAAAATCCTTTGGCAGCTGGCGCCATTGGCAGCCCGTTGTGAGGATATAAAGGATGGCATCCAGAACATCCCGACGGTCTGGCGCTGGATGCCTGCGCCCCTTGCGTTGAGGCGGCAAATGCGGCTCGATCAAAGCCCATTCTTCGTCAGTCACATCTGACGGATAACGTGATGTCGAACGATCATATAACGCCCTGTTTTCCGAAGTCCACATGATAAGCCCCTGCCGAATCAATTTGCTTCAAGGGCATTGAATCATAAGTGATTCCAATGACTCAACATTTTTATGGACGGGCTCTTAGGTTTCCCACAAAAATAAACGCTTCAATTTTAGTGAGAAATAGCCCGCAATATGCAGCTTTGGCTCGAAAAATTGAAGCGTTTATTTTTGTGGGCGCCCTTACAGGTCCATCGACACGTACAGGGGCTTACGATGGAGCTGATTTGGCCAGGCGGCTATCGTTTGCTGAATGTCAAAAGTCTATTGCAAAAAGGTGCTACTTTCCCAATAAATTTGGTTGACAGATTGAAAGCGATGTCAATTCGGGTACCGAAGGTACGGCGATCCAACAAATATTGAAATTCCGTAAACATCAAATTTAAATCTGAATTTCAGTCACGCGTATAAATTGAGCCAGCATGTGGAGACGTTGTATATGGCGACGACATTTACTCCCTACGCCTCACTCATCGGCGTGGTGTTGATCGGTTTCTCGGCGATAATTCTTATGCTGTTTTTGGGGCGTATTGCTGGCGTTACCGGTATTCTGGCCGGCATGCTGCTGCCAGGCAGCCCAGCGGACTGGCTTTGGCGGGCTGCGTTTATTGCCGGAATGATCGCAGCCCCGACTATTGCCACCATGGCAAACATTCCAACACAGCCGATCCAGGTCCCGGTGGAGGCGCCGGCAATTGCGGTTGGCTGTGCAATCGTAGGGGTTGGCGTAACGCTTGGTGCAGGGTGCACCTCAGGACATGGCGTGTGCGGCCTTGCTCGTCTTTCCGCCCGCTCGCTCACTGCCACGCTTATTTTCATGGCGACGACCGCAATAACAGTTTACGTCATACGCCATATCGTAGGAGGCTGAAACATGCAGATCATCGCAGCGATTCTGGCAGGCATAATTTTTGGTCTCGGCATCATGATATCAGGTATGGCGAGCCCGGCGAAAGTCTTGAATTTTTTCGATATTGCCGGAACCTGGGACCCGAGCCTGGCATTTGTCATGGGAGGTGCGTTAATTACAACGTTAATCGGTTATCGGCTGGTTTTTCTGCGATCCCAGCCACTCAGTGCCGATAAATTTTACCTTCCGACACACAGCGCTATCGATACAAAGTTAATCGTCGGAGCCTCTATTTTCGGTATTGGCTGGGGCATCGCTGGATTTTGTCCTGGTGGCGCCATACCGGTCATCGGCACCGGAATGTTCGAAGTTTTAATTTTCATGGCCGGCCTTATTGCCGCAATTCTGGCAACCCGGCTGCTGCAGGCAAGATGAGCGGCCTCAAGCACCAGCGCCACAGACAAGACAGTTGTAAAATTTGCTCAACTTGTTTTGGCGGGAAATGCGGTTTGCACTTGGCTGCTATGGTGGCAAAGCTGTCTTTTGGAATGTCAGGAGGGGCCGTTAAGCGATGGATATTGGGAGCATACTTGAAGAGAATTGGCGGGCGGCCATATCGATTATCGCTTTAATCGTATCGATTATGGCGTATTTACATACCAGAGCGCAACGCAACATGCAGATAACACACAGCCTGCATAAAGCGTTATTCAATGAAGTCTCTGAATTCAAGGTCATATATCTGATCGTTCGGCCTCACAATTATTACTTCAACGACGATTTAAGCGAACAAGGCAAACCTGGCAACTTTATTGGCTCGGAGGAAGAAGCCAACATTGATCTTTTCCTTGAGAGATTGAACTTCGTATGTATGTGGCTACTTCAATCCAGAAAAGGCAGCAAATCTGAAATGCTGTTTCGCAAACACATTTACAGGGTCTATAAAGCACCATTTTTCAGAGATTATTTCAGTTTTCTTGCAAATATCAAAGATATAGACTCTTCTGGAACCTATTTTCCGTTCATTCATAAATATGCAAAACAACGGTTTGGCATGAGCCACCCAAATGAGAATTACCGGGAAAACGCAATCGATGTTCATCCCGCGCAAGTGAGCAGTCCAGAACCACTGGAGGGCTCAACAGACCACTAGTGGTCTTTATCACTTAAAATGTTGGGTTAGGACATCCAAATTTTATTTCTTCCAAGGCGCGGTGAGCGCAGTGATACGAGTATCATAAGCGAGCCGCAATGCTGGCAGAAACAAATTTTGAGCGCCTTCGGTCACGTATCCCGACATTTTAAGTGATACAGACCACTAGTCTCCAAGCGCAACGCCTTCTCTGCGCGGGTCAGCACCGCCTTCAAGCATACCATCATCCTTGCGGATGACAATGTGCAGCCCCGATGTCATGAGACTTGGCCGTATACTATGTCCTAACTGCTGTAATAAAATACCGTGCCAGACAGCCGGTTTACGCCCAAACAAACTCCACCAGGATTTAAAAGTAATGGCTTCACCAGTTTCCAGCTCAAAGTCGGTACCGCGGCTGCCGAAATTGCGCAAAGTAGTTACCTGTTGCGCGTCCAGCTGCCAATCGATGATGCCTACGATCGCCTTAGTGACATAGAGAATAATGCGGCTGCCGCCGGGCGAACCGAGGATAGCTTTAACCCGATCATTTTCATCGAAAACAATTGTCGGCGCCATGGAGCTGCGCGGGCGCTTGCCAGCTTCAACCCGGTTTGCGATCGGGCGGCCACTTCCGTCAACAGGAAGAAATGAAAAGTCCGTCAGTTCATTGTTCAGCAGAAATCCACCAGCCCAGACACCTGAGCCAAATGCCGCTTCAATCGTTGTTGTCATAGACACAGCATTGCCCCTGCCATCAATAATGGAGATATGGCTGGTGCCGACACTCTCACGTGTCGCATCTGAGCCGAAAGAGGCAGCTTGCGCGCCGGGCGGCACGCCGGGACGAGCGCTTGCCATGGCGCGCAACGGATTGATTTGTGCAGAACGCCGGGCGAGATAAGCCGTGTTGATAAGGCCTTCAGGTACGGCCACGAAATCAGGATCGGCCATGTAACGCGCACGATCGGCGTAGGCAAGCTTCTGAGCTTCACTTATCACGTGCAGGGCATGTGCATTAAGAGCATAACGTGGCAAATTGCCGAGCTTAAAACGCTCAATCATTTTGAGCGTCTGGGCAACAGTCAGCGCCCCCGATGAAGGCGGCCCCATCCCGCAAACCCGGTGCCTGCGGTACATAATACAAACGGGAGGACGTTCCTTGACCTTATAGGCAGCAAGATCGGTCATGCTGACATCGCCGATGAAGTTTGGCGCATTTCGGACGGCTTTAACAACTTCTCGAGCCGTGCTGCCGGTATAGAAAGTTTCTGCTCCGCCATCCTGGAGCAGCTTGAGCGTTTCAGCAAATTCTGGGTTTTTCAGGCGGTAACCGATCGGTCTGGCTGCGGCGTCATCAGGTATTTCTAACTGTCCTGCAACAGGTTCGAAAAAGTACTGCCGGGCCGCCTGAGAAAATGGCTGCGCTGTTTGCAAGCGCAGAAGAAAGTGTAATCGGGGTGAGATTTCAAACCCCTCAATGGCAAGTTGAAGGGCCGGCTGTATCAGTTCTGCCCATGGCAGTACGCCATGGCGTTTGTGAACATATTCCAGCAGCTTTACAAGGCCCGGGATGCCAATACTTTTACCAGATTTGACGGCACTGGCAAAGGGCAGCGGCCTGCCATCCTGTAAGAAGCGGTCCGGACTCGCCGCAGCCGGTGCAGTTTCGCGCCCGTCATACGTCTTAAGTTCTTTTCGGCCGGCATCCCAATGCACCAGAAAGGCGCCACCGCCAATACCGGAGGACTGCGGCTCCACCAGATTGAGCACCAACTGAACGACAATTGCCGCATCGACAGCTGAACCGCCTTTACGCAAGACTTCAAGCCCGGCCCGGACCGCCAATGGATTGGCCGCTGAAATCATGTGCGTTGCTGCATTGGCCGAGGGTTTTTCATGAAATCCAGTGGCGGCCTCTGGTGCTGCACGGCTGTCCTGCGCATAAACTTCCATCATGCACCAGGACCAAGTTACAATAATCGCATGCAGCAACACGAATACCAGAGACCGGGAACGTTTGGCGACATTCACTTTTATCATAACGCTTGCCTCACCTTCATTATTATTGGCCTGGCCCCACTCTGAAAAGTGATTGCACAGCACACACAACGAAAAGGATTGGCATGCGTCAGTCGCCTTTCTCTGCCGTTTACCTTCTCTTAGCAGCATCTTCTGCAGGATTGTGTGCTGCGTGTTCACGCAACGAATCAACCACGGCGATTGCGCTCATGTTCAACAGACTGTGCGCCGACGTCGCGGGGGGCACAATGTGCACGGGACGGTCCGCGCCAAGCAGCATAGGACCGATGACAACACCCTTGGTTGCAATACGCAGCAGGTTGAATGCAATGTTGGCAGCATCAAGTGTTGGCATAATGAGCAGATTCGCACGCCCCTTCAAACGGGAGTTAGGAAAAATTTCTTCGCGAATAAATGAGGAAAGGGCAACATCTGCATGCATTTCTCCTTCAACTTCCAGGTCTGGCGCCCAATCGTGCAACGCCGAAAGAACATTGCGCATTTTAATGGCTGACGGGCGGTCGTTGGTCCCGAAATTAGAGTGTGAAAGCAGCGCCACCTTTGGCTCAATGCCAAAGCGACGCACAACGTCGGCAGCCAGCAACGTAATTTCTGCAAGCTGTTCGACTCCCGGATCATAGCTCACCTCTGTGTCTGCAACAAATAATGGACCATCAGGCAGTATCAGACCGGATACGGTGGCAAATCCACGTGTTCCACCCTGCTGGCCAATGACCTGCGAAACGTGGCGTAACTGCGTGTGATAGCGGCCAACGGCACCGCAAATCATCGCATCGGCATCGCCGCGGCGCAAAAGCAGGCCGGCAATAACGGTGGAGCCGGCGTTCAAAACGCGCCGTGCATGGCTTGGACTGACCCCGCGACGTTCAACCAGGCTTAAATATTCATTAAACAGCTGGGGAATGCGCGGGTCGGTGCGCTGGTCAAAAATCTCGCAATTTTCACCGTCCCTAAGGTTAAGGCCCATATGTGTAATGCAGCGCTTGATCGTATCGCCATTGCCAACCAGGATAGGCTTAGCGAGCTCCTCGGTTGCGACCTGCTGTGCCGTTTGCAGAATGTTCGGATGCTCCCCCTCAGCATAAACAATACGTTTTTTATGTTCAGCAGAAGCGCGACGGGCCTGGTCGAAGATCGGCTTCATAACGAAACCTGATTGGTAGACAAAGCCGTATAATTTCTCCTGGTAAGCCTGAAAATCATTGATCGGTTTTGTTGCAACGCCGCTTTCCATGGCAGCCCTGGCAACCGCAGGAGCGATTTTGGTAATAAGGCGCGGGTCAAATGGTTTCGGGATGATATAATTGGGCCCAAAGACGAGGCTTTCTTCACCATAGGCAGCAAGAACGACATCGGAAGCCGCGCTTTCAGCTATCGATGCAAGAGCAACAACGGCAGCGCGCTTCATTTCCTCGTTGATCTGGCTTGCGCCAACATCGAGCGCACCACGGAATATGAATGGAAAGCATAAGACATTATTAATCTGGTTGGGGTAATCCGTACGCCCTGAGGCCATAACGGCATCATCGCGTACCTCCATGACATCTTCAGGCATGATTTCGGGAGTTGGGTTGGCCAGGGCGAAAATCAGTGGCTTCGGAGCCATCACAGCAACCATCTCCTTGCTGACCACGCCACCGGCGGAAAGGCCGAGGAAGACATCCGCGCCAGGCATGACCTCCGCAAGCTTACGCGCCGACGTGTCCTGGGCAAACGGCTCTTTGTAAGGGTCCATCAGAACATTACGGCCTTTATGAACAACCCCTTCGATATCGGATATCGTGATATTTTCACGCTTCATGCCAAGACCAACCAGCAGGTTGAGGCAGGCAAGCGCTGCCGCGCCTGCACCGCTGCAAACCAGCTTGACATCGGCAATGTTCTTTCCAACGACTTTCAGGCCGTTCAAAATTCCGGCGGCGACAACGATTGCCGTGCCATGCTGATCATCATGAAAAACCGGGATTGACATCCGTTCTTTAAGCTGGCGTTCGATCTCAAAGCATTCCGGTGCCTTGATATCCTCCAGGTTGATGCCACCGAAGGTTGGTTCCAGCCGCTCAACGCAGGCCACGAAATCATCAACGCTCGTTGCCTCCACTTCAATGTCATAGACATCGATACCGGCAAACTTTTTAAACAGAACTGCCTTGCCTTCCATCACCGGCTTGGATGCCAATGGGCCAATATTGCCAAGGCCAAGCACCGCTGTGCCATTCGTTATCACACCAATAAGATTGCCGCGCGCCGTCAGACGGGCTGCCATTGCCGGATTTTCGGCAATAGCCGTGCAGGCATGCGCAACCCCCGGTGAGTAGGCCAGTGATAAATCGTTCTGGTTTGCAACTGGCTTGGTTGCCTGGATTTCAATTTTACCCGGTGGGTTGGCTTCGTGGTAGGCAAGCGCGTTACGCCTGATATCGTCCTGATGCATCTTGTTTCCTCAAGGTTTATCGTTGTTTGGCCTTTAAGACTACAGTTTAAGACCCGGGAGTTGTTAACATTGACCGCGCGAGGCCAGCAGAGGCGAATTTTTCGCCGGTCATCGAGCGACACATTCAAAACATTTGCTTGAGCGGAGCCGCATTGCATGAGGCGGACAAGATGCACAGGCAAGGAAAATTCACCTGTCCCTTTCATGTGAGTGCTCAAAACGGTGGCACGAACGAATATGTCCGCGCCGTGTCTTTGCCAGTTCCAGTCTCGATTTTTTCAAATCGGCGCTGTCCAACCATTTGGTTTAACTTCATTTCGCCAAACCGGCTCCCGCTAGCTCTAACTTTAAAGAGGCCTAGCGCATTTCAATGATCCCGGCCTGACAGAGGTGAGCAATTTGCTGATCATCAAACTGCAGCACTCTGCTTAAAATTTCAAGAGTGTGAGCACCAAGGTGCGGCGGTGGCAACCGGGATGTCGTGTCGTGGTGCTGCAGCCGAATGGGATTAGCTGTGACGGGAAACGCTCCAAGATCGTGCTGCGGCAAATGGCGTTGCATCTGGCGGTGCTGCACATGCGGATCGGCAAACACCTGCTCAATCGTGTTGATCGGCCCGCAAGGCACGGCCGCGGCTTCAAGCTGTGTTATCCATTCTATGGAAGTTTTAGTTTTTAAAGGCGCTATCAATTGCGCAATAAGGCTGTCGCGATGAACGATCCGCTGCGGATTGGTGGCATATTTTTCGTCTTCCGCAAGATGCTCCAGCCCTGCCACTTCACAGAACCGTACAAACTGGCCATCGTTACCAACAGCCAGAATAATATAGCCGTCAGCCGTCTCGAACACCTGATATGGCACAATTGTGGGATGGGCATTTCCCAGCCGCTGCGGAGACTGGCCGGTGATATGGTAGGTTGCTGCCTGGTTGACGAGGCCGGCGATGGTACTGTCCAGCAATGAGACATCGATATAGTCTCCTTCGCCGGTGCGATCCCGCTTGATCAGGCAGGAAAGTATGCCAGCCAACGCGTTCATGCCGGTAAACTGATCCGAAATCGCAACACCGACCTTAACGGGCTGGCCACCCTTGTCTTCAGGCTCGCCCGTGACACTCATCAGCCCTCCCATGCCTTGCAGCAGAAAATCATAACCTGCACGTGCCGCATAGGGGCCGGTTTGGCCAAAGCCGGTGATCGAACAGTAAATGATACGCGGATTGACAGCTTTCAGGCTTTCATAATCAAGGGCGTACTTTTTAAGCCCGCCAACCTTAAAATTTTCAATGACGACATCGGATTTAACGGCCAGCTTGCGCACCAATTCCTGACCTTCAGGTCTGGTAATATCTACGGCGCACGATTTCTTGCCACGGTTGGCACACGAGAAATAAGCTGAGATCGCAGGGCTTTCAGATGTTGCCGCAACTGCGAATGGCGGCCCCCAGCTACGCGTATCGTCGCCTGTTCCGGGCCGTTCTATCTTGATGACCTCAGCTCCCATATCGGCCAGATGCTGCGCCGTCCACGGCCCGGCCAATATGCGGGACAAGTCAAGCACGCGAATATGCGAGAGCGGTGCAGTCATGCAGCGTTTCCTTACTTTCTGATATGTGTAAAGCATTAGCACATCACTTGTCCGACATGCTATCGCTGTGCGCGGCACAGATATCAAGTAAGAATAGATGGAATTGATCACGGACGTGAAAACAATGACACAGAACAATAAAACGCGCTTTGTGCAAATCAGCCGCAGCCACAAGAGTGCGGCACCAACACCTGTCAACCCGCCGATTTTTCGGGCTTCGACGGTTCTTCACGGCTCGGTGGCAGATATGGTCCGCAGCCGCAAACGCAGCCTCGATGGCGAGAACGTTCTGCACTATGGTTCATCCGGCACGTACAATGCTTTTGCCCTGCAGGATGCGCTTGCTGAGATCGAAGGTGGTGCCGGCGCCATGCTGTTTCCAACGGGACTGGCAGCTATAGCCCATGTGTTTATTTCTGCACTGAGGCCCGGCGACCACATGCTATTGGCAGAAAGCGTCTACAAGCCAGCGCGATATATTGCCACATATTTTCTGCCGCAACGTGGTGTTGAATGCGAGTTTTATCATGGCGGGCACGAGGAGATCGCAAAGCGTCTCAAGCCTAATACGAAGATGGTTTACCTGGATAATCCAGGCTCGCTTATCTACGATATCCAGGACGTTCCTGCGATTGCGGAACTTCTGCGGGGACGCGAGACATGGCTGGCGGTCGATAACACCTGGGGTGCTGCCGGCCTTTATTGTCCAATCAAACTTGGTGCTGATATCTCGATCATCGCGATTACCAAATACATTGGCGGACATTCCGATCTGATGATGGGGGCAGCTATCGCCAATCAGCGAGCCTTTGATCATCTTCGCCATGACGCCGTTATGTTTGGGCAGATTGTGCCGCCTGACGATTGCTATACGGCACTGCGTGGCCTGCGCACAGTCGGGGCGCGGCTGGCGATGCATCAGGATCACACGCGCAAAGTGATTACAGCACTCAGCGATGAGCCTGCCATTGATCAGATCCTGTATCCGGCGCTTGAAACGGCAGCCGGACACACACTCTTCAAGCGTGATTTTCAGGGCGCCAACGGCCTTTTAAGCATCGCATTCAAGTCACATATCACTCAAGAGCAGGTCAACAGATTTGCAGATGCCCTGGAAATCTTCGGCCTTGGTGCCTCGTGGGGTGGCTATGAGAGCCTGGTCATGGTCTACCAGCAGGTTGACGGCTGGAATGGTGGCCCCATTGCCCGCCTGCACATCGGCCTCGAAGATCCCGACGACCTCATCGCCGACCTTAAGCAGGCCTTGTACAGGATGTCGAGCTAGCCCGGATTTCTCAGCGCGCCCTTCAGATTGCACTGCCCGGCTGTATTGTGCAGGCGTTGGCAGGGCAGTGGTAAAACGGACAGCACAAAAGGCGCCCACCAAAGCATACCTTCATGTGGTGGCGGGTTGGGCAGGTGCGGCCCTGTTCCTTTATTGTTTATTCTTGGGGTGGGCGGCCTCTCAGGCGGCGACGGTGCCGGGCGGATTGGCGCTCACGCACGCATCCGCTCATAGCCTTGGCAAACTTGCCTCATCATCGGGCAGACGGCGGCAGAAGAGATCCTGATGCGGCGTACGCTCGCTCTGACGCGGGCTTCGATCTTGAGCAACGAATATGGATACTGCCGGCCGTTGCGTTGCGTTGGCCAGTTCTGCGCCTTCAAGCCCTGCCCGGCAAAGCCTATTTTAAAGCGCACTGCCAAAGCTCCGCTTAATTTGATGCCGGTTGTGAATGCATGTCTCGCGTCAACCGGAATGCGTATTCGATGGAGCCATTTGCCGATCTTTGGATCACGTCTCAGGTAAGTAGATTGTGCCGTGTCTTCCATAACATAAGCTTTGCGCACCATATCTGCGTACAGCTTGCGAATGAAAGACGAAGTAATTCAGAAGCTTATAATAAAATCAACAATTCAGGCCTTTATGGTGCGGACGGCGGGACTTGAACCCGCACAGCATTACTGCCGAGGGATTTTAAGTCCCTTGTG
>CAWUIN010000090.1:0-10881 GCA_963922535.1 uncultured Hyphomicrobiaceae bacterium | reverse complement strand
GACGAAATCACCGTTAACTTTTATGATGGCACCAAATTGAAAGTGGATAAGGTCGTCGGCCGCGATCCAAAGACCGATCTGGCACTGCTGAAGGTGACGCCGGAAAAACCTCTGAAGGATGTAAAGTTTGGCTCTTCGGACACTTTGGAGGTCGGGGATTGGGTGCTCGCCATTGGTAATCCGTTCGGTCTTGGCGGTTCGGTCAGCATTGGCATTATTTCCGCGAAGCAGCGCGATATTCAATCGGGTCCCTATGACGATTATCTGCAAACGGATGCTGCGATAAACAAAGGGAACTCGGGCGGGCCTCTGTTTAATATGCAGGGTGATGTCGTTGGCATTAACACAGCCATCATTTCGCCGACCGGCGGTTCAATCGGCATCGGCTTTGCCGTGCCGTCTGATGTTGCTGTGCCAATCATCGATCAGCTTGTAAAATTTGGTGAAACGCGACGTGGCTGGCTTGGCGTCAATATACAATCCGCTACGGATGATATCGCAGCCTCTTTAGGTGTCAGCGCGGAACAAGGTGCGCTTATATCTTCTGTACAGCCGAAATCGCCAGCAGAAGCCGGCGGGATCAAGGCAGGCGATGTGATTGTCAAATTTGATGGCAAGCCCGTGCCCAATATGCGTGCCCTGCCGCAGATTGTTGCGCGCACCGAACACGGAAAAACGGTTGCCGTTGAAGTTATGCGCAATCGAAAACCGATAACGTTAACGGTTGTCGTTGGCCAGCTTGAGGAAAGCGACGGCAAAGTGGCCGAACCTGACAAACAGGACAACACGGAAGATCAGGAAAGCCTCTCCGACGGCGTTGCTCTCGGCCTTACCATCGCACCAATTGGCGATGATTTTCGCAAGAGATATGGATTTTCCGCAAAGGTTCGCGGTTTAGCGATAACCAATGTCGCAGCTGACAGTGAAGCCGCCGCCAAAGACGTCAAAGTGGGCAGTATTATCATTGAGGCGGATCAGCAGACCGTCTTTGAGGTGGCGGATTTGCAAGCTGCCATGGAACGGGTAAAACAGCGCAACCGCGATAAAATATTGTTAAGGGTTGAAGACAGCAAGGGAAACCTGCGCTTTATTGCCCTGCCACTCAATTAAACCTCTGAACCTTAACCGTCTGTTGTGTGAAAGTATTGCTTTGGTGTAAGAGCATGCGATAAAATCTGATCTAAAGATATGAGGTCCTGTCATATGAGGTCCCGTCAACGGACCTTTAATTATAAATTTCAACATAATACGGAGTTGAGCGGTGGCTGGCAACTACGGAGTGCTGGATTCTGTTGCTTATGTTTTTGTGCCGATTCATCGGGATGGCCACAAGTTTCTAGGTGTCGGCCTTGCTCTGGTCATGCTGTTCTTCATTGTATGGCCGCCCCTCGGTTGGATCTGCGTTATCCTGACAGCCTGGCTGGCATATTTTTTTCGTGATCCTGACCGCGTCACACCATTGCGCGAGGGACTGATCATTGCGCCGTCTGATGGCCGGGTTGTCAGCATCGACAAGGTCATGCCGCCACCAGAACTCGGTATGCAGGGCAATGAGCGGGTGCGCATCTCGATATTTTTGTCGCTGTTCGATATGCATATCAATCGGGCGCCTGTAAGCGGACGCATTACACGATCCGTCTATGTGCCTGGTTCATTCCTCAACGCTCAGGATAATAAATCCAGCGATGATAATGAGCGCCGTGGCCTCATCATCGAGATGCCTACGGGCAGTGAGATTGCGATTCTACAGATCGCAGGAATGATCACGCGCCGGATTGTAACGTTCGCCGGCGAGGGCGATAGTATCGGTGTCGGCCAGCGCTTCGGCCTTATTCGGTTTGGTTCACGGGTGGATGTTTATCTGCCTGAAGGACACGCGGCGATGGTATCGGTTGGCCAGCGTATGGTCGCCGGCGAAACAGTTATAGCCGATCTGAAATCAACTGAACACGAGCGTGAAGCCCGCCGCAGTTGATGACCGTGGAATGTATGCACAAAAGCGAGAATCTCAGCGAACCTGACTGGTCAGGGGCTTTGGAGGCTATCGCAGGTCTTAATGTCGTGGAAGGTAGAGCATCTTCGAAGATAAGCGACGCGGAAATAGGCCGATTCCGCCAATCCCTCCGGGACGGGACGAATTTTCCCGCCAGCAGCGTTGTATTCGCTTGATAGAGCTTTGCTTAACTGCCGTGAATGGCACCTTGCCCGACGAAAAATTCGTCTCAGCCGGCTTCTTGTGCGGTGATTAACGATAAAGACCATTAAGAGCCCCCACCACAATAAACGCTTTAATTTTCCGAGACAAAGCCTCATTTCGCGGACTATTTCTCACTAAAATTAAAGAGTTCATTGTGGCGGGGGCTCTTAGACAATTCATCGGTTTTATTCACATATGGCCCTGTGTGTGCACTCGGGACTGAGAGCTTGGCGTTGCGCGCTGTACAAATTTCTGCCGCAGTATGAAGATATGGCATTAAATATAGACGGCTGAAATATAGTGAACAGTAAACTGTATTTATGCACGAGTTTATGGTTGTACAACAATGTATCAAGCACTTATCAGCGGTAGCCTTATATTTTGTGTAACGCAATTTTTCATTGCTTCTGCACCCGATGCGGTTGCGAAAGCGAATTTATACAATACACTTCTTCAAAGCATTGAAAGTAAAGAAAAAAATTTAGCGCCTAATTCTGCAAGACATGATATTATTAAAGTCGCAGATGAAAGCAATACTGCCGAGGTTCTGTTCGATGAGGCGCAATATGATTTTGATGCCGGCGACCACAGCATTGCAAAGCGCAGATTTACATCTATTATCGAGAAATATCCCGGCAGCCAACCTGCGGTAAAAGCTCAAAAATATTTAGAAATCATTGATAAGAACACCCCGTCAGCTGCGTCCAATAAGATCGATAACAAAAATATACGCAGCCAGCCAGATCTTGCTCCTGATCTATCTTCGCAATCAACGCTTGATGCGTCGATGCGCGATGTTTCACTTCTTGAACCTGATCGCCCAAAGAACCTCCCAAAGAATCCCCAAGAGGAAAAAGAAGAATTTGTACCTGACCCCGTTCGTCAGCGTGCATTTCTGATGGCAGTGGGTGACCGGATTTTTTTTTCTTCGGGTAGTGCTGTACTTGACAATCGAGCACAAATTGCTCTGCAGCGTCAGGCACAATGGCTGAGTGGAAACCTGCTCAGTAAAGGCGTAGACATACGCATACATTTGATTGGGCATGCATTTGAAGAATCAAGCATTACAGAGGATGAAAAGCTGTCACGGCAACGTGCCACTGCCGTTCGAGATTGGCTTGTATCGCAGGGTATATCAGCAGAACTTATTGAGGTTGTTGCAGTCGGGCGAACCTCATTGATTACAGAATGCAAAGAGGCTGCCTGCCTGGCTCAGAACAACCGTGTTATCATTCAAATTTTAGCACCTGAGCGGTCTAAGGCTGTTTCACGACCACTTGAAAATAAGCGCAAATGACGTGTAGCAAAATATTTGTTGCCACTTGATTGCACCACAGGATCCTGAAGTGCATAGTATGTCGCATACAGGAGACTAAAACTTTTAACGGGTGTGGCATTGATCTCTTCCACTAGCTTCGTTAAAGCAAAAGAACTGAACAACCAAGCCATAGACGATGAGAAGCGAGAATAGACAATGCGCGTGACTCTGCTTGATCTGGTTTTAAGAAAGTATATGAGCACCATCTCATTTTTAGTCCTCGGTTTTCTTGTTTTAACAGGCAGTGTCGGTTCTGCCGATGCGCAAGGAAATCAAGCGGCACCTGACAATCAAGCGATCATTGAACTGAGTAAGCGGATAGAGCAGCTCGAGGGGCAAATGGTGGACATACAAGTCATCCTCGGCACACTGCAAACGCTGGCGCAGGGACAGCAGAGTGCTTCTGCAAGCGCAAATGGCTTTGAAATGCAGAAAGAAAGTGGCAACACAACCGATCCAGGCCGTATTGCGGCATTGGAAACCCAGGTTATGGCTCTTAGCCAAAGACTGCAGCAGCTAACTGGGAATCCAGTAAATCCAGAGCCTGAAAAACAGGCCGCCGATGCGCAGCAAGCCAACAGTCAAAGCGTTTGGCCGAATAATGCTGCGACTACCGATAACTCTACTACCGATAATGAAGTCATTGGTTTTGGGGAAATAACGGTTAATACCGACGAAAAAAAACCTATAGACAGCTTTATTCAAAAAAATCTACCTCAGATCGAGGATAATAATACGAACAGTGTTGATCCGAAAACCGATTATGAAGCAGCCTACGGTCTTCTGCTTCAGCAGGATTATGACGGCGCGCAACAGGCATTTTCAGAATTCCTCGAAAACTATCCTCAAAGTGATCTGGCTGGTAATGCGCAATACTGGCTGGGCGATACATATTATCTACAGGGTGATTATCAAAAGGCTGCAGGCGCTTTTTTGAAAGGTTATCGCACCTACTCATCAAGTGCTAAGGCGCCAGACAGCCTGTTAAAGCTGGCGATGTCGCTTGATCGCTTAAATCAGCGTGCTGCTGCCTGTGCGTCATTGAGTGAGATTAGTGAAAAGTATCCGCAAGCCCCCCAGCATTTGCAACTCCGCGCACAGCAGGAAGCCCGCCGTCTGCGTTGCTGACACGTGACAGAAATTAAACTCGATTTTGCAACTGAGCTAGATCTCGATAAGCGTTTTGGCTGGTTCAGCAAACTCAACAACGTGGTTGTTGCCGTATCAGGCGGTTCTGACAGTCTGGCACTGCTTCACTTAGTTTGCCGCTGGCAGAGAACATCTAGCTCTGCCAGATCCGTACGCCTGCCACGTATTATCGCTGTTACTGTTGATCATGGTCTCAGGCCTGAGGCTGCAGATGAGGCCAGACAGGTTGCCACTTGGTCTTGTGAACTCGGGGTCGAACACCGCAAACTAATATGGCACGGTGAAAAACCTCCATCGGCAATTCAGGACATCGCGAGAAGAGCACGTTATCGTCTTATCGGCACACTGATTAAGGACTTGCCTGGTCGCTCGCTGGTCCTGACTGGGCACACGCGCGACGATCAAGCCGAAACGGTTCTTATGCGTTTAGCACGCGGCAGCGGACCAGAGGGACTAGCCGGCATCGCAGCGCGCACTGAGGTATATGGCTATGATTTACACCGTCCCCTGCTCGACCTGACGCGCGAAGATTTGCGCGCATTTCTGCGTTACACTAATGTTAACTGGCTGGACGATCCGAGCAATGAGTCTGCGGCTTTTGAACGCATACGCCTGCGCAAGAACAGCCAAGCCAGGCTTGCTTTAGGCTTGAACAACGCTGCACTCGCGCGAACGGCATGGCGTATGGCGCGCGCCCATTCCGCATTGGATGATGCCGCCAACCGCTTTGTGTGGCAGATGGTGCAGTACGATGATATTTTCCGGCGCTACGGCGTTGTTACGTGGGACGGCAAGTGCTGGGAACTCAGCGATGAAATCGCAATTCGTGTGCTGCGCCGGATTATATTTTGCACCGGGGGCCAGACTAATTTCCCAGGCCTGGGACAGACAGAAAATTTTTTTCAGAAAATTTCAGGTGAGGATTTTACAGGTACGACGTTGGCTGGTTGCCGTAGTATGGCGATGCGCAAAGGAGATGACGAGGGCACCGTTTTACTGTTTTTCCGCGAATATGGCCGTTTCGCGTTACCGCGTGTCATATTAAGTTCTCCGGGAGAGATCGTATGGGATCATCGTTTTCGCATTAGATTGGCTGAGGTCGCGGGCGCAGAAATGGAAATTGCACCTCTTGGCCAAAACATTTCGGCATTGCGCAAAATGGATGTTTCCGTGAGTTCAATACCGACCGGAATTCCCGTTGCAGCGCTTGAAACGTTGCCAAGCCTGCATGCAAACGGCAGGCTCGTCGCGGTTCCAAGTTTGGGTCTGCATCAAGCAGGTTACAATGTGAGCGCAGAGTTTATGGTGCAAAGGTTGTTGCATAACGACCAAACCAAACCTTAAATCCAGATGCTTATACCGAATTGCAAGCAGGTCCTTCTTTGCAAACCATCGCAGTACAACGCTGCAATGGGCGCGCATTTGGAAAGCTCAAGACATTTGCGGTTTGGCGTGAGATGTTTTGAAACCTCCTGATCATCTGCCAAACACCATCGGCTTCTCTTGCCCGTCAGCGACGAGCAAATGGCAGGAGCGCCAATGTGTAAATACCGCCAAGCATAAGGCGCACAAGGGCTGGCAGCCCTGCAATGGGCAGGAAAAGAAGGACAAACGCAAAACAACGCACGCCGCGCGCTGCCTGATAGCCAGACCAGGTTCCATAGTCATACCGCGTTTCCGGCGGCCAAATGGTGGCCCACCAGCGCCAGGCTACACCTCCTCCCAACAGGCTCGTAGCAAACAGCGCTGCAAAGCTCATCTGCACGGCTGCGGGCACCCAGGGCAGCACACGCCAGGAAAGCTCCCTTGCCCGGGCCCTCCCTGGCATATCCAGTTGTACGGCATCGGGCAGTACCGTGCCTGCGACCTCGGATGCCAGTTCAGCGATAAAACCTACAAGGCCAACGGAAGGCATGGCAAAGCCCTCAGAAAGAGGGGCAACTGAAAGCCGAACACGGTCACCAGCTAAAATACGGCCGCGGATTTCCACCTTGCTGGCCGCCAGAGCGAGCGAACCAACGAAATCGGCAAATGTGTTCCGCGCCAATGCCTTATCAAGTCCATCGACATCGACTTTTTGAAACAGCCAATTGTGGGCGCCAGGTTGGCGTGGCGTTTTTGAATTGAGCAACACAAGCTCAAGATCGTTTTGAGCCGCCGTCAGGCGAATTTTCTTAAGATCGAGCTTGATCTCTGCGCCGTCCTGCAGGCGCACGATAAAATCGTTTTTGCTGAGGCGCCCGGTCAGTACTACAAGTTGTTCCGAAAGCGCAGGCAAGGCTGCAATTAAATGCTCAGGTGCGATACGCTCAATGGCGCGTTCGCTGCTATTGAAACGTACAGGCAAGGCGGCAGGCCCGCCTGTGACAATCGACAGCACTCGCGCGTTCCGGGGCAATGGCTGCTCAAGCCGCCAGATAACTTCCTCGAATAATTCTCGCTCCGAGATCTTCACGACAACGTCCTGACGGATCATTGCATAAAGCAGCTTGTCTTTGCCAGTCCGGCTTTGGATGATTTGCAAAGGATAGTCGTGACCGGCAATGACCAGATGCAAACGTGCCCCGGCCGGCAGATTTTTCAGTTCCCTGCTATAAACAAACACCGAGGCCGGTGTGAGATAGAGTGTCAGGCCGCGCGCCCCAATCCCGGCAGGGAATAGGGCATCCGCCATGGTTGCCATTTCACGGTCATTAGCCGCAGTAAAAAGTTCACCCTTGCCGTTCGCGAATGTCCAGTGGCCCTCTGCGGATACCTTTGCTGCAGCGGCTCCAGCCTGCATATTTTCTGGAATTGACTGTATTCTTGCAACGGTATGTTGCCATTCGTGCTTTGCAGTGTCAGCGTCTTGCGGCGCCAGGCGCGTCAAAATGGCGCCAGCTTTTGCCAGCCAGCCGTTTTCAACGGCCCTGGCTGGCGTCATAATGGCCCACATCACCGGGATGACGATAAGTGTCCAGATTTTAGCCACCGTAAACATAACCTTACATAAGCGCTTATCACCTTGGCCCCTCTCATCGCGGCGGGGAACTCGTGCAGGAAGGTGCGTTTGCGCGCATGGAGGGTGCCCATCGGGCAAACACATCTGCGCGGCAGGGAAAATGCACTCCGTCCAATAGAATTTGGCGAAATCGGCACGGTTCTTGCCTGGCCAACTGACGGCACGCCCTAGACCGAGAGCAACTCAGGAGTAACGGCGCTTAGCGCATCGCCACCCGTTACGATGGCCTGGGCGTGGGCTGAAGCGGCAGTGATGAGCTGCTCGGCAAAGAAGCGTGCAGTTGCAACCTCAGCGGTCGTGCCTGTAGCTGCGGGCATCTCCCGCACCGCTGCAAGCGCGCTTTGCGCCAGATAGGCGCCGCCGGCAGTCAAGCCAAACAGGCGCAAATACTGCGCCGCCCCCGCCAAAGCAGCTTGCGGGTTACTTTCCAATTGCGCAATCATGTAAGTGGACGCCTCGGAAAAAGCTGACACGGCCTCATCCAGGCGTTGTCCCATCAGGCCAAACTCTGGCTGGTTTGAAGTTTGTACATCGTCTGCGATCGCCTGCAGCTCCTTGATATAATTGTTTACGAGTTCGCCATTTCCGAGTGGCAATTTGCGGGTCACCAAATCGATGGCCTGGATACCGTTAGTGCCTTCGTAAATCGGCAGAATGCGCGCATCGCGATAAAATTGCGCAGCCCCAGTTTCCTCGACAAATCCCATACCTCCGTGGATTTGGATTCCCATCGATGCGACTTCAACGGCAATATCGGTTGAGAAGGCCTTGGCCACTGGTGTGAGCAGTGCGGACATGGCAGCAGCCTTCTCGCGAACCTCGGCTGTCTCACCGCGATGCATGAGATCAATCTCGCGCGCGGTGACAAGGCATATGGCGCGGGACGCCTGGGTTAGCGATTTCATGGTCATTATCGTGCGCCGGATATCGGCGTGCACGATGATAGGGCTCATTGCATCGGAAGCGTCATCTGGCCCGCGCCCCTGCGGACGCTCATGCGCATAGGCCACGGCGTGCTGGGTGGCCCGGTCAGCAACGGCCACACCCTGCATGCCGACCGCAAGACGCGCGGCGTTCATCATCAGGAACATGATGTTGAGGCCGCGATTTTCTTCCCCCACCAGATAGCCGGTTGCGCCGCCGTTCTCGCCATACTTCAAGGTACATGTCGGACTTGCGTGGATCCCGAGTTTGTGCTCGATACCGGCTGTGAAGATATCATTACGCGTACCGATAGAGCCATCTGCGTTGACGATATGTTTGGGCACCAGGAACAGGGAAATCCCGCGCGTGCCAGCCGGTGCATCGTTACAACGGGCCAATACCATGTGCACGATATTGTTTGCGAGATCATGGTCTCCATAAGTGATATAAATCTTCGTCCCAAATATTTTGTAGGTTCCATCCGCCTGGCGTTCCGCCCGGGTCTTAAGATGACCGAGATCGGAGCCGGCGTGCGGTTCCGTCAGGTTCATGGTGCCAGTCCACTCGCCGGATACGATTTTCGGCAAATACCTATTTTTGAGTTCATCCGATCCATGCGACAGCAACGAGGCAATGGTGCCCTGCGTCAGCAGCGGGCAGAGGCTGAATGCCATGTTTGCAGCATTCCAGAGTTCTGTAACTGCAACCGAGACAACCTCCGGCAGACCCTGCCCGCCGTAGGCTTCAGGGCCGGGCAGTGCGTTCCAACCGCCATCACAAAATCGCTTATAGGCGTCCTGCCAGCCCTCGGGCGTTGAGACGCTGCCGTCGGTAAATTGTGAGCCAACCCGATCGCCGTGACGGTTCAAAGGCTCCAGGACCTCTGAAGCAAACCGGCCTGCTTCCTCAAGAACAGCACGAACGGTCTCAATATCGAGGCCTTCATACACACCACGGTCTATAAGCTCCGGAAGGCCAACCACCGCGTTCAGGGTGTGCATGATATCATCGACAGGTGCTTTATAGGTCATTGCTTCAGTGCCCTTCGCTTCTGCCTTCTGTTCGATTTGCATGATCAGACGAGAATTGTTACAGCATATGTGCTACATGTATCATGATATAGCAATCACGATCTGGTGATATCTAATATCGATACGCCTCGGAACTTGAGATACGACCGAGCCCTTGCTTATATAGACCACTGAACAGATTGCGTTTTACCACGACGCATAAATTCATTTGACCTTGATGCCTCAATTAAAAGCAACGCCGCAGAACATCGCCAAGGCAGCCGCGGCCATTCGCATCGGTGAGATCGTTGCACTGCCGACGGAAACCGTTTATGGCTTAGGTGCCGACGCAACTAATGCGGCAGCCGTTGTCAAAATCTTCGCCGCGAAGAGGCGTCCGCAATTCAACCCGCTTATCGTGCACGTCACAAGCATAACCGCTGCCAAGGATATTGCCGAATTTACGACTGCAGCACACAGTCTTGCCCAGGTATTCTGGCCGGGCCCCATGACATTGGTGCTACCATTGAAACCAAACAGCCGAATACCGGCTATAACAGTGGCGGGCCTTGCAACGATTGCCATGCGGATGCCTTCCCATCCCGTTGCCCGCCAGCTTATCGATGTTGCGGGCTGCCCGATTGCAGCGCCATCGGCCAATATCTCAGGCCGTGTCAGTCCGACGACGGCCGAGCATGTGACGGCCGATTTCGGAGACAAAGTCGCCATAGTTCTGGATGCGGGACCGGCTCCTCATGGGCTTGAATCAACCATCATCGATGCGACCGGAGAAACGCCAGCGATCCTGCGGTATGGCAGCGTGACCGAAGAACAAATCGAAGCAGTGGCAGGGCCCATCAAAGATGTCGCGCTTAAAGAAACGGCAAAGCCTGCTGCACCTGGACAACTGACCAGCCATTACGCACCGGAATGCGCCGTTCGTCTTGATGCAACGCACATCGAGCCGGGTGAGGCACTTCTGGCGTTCGGCCCCAACACACCATGCCACGATGGCCTGACCATCAACCTCAGCCCGAAAGGTGACCTTGTCGAAGCGGCAGCCCGTTTGTTTGCAGCCTTGCGCAGCCTTGATGCTGCCGGCCCCTGCCGGATCGCGGTGATGCCAATCCCTGACCATGGAATCGGCGCTGCAATCAACGACCGTCTCAAACGTGCCGCGGCACCGCGCAACATGCCCTAAGAAGCGATTTGCCCGCGTCATGCAAAAAGGCTGGCATAGTCAAACCTTTTCCAATGGCAGCTGGTTGAAATTTGCGATTAA
>CAWUIN010000089.1:0-10882 GCA_963922535.1 uncultured Hyphomicrobiaceae bacterium | reverse complement strand
TGAGACCGATTGCCCGGCCTGCAGCAGAAAAGGTCCCCTGCTCTGCGATGGCCATAAAGGTGCGAAGCTGTCGTAAATTGATGTTCATTGTTAAGTTTTCTAACATTTAATGCTAGATAATGTCGTTTTACTTTTTAGCTTTTTAAACATACTATTTTTCAATCACAGCCTTGTTATTGCATTAGGTGTGAAAGATGCCGCGATAGCGTTAGGCCGCGTCGTCAATCACCGCCTCCGCCTGCTTCGCGCGGCAACTGACGACACCGGCCCAGGGCCCGGCAGGGAGAATGAAAATGTTTGAACTGTCCGCAATGCAGGAAAAGCTGCGCCGCAAGGCGCAACGCCTTGCCGTTTCTAAAATTGCACCGCGCGCCGCTGAAATCGATGCCAGCGAGGACTATCCCTGGGACAATGTAGAGGCGCTGAAAAAAGCCGGTTTCATGGGGATGACCATACCGGAAGAGCTTGGCGGTCAGGGCCGCTCCTATCTTGATACCGTGCTTGTGGTTGAGGAAATGGCTAAAGTTTGCGGTGTCACCGGGCGTATCGTCGTCGAAGGCAATATGGGGGCAGTTGGAGCAATCATGGCTTATGGCAGCCCTCAGCAGCGCGATATTGCTGCGCGCCATGTGCTGGCAGGGGACAAGCCGGCCATCTGCATTAGCGAACCCAATGCCGGCAGTGCCGCCAGCGAAATGACCACGACGGCCGTCAAGACAGGCAGCGGCTACGTTTTGAACGGCACCAAACATTGGATTACGGGCGGTGGCGTGTCGCGCCTGCATCTCATCTTTGCCCGCCTGATTGAAGACGGCGAGGATCAAGGGATTGCAGGCTTTATCGCCTTTCGCGACTTGGATCAAGGACTTGTGATCGGCCGCCGGGAGCACGCAATGGGGCTGCGCGGCATCCCGGAAACCGAGGTGCATTTGCGTGACATGGCGCTTGGAGCGGAACGCATCATAGTGACGCCTGACGGTACAAAACGCGGCTTTGCCCGCCTGATGGATGCCTACAATGCACAGCGCGTCGGTGCTGGCACCGTAGCGCTCGGCATTGCTCAAGGGGCTTATGAAATGGCGTTGGCATATGTTAAAGAGCGCCACCAGTTTGGCCGCCCGATTTCAGAATTCCAGGGCTTGCAATGGATGCTGGCCGATGCCAGAATACAACTTGATGCAGCGCGGCTGATGATCTGGCGTGCAGCCTGCAGCGCGCAGAAGACTGCGTCCGGCTTCCCCGACCCGTTGCTTGCCGCCGAGGCCAAGATTATCGCCTCTGAAATGGCCGTCCAGGTCACCAATACCGCACTACAGCTGCACGGTGCCAGCGGCTATGGCCGCTCTTTGCCGCTTGAACGCATGGTTCGCGATGCCCGCATGTTTACGATCGGCGGGGGCACCGCGCAAATGCTGCGTAATCTTGTTGCCGGCGGCATCCTCGATATGAAAACGCCGCAAACGCGTGATGGGTACCGGTTGCTGAATGAAAAAAATAACGCAGCAGCGGATAAGAAGCCTGCGGCCCTGTCATTGTAAATGCGCTGGGACCTTTGGCTGCAGATTACGGCGTATCTGCTGTTTTAAAGCGTACCGTCAGTTAGCGCACGCAGGAACGATGTCTGCAAAGAACTGCCTGCTGCGTCACACTCTGCCCAAACCGGCTCTCGTATGCTAATTGACGGCACGGCCTAAGTATACGAACGGCTATGCCACAATTGCCGATCTCTACCGGAGGCATAAGCTTGAAGCCGCGCCTTTTTAAGCCACACGTCGCCAAAATCGCCAGGGCCCATTATCCATTTGCTTGCTGCAAAACCGGTTTGACCTTTTGTACCGAAGATTAGGCAATTATTTTTCCAGCTTTTGGTTAAGATGTGTGAATACAGCAGCTCTAACCTGCCGAACGTAATTTTTTGATCGCAGCTGAAATGGTGTGGCGAAACTTGTGGAAGCCCTTTGAGCTTTCGCTGGTCATCCAGTTCATTTGCAATGAACGGCGCGGTCCTTCAAAAGGATGGTGGCCGTGCCATGAATTTTCGGAGCGCTTGAAAACCAAAAGCGTTCCATTGTCCGGCGGCACTTCGGTAATAAAATCATCCACGTCGTGGCCGTTGCGCAGCAACCGCAACCGGCCGCCATTATGGGGCCAGTCTTCATTGAGGTACAGCAGAACAGTAATGATCTTATCCTTGGAATCGGTGTGGATCCGGCCATCCTTCACCCTGGTGTAGCCGCGCAGCGAGTACATCTTTGGCCGCCCACTGAGATCAACGTTGAATTTTTCCGCAATTGCCTGCTCGAACTCCGGCCCATCAAGCTCGTTGATTACTTCTTTGATGAGCATTCCGGACTCAAGACTTTCCAGCGGAAAAGAGCCGCCCTTTTCAATTGATGGATACGTTTCGTTGATCTGGCGCAGACTTTCCTTGTTGAGGAAGCCTGACACGATGCAATATTCAAACGGTTCTGTTTGAAATTCAGCCTGACGAAGCATGTCGATATTAAGGTGGGCCATTTTTCCCCCGGACACAGGACCATATAAGATTGAGTAAACTGTTTGCCGTCTGAATTCAGGATAATTTCTGCAAAGGGCAGATAGCTTCAAAACTAGTAAACGATTGGAAGAATGCCAGAAACTAAACGTTTTCAGTAGCAGGCAAAACTTCGCAGCGCCGCTGCCAGCGTTTTTCGATTTCCGCAGCGATTAACTGTGCAGAGTCCAGAGGTGCGTATTGCCATTCCGCAAGTGCGTCGACCTCACCCGGTAGATCACGTGTTGCGCCATAAGCTTTCAAGACATCATGAAACCTGTTAAATTTCGCGCTCCCTCCGGACGGCGTGAAAACATAAACCGGCCGTCCGGTTGCGCAGGCTTCTCCTGTCATATTGACGGAATCTGCTGTTACGACCAGCCAATCCGCATGCGCAAGAAAGTAGGGGTAGGGATTTTCACCTACACCTGCCCATAGAATACGCTGTGAATTGGCGGTTGCACGCTCAGCGGCCTGCAGTAATCTTTTATGTGTCCGCCGAGAGGCAGTAATCATAAAACTGGCACCCAGACGTCCGATCGATGCAAGGCTTTTCTCCAGGCGTACGTCGTCTTCTTTCTGGAACTTGTATGCTGCGTTCTTACCACCCAGAATGACCGCAACACGCGGCCGTTTCAAATCTGCAATGTCATCGGGTATGGGCGATCTGAGTTCAGATATGCGGGAAAATGAAAAACTGTGTGGTGATGTCAGGGTTGTCATGACGTTAACGCCGCGCCGGCGATCGTGCTGCGGCACCCAGATAAGATCCGCTGTGTCGGCACTGGTTTTCGGATCCTGAAGCACCACCGTGTAACAGGCCGTTCCAGCAACACGGCGCAAGGCACGAATATAAGGAATGCTCGCACGCCCGCTGGCGATCGCAACCGACGGCCAGGGCGGTGAAAAATCAGATCCCGGCTGGCCAAACCTCTCACGCCGGCTCACCGGGCCCCAGGGCGCCAGAATACGGCTCAGACCTTTCGGTGCCACAGTCTTGAATTCGTATGCCAGGCCAAGCGCATCGGCGACACCGCAGGCCTGCACAACCATGCCAGCTTTGCCATCAGTAATAATCCAGCCTGTGTGCCCTTTAAGTTTCATTGCGTTTGCCATTATTCCGCACAAATATAAATACGTATGCTTTTCCTGCCTCTTAAGACCGTGCCGTCAATTACCGCGCGAAGGCGGCGAAGGCGAGGGAATTTGGAGAAATCGGCCAGTTTCGTCCTCGCTCGTCCTCGAATATGCCCAGCATTTCCTTCGTCCTCGCTCCTTGAAACGAACTCGATTTCACCAAACCGGCTCTCGCGTGCTAATTGACGGCACGGCCTAATGTCGATTACACGTCGCGCCGCATAAATTCCAGCAATAATATTTACGTCAGGTCACAGCAAGCATAGTTGAAGCACATATACTAAGAGCTTTGCAGAACAATGAAATAAAGGCACAGTGCGCACGTTATGAACGTAAAAATGGATCTCATAGACTGGCGGATTATCCGTGAGCTTTGTGCGAACGGGCGGATCACCAATGTACAGCTGGCCCAGAGAGTTGGTATAACGCCGCCCCCCTGTCTACGCCGTGTACGCGCACTCGAGGAAGCCGGGCTTATCCGCGGCTACCACGCAGATGTTGATCAACAGGCGCTCGGTTATGAACTCACGGTTTTTGTGATGGTTGCTTTGCATAGCCAGGCGGAGAGCGATCTGCGTGCTTTTGAAAATAGTGCATTTGGCTGGCCTCTGGTTAGGGAGTGCTACATGATGTCTGGCGAGATTGATTACCTCCTCAAATGCATTGCACCGACAATGGCAGCTTTTCAGGATTTTCTCATCAATAAGTTAAGTGCAACACCCAACGTTGCCAGTATCAAAACGGCGGTTACCATTCGTCAGATCAAAAATGAAGCCTGCGTTCCTCTTGAAGATCGACCCGGCGCAGATCGCCAGTAACATGGCAGAAACAAGGGACTGACGTTAAACCAACGGCAGATACCAACAACAGATATTCAGTAGGCTGAGACCCAGCAGTTGCCATAGCCAACGGTTTTAAGGCGATCGCACAATTGAGATGCAACTTCACGCGATCCTGGTGGTCCAACAACTGCGCGATACATCACTCCCAGGCCACGGGAGGTAAGATCTGCGCGGCGAACATCAGGCACCTTAGTTCCCAGAATGTTTGGGTAACGCTGCTGCAAATCGGCAAAACTTGTCAACGCATCAATGCGGCTGCGTTTGGTCGAGAGCACTGCAACGTATCCATTCGGCGCAGGTCCGGCTGCCGCCTGGGTTAAATCAGATTGTGGAGCAGAGTCGAATTGCTCATCTTCGGAAGTTGTTGGGACCGGAGTTTCCGGACCCAAATCTACGCCGGGTTTGTCCACGCCAGATCTCTGCGGAAGCGGCGGAAATTTTGAGTTTCTGCGGCGGACTACAACCGGTTGCGACGGTTCTTCCTGAACATCCGTATCCGTGGTGGGCTGCTGAACCCTCGGCGTTGAAACTGGAGACACAGCAACAGCCGCCTGTTGTGATGGGGCTGCCGGTTGATTTTCATTGGTTCTTTGATCTGGCTGCTGATTACGCCCTTCAATGATCATACCCGGTATTCCGCTTGGAGCATCGTTCGCAACCTGCGATGCTGCAGCGGATTGAGATCTGTCCTGAGACGCGGGCTGTTGATCGGCATCTTTATTTTCGACGATCAGGCGGCCATCACGGCCGACAACAAGTGTGGAGACAGTTCGAACGCGGTTCCCGCCTGCATCTTCCTGGGCGGTATTGCCTGCCTGTCCACGATTGCCAATTCGGTCCATAAGCTGGCTGTCTGTATTTTCAAACTTTCGGCCGCCTGGATCTGCAGGCTGGACCCTGGCGGGCTCTTCGCTGCGATTGACAACCGGTGTGCCTGTTTTTTTAGAACTTGTCGAAAAAAGGATATTATAACCATAGGCAAAAGCGCCACCAACAATGATCATGCTGACAAGCGCAGCAGCGATGATCAGCCCCCGCTTGCCTCCGGTCTCTTCTTCGTATTCATCATCGTAATCCTCGTCTGCATCTCTGTTATGAGAAGCATTATTATGGGCAATCGGGCCGATATTTAAATCCCCCGCCGGCCCGAAAGCGGGATGGCCAGCAGGGGCATGCGAAGCGTGTAAACCCTGATTCCAGTTTTCCGTCGGTATATAGCCTGCCTCACCAAATCCTGGCTGATTGTTCTGCCCGGATGGTTTGTAATTTGAAAGATCGTAAGTGTTGTAATCTGGAGATGCAGATTGATCGTGTTGAGGTTGGAAATTGCCAGCATACGTTGGCTCAAAGCCCGGCCAGCCAGCCTCACCGTGATTTTCATGATTTCCCGGCGGCAGATGCGATTGTGAATTCTGTTGATGCGAATTATCGTAAAAACCACCGCCGAAAGAAGGCTCTGTTGGATTGGCGTACCGTCCATCTGTCTGCGAGGAGATGTGATCGGGGTTCTGCCCACTGGCTGGCGTCTGTACCGGCTGATAAGGTGGCCCGGAGGGATGGTCGCCGTAGGTGCCCGGGTGCCCGGGCGTAGATGGATAAAAGTTCTGCCCTTGAGGCTGCGGTGGATAGTCGTGATTGCCGAAATTCGGATCATTAGGCATTGGCGCATTGCCGAACGATGCCTGGGAATCAGGTTGCCCGTATGGCTGCTGGCCCTGATAAATATGTGCTGCCGGGTCGTACGGTTCCGTGGGGGCAGGTTCGTTCGGCCAGTTTGGATTATTCTGGTCAGAATGCGGATTATTGTCTTGCTGAGGCTGCTGTTGCCGATTTGGATTTTTGTAAAATGGGCGGTCTGATTGCGTCATTCGCTGTTCCTCGTGCCCCATCGCCATTAAACGGGATTTTTATTGCATTTCTAAAGGCGCAGACACGCCCAGAATGCCCAGCCCAGATGCAATAACCTGTTGGGTTGCACACACCAGCGCAAGCCTTGCTGATGTAAGTCTGATATCAGTAGCCTGAATAAATCGTAATTGTGGCAAATCATTGCCTCGCGCATGCTGTTGGTGAAATGCAGATGCTAAATCGTACAAATAAAATGGAATACGATGGGGCTCGCGATCGCGTGCGGCACCTTCTATGACGCGGGGAAACTTTGAGAGTTCCCTGATAAGCGTGCGCTCACCGCTGTCATTCAACTGCGTGAGGTCGGCTTTTTGTATGGCTTCGCAACCCACTTTGAGATGTGGAAAAACCTCTGCGGCCTTGCGAAATATAGAGGCTGTCCGTGCATGCGCATACTGGACATAGAAAACAGGATTGTCCTTTGATTGTTCGGTAACCTTGGCTAAATCGAAATCAATTGGCGAATCATGTTTTCGCATCATCATCATGAATCGCACAGGGTCACGGCCAACCTCGTCGACAACATCGCGAAGTACAACGAAAGTACCTGCCCGCTTTGACATTCGCACGGGTTGGCCGTCGCGCATGACTTTCACCAACTGGGTTATAAGCGTCTCAAATTTTGCATCTCCTGAGGAGAGTGCGCTCATTACTGCCTTGAGGCGCGCAATATAGCCAATGTGATCGGCACCCAGTACATTCAAATACTCATCAAAACTACGTTCAAGCTTATTGTTGTGGTAAGCAACATCATTGGCAAAATATGTATAACTGCCGTCCGATTTCATTAATGCACGGTCAATATCATCTCCAAACTCTGTCGATTTGAACAGCGTCTGTTGGCGCTCCTCCCATTCCTCATCGTCGTGGCCAAGCGGTTTGGGCAACTGGCCTTCGTAGATCAGCCCGGCTTCGCGCAGTTTCGCAATGGCTTCGGCAACCTGGTCGCGACTGTCCGTCGTTAACGATTGTTCAGAAAAGAATACGTCATGTTTTACGTTCAGGGCGTCAAGATCGTCACGAATTTCATCGAGCAGCATATCTATTGCGGTTTGCCGTGCAACCGTTAGTGCCTTGCTTTCATCCATTTCGCGCAGTTTGTTGCCATAGCGTTCTGCCAAAATTTGGCCGATCGGCTTCATGTAGGCGCCAGGATAAAGACCTTCCGGAATTTCTCCGATGTCATCGCCAAGCGCTTCCAGATAGCGCAGATAAGCAGTGCGCCCAAGTTTTTCGACCTGCGCCCCGGCATCGTTGACATAATATTCACGGCTTACATCATGGCCGACAAACGACAAAAGATTCGACAGCGTGTCGCCAAATACGGCCCCACGGCAATGGCCGATGTGCATGGGACCCGTTGGGTTAGCTGATACGTATTCGACTTGAATACGCTTCTGCGCATCCTGCAAGGCACGGCCGTAAGTCTCCTTCTGTTCGACAATGACCGCAATGATGCTCTGCCATGCGGCATCGCAGAGCGTTATGTTAATGAAGCCCGGCCCCGCAACGTCGACCTTTGCGATGGCTTCGTCTTTCCGCAGTAAAACGGCAATCTTTTCAGCAAGGTCGCGTGGCTTCAGGCCAGCCCGTTTAGCAAGCGCCATGGCTGCATTTGAAGCAAGATCTCCATGGCTGGGATCGCGCGGTTCTTGTATTTCGATACCTGTGAATTCAAGTTCGCCAGGCAAATCCCCGGACACTTTGAGACAATCCAGCGCGGAGATCACCTTATCGCCGACTTCAGTGAATATGTTCATAGAATTCAAACCTGAATGGGGACGGGATAGCATCTTGCCGTGGCATAAGCTACGGCACAAGAAGGCATCTCCAGCCAGTTACATTTACAGAATATTGTCGGCGGAGTAGCGCAGTTCAGGCGTATCGTCAAACAGCCGCTTGTGCTCTGCAATCGCATAGCGATCGGTCATTCCGGCAACAAAATCGCCGATCCTCCGTAACCGCTTGCGTTCACTGAGATGGTCCAGATTCTCATTCCATCCCGCAGGCATGTCGGATGGCTTGACCGCGTAATAGCGAACAAGATCGCGCACAACCTTTTGCGCACCCTCCATAACCTGCATAACCACGCGATGGTGGTAAAGATTGACAAACAAAAATGTACGCAGTTCATCCAACCGTGTCTGCATTTCAGCGGAAAACGTTACTATGGTGTGAGCCGCAGAGCGGATATCATCAGGGCCTGCAGGCTGCAGAGCGCCAAGCTTGTGGCGTGATTCGTCAATGACATCATTAATGATCATCGTAATAAGGCGACGCCGCAATTCATATACTTGACGGCCTGGATCGCACAACTGATCGCTGCGCATAGCATTAACGATGCTGTGCAGGAGTGGCACCTCCTGAAGATCGTCGAGTTTTATGAGGCCAGCACGCAGACCGTCATCGATATCGTGCGTGTGCCAGGCAATATCATCAGCGATCGCAGCAGCCTGCGCCTCGCCAGAGGCAAATTTATCAAGGTGCAAATCCATATTCTGTTGAAATTTGCGCACTGAATGTACGAAACGAAGAGCGCCCGGATCCGTTCCGTGGGCCGGCGGCCCGTTGTGCTTGGCAAGCCCTTCAAGCGTTTCCCAGCACAGATTAAGCCCATTAAACTTCTGATATTTGTGCTCCAGCACCGTTACAAGACGAAAGCTTTGCACGTTATGGTCAAACCCGCCTGCGTTATTAAGGACATGATCAAGGGCTTTTTCACCGGCATGTCCGAAAGGAGGGTGACCAAGGTCGTGCCCAAGCGCAACGGCCTCTGCAAGGTCTTCGTCAAGGCACAGCTGGCGCGCCAGGGTTCGCGCAATTTGAGCAACTTCCAAGCTGTGCGTCAAACGCGTACGATAATGGTCGCCTTCGTGATAGACAAACATCTGGGTTTTATAAGTCAGCCGGCGGAAAGCCGTGCAATGAATGATCCGATCACGATCGCGCTGCAGGTGGTTACGGATTTCACACGATTGCTCCGGATAAAAGCGTCCCCGGCTTGGCACGGCGCCGGCAGCATAACATGCAAGTTGGCGCTCTCCTGGCCGCAATGCCTTGCCGTAGTGAAACCTCTTGTCGCTTCCTGCCCGCATCATGATAGCCAAATGCCTTTTCACCGTATAAAATATAAATCGACGATTACGAAGTTTGCTGCATATTTCCGCAATCTGAAATCAATCGCCTGACTTGGCCTTTCGCTGAGATGGATTACATTATCTGTATAGTCATAATATGGTAAAATATCAAAAACAGGTTCGACGGCCATTTGTCGAAGCGCCGACATTCAACAAAGCGCGGTCAGTAACAGCACAATAGCGGAATAACATCATGAGCGAAGCTACAAGCGGAATCACACTGTCCGATAGCGCAGCAAAACGGATCAATGAAATTACGGCTGACGAACCGATCAATAAAGTTCTTCGCGTCAGCGTCGAAGGCGGAGGATGTTCGGGCTTTCAGTACAAGTTCGATTTGGCACCCGGGCCGCAGGATGACGATATCATTATCGAGCATGCGGGGGCCGTTGTTCTGATCGATCCCACATCGCTGCCGTTGCTTGCCGGTTCTCAGATCGATTTCGTCGATGAGCTGATCGGCTCTGCGTTTCAGATCAAAAATCCTAATGCGTCGTCATCGTGCGGCTGCGGGACCAGCTTTAATATTTGAAACATCAGCACGATATGGCGACATGAGCAACATGAACATTGCAACGTGGAACATCAACGGGGTAAAGGCGCGTCTCCAGACTGTCCTGCAATGGCTCGAGCAGGCAAGGCCCGATGTCGCCTGCCTTCAGGAAATCAAGAGTGTAGACGAGGCGTTTCCTGCCAGCATCTTTGAGGATGCTGGCTACAACGTTGAAGTCCATGGACAGAAAGGCTTCAACGGTGTCGCTTTGTTGTCAAAATACCCGTTAGAGGAAATCCGCAGGGGCCTGCCTGGCGATGACAGCGATTCTCAAGCGCGGTATATTGAAGCGCTGGTTGTCGGGGCAAGCGAGCCATTTCGCGTGGCATCGCTTTACCTGCCCAACGGTAATCCCGTCGGCACCGATAAGTTTTCATATAAATTATCCTGGATGGAGCGGTTTGAGCACCATGCACGCGAACTGCTTGGCACGGAAGACAGCGTCGTATTGGCCGGCGACTACAATGTCATTCCCGAGCCTGAAGACTGTTATTCTCCTGCTGCCTGGCTTGATGATGCGCTGTTTCAGCCGAAAAGCCGTAATGCTTTCAGAAGAGTTAAGAATTTAGGATTTACAGAAGCCCTGAGAGCCTGCAATCCGGACGATAATGTCTATACCTTTTGGGATTATCAAGGTGGCGCCTGGCAGAAGAACAATGGTATCCGCATCGATCACCTTCTGCTTTCGCCGCAAGCTGCAGACCGGCTCGTACGCGTTGGTGTCGACAGGCACACGCGCAGTTGGGAAAAACCTTCAGACCATGTTCCCGTC
>CAWUIN010000088.1:0-10922 GCA_963922535.1 uncultured Hyphomicrobiaceae bacterium | reverse complement strand
AAACAGGTTGTCGAACAAGGTGGCGGGACTGTCCCAAGGACAGAGTATTGGGGCGTCAAATCCCTGACCTACAAGATTAAAAAGAACCGTAAGGCGCATTTTACCCTTATGAATATTTCTGCGCCGCCGCAGGCTGTTGCCGAAATGGAACGGCGCATGCAGCTTTCAACTGACATCATCAGATTCATGACAGTACGGGTTGAAGAGCACGAAACCGAACCCTCTGTGCAAATGCGCAAGAATGAGCGTGAAGAACGTCGTGGCAGCGGAGGTTTTCGCGGCGAACGTGGTGAGCGAGGTGATCGTGGCGGACCGCGTGGCGATAGAGGAGATCGGGATCGTGGCGGCCGCGAAGGTTCAACTTTCCGCGCCCGGCCATCGGATAATAACTCCAGGCGTGAGGAAGCATAAGAAATGGCAGCTCCAGCAGCGGGCGCGCGGCGCCCCTTCCAACGACGCCGCAAAACATGTCCATTTTCTGGCGAAAATGCGCCTAAGATCGACTATAAAGACGTTCGCTTACTTGGCCGCTACGTTTCCGAGCGCGGCAAGATCGTACCGAGCCGGATTACAGCGGTGTCGGCCAAGAAACAGCGTGAACTCTCAACTGCAATCAAGCGTGCACGCTTTCTTGGGTTATTGCCTTACGTGATCAAATAGCGTTAAGCTCTTACTTGCGAACAAGACAGACACATGCAAGATAGACATAATGCGTTCTCAACACTGAACGTTGAGTGAGAACAGCCAACGGTTGGGGTAGATGATGAAACATCATAGAAGTCCCTAACCGCCTTTGAGCGGGACAGCTGGTTATGCTAGGAAATATCATTGTTAGTCTCGCTGCTGGCATTATTTCTGCCGTTGTTCTCGTTGCAGCAACGCAGGGCTCCACACTGAGCCTCTTTGCATTTATTTTTCTGGCGCCACTGCCCGTTACTATTGTCGGTTTTGGATGGGGATGGAGGTCAGCGTTATTTGCCGCCATCGTATCTGCGGTCGCCATGACACTATTCGTTACACCAAATGCAGGCGTCTCTCACCTTATTGCCGTTGGCTTGCCCATGGCGATCTGCTCATACCTGCTCATGCTCAACCGCGCGACGAATGAATATAACGCTGACGGCTCGCCTGTAATCGAGTGGTATCCGCCGGGGCGCGTGCTCGGCGCTTTAACGCTGATGGCCGGCAGCCTTGCTGCGATTTTGCTGTTTTCGATTGCCGCCAATGAAAGCCAGCTTGAAATTGCGACGCGCGAATATACTGAGCAGCTTGAGTTGAAACTCCCAGACGAAATGACGGCAGATGATTTCGCGAAATTGATGGTCCGAGGTTTAACGCCGGTTGCCGCGACTTTCTGGATAACCGTCGCGTGCTTTAATTTGTGGTTGGGTGCCTGGGTGACTGAGGTTTCGGGACGGTTGGCCAGACCCTGGCCGGACCTGTCATTAATGACGTTACCAAATGAAACACCACTGGCATTAATGCTCACGGTGGGCTTGTCTTTTCTGCCTGGTTACGCAGGCCTCATCGCATTAGGTTTCGCGAGCGCAGTCTTATTTGCTTATATCATTGTCGGCCTTGCGATCATTCACAACATCACACGCGGGCTCGCTGCGCGCCCATTTATTCTCTTTATGGTTTATGCGGGGCTTCTGCTTCTCAACCCGTTCAGCAGCATCATTGTGGCGATGATCGCCATTGGCGAACCGATTTCGCCGATCCGCCGGAGATTTCAAAGCTCCAGCCCAAAGGATGGCGGCGCCTAATCCCGATATCATCCGATAAAATCAGACATATAAATAATTGAAAGGTCTCATCATCATGCACGTCATTCTGTTGGAACGTATTGGCTCGCTCGGACAGATGGGTGACATCGTCAATGTCAAAAACGGCTATGCACGCAACTTTTTGCTGCCGCAGCGTAAAGCACTGCGCGCCACCGAGGCAAACAAAGCAGAGTTCGAAAAGCAGCGCATTCAGCTGGAAGCCCGCAACCTTGAACTTAAAAAAGAAGCCGAAGCCATCGCCGAAAAGCTTGATGCACAAAAGTTCATCGCCATTCGTCAGGCTGGCGATACCGGGCAGCTTTATGGTTCGGTTTCAACGCGCGACGTTGCTGATGTGGTCACAGCCGGCGGCTTCTCGATCGACCGGCGCCAAATCGAGTTGCAACAGCCCATCAAAGCGCTTGGCATTCATCCTGTCAAGATTACGCTGCACCCTGAAATCAGTGTTGAAATTACCATGAACGTTGCCCGCTCCGAGGAGGAAGCAGAACGCCAAGCGCGTGGTGAAGATGTCACAGTTATTCAGGACGAGGCAATAGAAATCGAGACGTTCGACCCGGATGCGGACGGTGAATTCGGCGCTGACGAAGCTGACGAGGACAGTGCCCCGCATGCTGAAGACACTGACGACCACCAGCAGAGCGCCGCATCCTGATCAGGGCTCTCGCGCGGCAATTGACGACACAGCCTCTGGTGAACACGTTGAATCCTGCCTCGATAAAGTTGATTGAGGCCGGATAGATTCGTCTGACAATGCAACAGCTCATTTTCATATATGTGCATAGCGTGGAGGACTGACCAGAACAGCTCTGTTTCTGCGACCTGAGCAGCGGGAATCGCTTAGCCTGCTGCGATGATGAAACACCTCCCTCTTACACAGGCTGAGCAGCTTGCTGCCCAGGCCAACTCTGACACACCGCTGGCATACCGCCAGCCGCCACACAACATCGACGCCGAGCAAGGTTTGCTCGGTGCCATCCTCGTGAACAATGAAGCGCTTGATCGTATTGCGGGCCTTCTTAAACCATCTGATTTCTACGAGCCGATCCACGGCAAAATCTTCGAAGTTGCCGAAAAGCTGATCATTGGCGGCAAGCAGGCGACACCGATTACGCTCAGAACGTTTTTTGAAAATGCAGAGCCAGTCGCCGACAATATGACAGTGCCGCAGTATCTCGTCCGGCTGGCGGCTAACGCTGCAACTATCATCAACGTGGCCGCCTACGGGCAAACGATCTACGATCTCGCTGTACGCCGCTCGCTTATTACGATTGGCGAGGATATTTATAACACGGCCCACGATTCTCCCGTCGATGCGCCTCCCAAATTGCAGATCGAAGAAGCTGAAAATAAACTTTACGCGCTAGCCGAAAAAGACAAGTACGGTAAGGGCTTTGTCAATTTCGAGACAGCATTGACTGAAGCTGTAAAGATGGCTGGCAATGCTTTTGAACGCTCTGGCCAACTCTCGGGCCTGTCGACTGGATTAAGAGATCTCGACGCCCGCATGGGCGGGCTGCAGAGTTCTGACTTGATCATCCTTGCAGGCCGCCCTTCGATGGGTAAGACCGCGTTAGTAACCAACATAGCCTATAACGTCGCTAAAGAGTATAGTGGAGAACGTCAGCCTGACGGGACAATAAAAACCGTTAATGGCGGCCGCGTTGGCTTTTTTTCGCTGGAAATGTCGGCCGAGCAGCTGGCGACGCGTATCTTATCTGAGCAGGCTGAGATCACATCGGAGAAGATCCGGCGCGGCATGATCGACCAGGAAGAATTCAACAAGCTATATAATGTATCTCAGGACATGTCGCAGGCCCCGCTTTACATTGACCAGACCGGTGGCATTTCCATTGCGCAGCTGGCGGCGCGTGCACGTAAACTCAAACGGCAAAAAGGGCTCGATCTGCTGATCATTGACTATCTGCAGCTTTTGTCCGCCGGCAAACGCAGTGGCGAAGGGCGGGTCCAGGAAATTACTGAAATTACAACCGGTCTGAAGGCGCTGGCCAAAGAACTTGAAGTCCCGATTATCGCACTTTCACAGCTTTCGCGCCAGGTTGAACAGCGCGAAGACAAGCGCCCGCAACTGTCGGACCTGCGCGAATCTGGCTCAATCGAGCAGGACGCCGATGTCGTCATGTTTGTCTTTCGCGAGGAATACTATATAGAGCGAACCAAACCAAGTGAAGGAACGCCTGAATTCGCCGAGTGGCAGGATAAAATGTTTCAAGTCGCAGGTAAGGCCGAGGTCATTATCGGCAAACAACGCCACGGTCCAGTTGGCACCGTGCAACTTGCCTTTGAGGGGAGTTATACACGCTTCAGTGATCTTGCCCCACAAGACCGGATACCTGAAAGGTTCGAATAACACCACACATAAACTCTGGAAGCTACCAAGAGGCTATTAATCAAGTTTTGCGCGTGCTGGACGAAGCAGGCTTTTCGCCCAGCACCGAGCCTTGCTAAGCTGTGATACCTGAAAGGCGGTTGACTTCACACAATCGCCAAGTTAAAGCGTCTATAATTGAAGCATCTATGGAGCGGTAGATGTTGGTCATGGGGATTTATAGAAAGTAATCTGCCAACACATTTGGACCAATGTCATCGATTACCTTGCCGTTATATAAACCCGCAGGTTAACTCCCAACATTCCCCAAACACAGGTTATACGATGTTAATGAATGATGCTGAAGACCGCATTGGTCTGCAGCCTCGCTTTGCCGAGCCGTTGCAGGACAGATTATTCAGGACCCGGGTGCGAACGGAAGAACTCGCAGCACCGCTCAGCCCGGAAGATCAGGTTGTCCAGGCGATGGACGATGCCAGCCCAACGAAATGGCATCGCGCGCACACAACCTGGTTTTTTGAAATCTTCCTGCTGGAACCGCATCTGCCATCCTATCGCCGTTTTGATGACCGCTTTCACTACTGTTTTAATTCCTACTACGTGCAGGCCGGTGCACGACATCCGCGGCCTTTGCGCGGCATGCTGACAAGACCGTCCTGCGATGAAGTTGCTGCTTACCGCCGACATGTCGATGCAGGGCTGGCCGCCCTGTTTGAACACTTCGACGATGGGCTGCCAGAAGAAATAAAAGGATTAATTGAACTTGGAATAAACCACGAACAGCAGCACCAGGAACTTATTCTTACTGATATCCTCAGTCTTTTTTCATCTAATCCGCTGCGCCCGCCATACAGTGAAAAATACTTTGCAGACAGACACCTGTATGGTTCAGATGAGCCATCATGGGTTGCGCAGGATGCTGGCATACGCCAGGTCGGGCATTGTGGGGATGCTTTCCACTTCGACAATGAAGGCCCTGCTCATGCGGTATTACTCCAGCCGTTTAGGCTTTGTGACCGGCTTGTAACGAACGGCGACTGGCTCGAATTTATCAAAGATGGAGGCTATGCGACACCCACACTCTGGCTGTCCGATGGCTGGCATGCCGTCTGCACCCATGGATGGGAAGCCCCAGGCTATTGGGAACGGGCCGACGGAGAATGGCAGCAGATGACGCTCGCGGGCTTGAGCTCCGTTGAAGTGCAAGCTGCAGTTTCGAATGTAAGTTACTACGAAGCCGAAGCTTTTGCACGCTGGGCCGGCAAACGCCTGCCAACCGAATGCGAGTGGGAAGTGGCGGTCAATGCAAATCCCAGTGCGTTCAAACAACTCTACAGCGATGTCTGGCAATGGACGACAAGCGCCTACGCCGCCTATCCTGGATATCGTCCCGCAAAGGGAGCCGTTGGCGAATACAACGGCAAATTCATGTGCAGTCAGTATGTGCTGCGAGGCGCTTCGCATGCCACTGCGCCAGGCCATAGCCGTACAACGTATCGCAATTTCTTTTATCCGGATGCACGCTGGCAATTTACAGGCGTTCGACTGGCGGAGGATGCAGTATAATGCGCCAACTGGATCTGCTTGAACCATCTTTGGAAAACGACAACCGTCAGAATTTCCTGAATGCTGTCATCAGCGGTCTTTCGCAGGAGACAAAAGTTCTGCCGACAGCCTATCTGTACGATGCACGCGGTAGCGCGCTGTTTGAAGAAATCACCATCCTGGATGAATATTACCAAACCCGTGCGGAAATCGAAATTCTGACGAAATGTGCAGTGGAATGGATGTCTTCATTCGCACCGGATACTGTCCTCGTCGAATTCGGCTCCGGCTCCAGCACAAAGACGGAAATTCTTCTGGCTGCATCTGCGATGATAACCGCTTATGCTGCAATCGATGTTTCTCAGGCCGCACTGGACGCTGCCGAAGCGCGCCTTGCCATGCGATTTCCTGAACTTGATATCGCTCCGCTGATCGGCGATTTCACAGCCGTTGCGCTGCCATCCAGATTTGCAGCCCGGCCTCACGCTGGTTTTTTCCCCGGATCAACAATCGGTAATCTGACCCCTGCTCAGGCAAAAGATTTGCTCGGCTCCTTTGGCAGTATACTGGGACAGCCAAGCCCCCTTCTCATCGGCATTGACCTTCACAAGGACGCAGATCGTCTCGTTGCCGCCTATGACGATGCACGCGGTGTGACAGCAGCGTTTAACCTGAATCTGCTCAGACGTATTAACCGCGAATTGGATGGTAATTTTAATCTTGATGGGTTCAAACATCTCGCTAAATACGATCCGCACTTGAGCCGTATTGAAATGCATCTTGTCAGCCGACAATCGCAAGCCGTGTCAATTGCCGGCCACACTTTCAGTTTTGCAAAAGGCGAGACCATCCATACTGAGAACTCCTATAAATATTCGATCGATGGCTTCCGGCAGTTGGCCGAAGAAGCAGGCTGGCAGCCCGATATGGTTTGGACTGATGATGAACAGCTTTTTGCTGTCCATGCGTTGGTTTATGAGTAACCAAGGCAGCCACTATAGGTCCGTATCGACCAAGCTGCAAAATTCCTGCTTCATTCGGCTGCGGAAAACGGCCAACACAGTGAGACGGTACGACCGTTTCAGCGAGGCAACTCATTTGCGCTCAGCTATTAAATCAAATGGCGACGCGCTCTAACAGCATTTATGAATGACGGAGATGATCGGCGTGAGTGACGATGGCCAACAGGCGTTGGATCTGACCAACCGCAGTTTGTATAAAACCTGGGTATTCCATACAATCCGTTTCGGAGACCTCGATACCCTTGGCCATGTCAATAACGCCGTTTATTCGACTTTTCTGGAAGCCGGCCGTACGGCTGTTTTGCGGCCAATCTTCGAGGAGTATGGCGATCATAGTCTGGACGTAGTGCTTGCACGCATAACTATAGATTACCGCCGGGAGTTGACTTATCCAGGCAGCGTTGAGATCGGCACCGTAATCAAACGAATCGGTAACCGATCGGTTGTTTTTGCGAACGGCATTTTCAAAGATGGCACAGATTGCTGTGCCGCAACCGCGGAGGCACACCTGGTGTTCTTCGATCTTGCGACACGCAAGTCCAGGCTTCCGCCGCCGGCGGTACGCAGTTCACTTGAAGAATTTCTGCTCGTTTGATGCGTGGCGTATATGACACACATTAAGGAAGCTATAATCAATTGCCTGTGCCGGAACCGTGCGAGGAACCTGTAACCGGAGTAACGCCATGCCCGCTTCCAGCGTGCGGATCTTCATTTGGATAAGGTGAATTCCCACCGATACCACTGGTCTTAAAGAGGACGTCTATGTCGCCGCTTTTTTCAAATTCCAGGGTGACATTAAAATCCTCTCCCTCTTCCAAGGGGGCCTTGAGATCGATAAACATCAGATGGTAGCCGCCAGGCTTGAGCACGACCTCCGATTTCGGTGCGATCGCCAGACCATCTGCAAGTTTACGCATTTTCATCACGCCGCCTTCGATCTTCATCGTGTGAATTTCAACACGCGCGCTGATATCACTTTTCGCCGACACAAGACGATCGGCAGTATCGCCAATATTGAGCATTTTCAGATAGCCGGCGCCAACTTTCGCGCTCTTTGGCGTCGCCCGTGCCCACGGGTTCTCGATAATCATCTCGCCAGATATGATATCTCCGGCACCTGCCGGTGGCATCGCTGCAAACAGCAGCACGACCGTACTTAACAAGACAAGAATACGGGACATCGCCTTGGGTCCTTTCAGAATTTATTCTGATAATATGATATAGTGGTACAATTGCCGATGGGCAGTAATGCGACGCAATTACTGTTAATACGCATTACTAAAGACAATATATGATATGCATATGATATGCGATAAGCAGTGCAGACATCCGATGAGAATGCCACGCATATGCCATTTAAACTGGGCGAACCGTGACCAACCCGCCAAGGGCGTGCACCGGTGTCCGTAACTTCATCACGGTTGGAGCGGCCAGCTCCTTACGTGCCTCGACAAGTATGACGCCGCCAAACCCTGGCCAGACCCGGGCTCCGAAACGTTCAAGAGCAATTGCCGAATTCAAAACGATCTGCCGCTCAAAAGGTGGAAAATGCAGTGCCCACGTACAATCGGTAGGCGCAAACATCGTTTCACTCAATAAACGTTGTAATTGGCCCAGACTGTAGGGGCGGCCATGCCCAAACGGCGTAACGTCAAGCCTGGCCCAGATACTACGCCGATTGGGCACAATCAGCATAAGTCGTCCTTGCGGTGACAATACGCGCCATATTTCACGCAGCAGCTCCCGTGTGGCTTCAGATCCTTCCAGGCAATGTACGCCAAGCAGGCGGTCAACCGAATTGTCAGCCAACGGCAGGTGCGTCTCTTCCACCAAAACGCAGTGCGTTGAACCTTCCCGCGGCCATACGAGGGCCCCCTGCGATGCTGGCATCATAGCGCCGAGGCGTTCCACTTCGCCGCGAAAGGCGCCAAGATAAGGCGATGCGAAACCGAGACCGATGATCGTCAAACCCGCCACATTCCGCCAACGCGCACGAACCCGATGCCCAAGCAGACGACGCACGGTCTGTCCCAGCGGGCGCGCATAAAAAGCACGCAGTTCGGACACGTGAAGATACATCCGGGCCTCATCAATTCATTCACTGAGTAACTTGTAATTATCGCTGCCAATGTTAATGTGTATTTGTTGCCGCTTTATTGCACGCTCCTTATAAGGGTGCCCACCGAAATGGGGCATAAACTCAGAGATTATGTGGTTATGGCTGAACTTGAAATCCACCAGTTTCCATGTCTTGAAAGTAATTATGGTGTCCTCGTTCGAGATCCCACGACCAATCAGGTCGCATCGATTGACGCACCGGTCGCAGCTCAGGTGCGCGATGCTCTGAAAGACAAGGGGTGGACGCTGACCCATATTCTGACCACGCATTATCACTGGGACCACACGGATGGCAACCTTGAGCTTAAATCGGAGACAGGGTGCACGATTGTCGGCCCGCGCGGAGAAGCCGATAAGGTTCCAGGGATAGACGAACAGGTGGGCGAAGGCGATACCTTTAAATTCGGCACCTTCGAGGTCAAAGTGCTCGAAACCCCCGGCCATACAGCTGGCCATGTCGTCTACTGGATCCCCAAAGCTGAAGTTGCGTTCGTGGGTGATACGCTGTTCGCGATGGGCTGTGGCCGGGTTAACGAGGGTACCATGGCCGAGATGTGGGGGGGAATCGAGAAGTTGACCAGGCTGCCGGCGCAAACTATACTCTATTGCGGCCATGAGTATACGCTCGACAACGTAAAGTTTGCCTTGACGATCGAGCCTGGCAACGCAATGCTCCAGGCGCGCATGAAACAGGTTGAGGCACTCAGGGCTGACGGAAAACCGACATTGCCGACCAAACTCTCGGATGAACTGGCGACAAACCCATTTATCCGCGTTAACAGCCCGGAAATCCGCAGAACTCTTGGAATGGAGAACGCTGGGGACGCGGAAGTATTCGGAGAAATACGAGAACGCAAGAACAGGGCGTAATTTGCGTTACACAAATTGGCGCTCGCACGGCAATTGACAACGCAGCCTAATATTTCAACGCGAAACTCACTGCTGCGTAAGGGCTCAGCTCCATATCGCGATCTGCGGAAGCCCCGGCAGAAATACGGACATAACCATCTTGCGCTTCGAGCAGCCCGAATTCCGCGGCAGCAACGCCGGCTGCGCGAACGGCTGTATAATCATTATTGCCGGCGAGCCCGGTTTCCAGGCCGAGTGAAAGCTGTGGCCAGGCACGATACCCAGCCCTTAAAGTCGCATTATACGTATCGAAAACCGTAGAGTACGTCGTCTCTGAACTGAGCCAGAGACTGTCAGATGTATTGAACCAAATTTCGAATGCGGCGCTTCCGTCATAGCGATAGCCGATGGCCGTATTGTCCTGATCGAATGGTTGAACGCTATGCCCGACGCTGCTGATGCCGGCAAACGCCTTGACAATGAGATCGCCTGTTTGCAGACGATAGCCCACGAGGACATCGCCAAAACTGCTCTGCCCGTCGAAGGCCGTCTGCACAGAACGCCCGTCGATATGTTTCGTTCCTTCGTAGGTGTAAGAACCGTAACCGCCTATAAGACGCATACGCCAGCCGTTTTCATTGATGCTGCCGGACAAAGATGCCGATGTCCCCGTGTAAATAGACCAATCGTCGCCGGTAACATGCCCTCCACCCCAGGTCATCTGCATTGGAACCTTTTGCGCAGACTTTGGAATGTTTGCTTTGCCGGCAGCCGGAAGCTGGGCCGGCTCAGGCGCCCCCATAGTCTGATTGGTCGCGGTCTGATTGGTCGCGACGGCAGCAAACTGGCCGGCATTGATGAACCATGCAGCAAACCAAGCCATGCCCATCAAGCGGTTTCGCCAGCTCCATTGCCTTTTCTGCACCATACGCCCCCATCCAAATTTCTGCCAGATTTCTGTACATCTGGCATGTCCTTGTTTTGGCGCAGATACTGATGTGGCTCACCCACAGGGTCAAGCACGATCCGAGACTGGTTTGTCCATTTCAACCTGCCCTTGAAAATAAGCGTATGTCTTGCCGTTGAATTCACCGGATGCGTGTAAAATATCCACAGATGAAGTGAATGTATCATGGTGACAGGGGAATCAGGTGAAATTTTTTCACGGTGCGAGGACGCTTGCTAGAAAGTCTTCATCCCAGGCTGCTATGCGGCGTTTGACGCGCATGCTTTCCTTTCCGGGTGCAGCTC
>CAWUIN010000087.1:0-11180 GCA_963922535.1 uncultured Hyphomicrobiaceae bacterium | reverse complement strand
CGCCCCGTAAAGGACTTTCACCTCCAATCCAGTGCCCATGCCGGGCACACCTGCACGGTGCCTGGGAGCACCCGATGCACCAGTGCGCGAACGCCGAAGGAGCACGAACATGCTTGATCTTAAATCTCTCGTTCTCTGGCGGCAGAAAAGTGAAAATATTCCCGTTCATCGCGAGAATGAACACTGCCCCTTATCTTTCGTTGCGCAATGAAATTGACCGTGTATTCGATAGCTTCTTTTACAACGGCTTCGGACTTTCCCAAACAGGTAACTTAAGTGGAATCTCCCTGCAAAATCCTAACCTGGATGTCAGCGAAAGCGACAAAGAGTTGACGATCAGAGCCGAGCTTGCAGGTGTTAATGAGAAGGATTTGGACGTTACGCTTGTTGGCGATATTCTAACCATTAAGGGTGAGAAAAAGCACGAGAAAGAAGAAAACGATGGCGACCGCACGTACGTTGAACGTCACTATGGTAGTTTCTCGCGCGTCATTCGCCTGCCGTTCGAAGCAAGTGACAAGGGCGTTTCGGCAAATATGAAGAAAGGCGTTTTGATGATCAAAATTGCCAAACCTAAGGCTTACCAGCCCAAGTCAAGACGAATTGAAATTGCCGCTGCCTGATATTCCAAGTTAACCGGACGTTGTTTTCACGGCAGCGTCCGAAGCATCCGGGCTGTCCAGGCCAGCAATGATAAGGAGGGCAAACTCATGATTGTCCTCGCAAAAAAAGGGGGCTATACTTCAACGGGACATCATAAATATCCTGCCCTGTATTGGCCCCATGACTTGCCACTGCAACCAGGCGGTGGCCTGCACGAGCGCAAACTACGCCGTTCAGCATTCCCGGACATGGCGCAGTCATGGGCATTATGACCGTGGCATTGTGACCGCTTTCATCATAGTTTCGGACCAAATATAGACGAATCATATCAATGTTGCACTTGGCGCATGGCTGTATAATGGGCACGCAGCAAGAGAGTGCCAGACAGAATTGCAGATCTTCCCCCGTAATACACCGCAATGCGTGCGTGCAAATTGCGTACATCGCAGTCTATGGATGCGTATGAGAGATGGTAAATTATGTGCCGCGACAGAGCGTTGCCTGTCTGACGATTGCACTTTTGATCTGGTCCCGTTCAGCGCAATCCTATAACGATTTAATCTGCACGGCTCAACCGTATAGCAAGCTCTATCGTCACCCATGAATTTACTATCGCCAATCTCAGCGTTTCCTTAATTTACCGTTGATCTGTTACGTTGAATAAACTTCATGTGTATCAGCGATTGAATGCAGGACCATGAGTAATTTGCATGGTCCTGCCGCACCATGTATTTCTAAGGTGCATAGCCTTCCTGATCGATAAGATCTTGACAAAAAAATATACATTATCGGATATCGCAACGATGAATGAAACACTCGATAGCGCCACCGTAGAGCAGCCTTTCCAGGCAGAAGTTTCCCAGTTGCTCAAACTGATGATCAACTCGGTCTACTCCGAAACGGAAATCTTTCTGCGCGAACTGATTTCAAACGCCTCCGATGCCTGTGACAAGCTACGTTATGAAGCCATTGCCACACCCGAACTGCTTGGTGAGGCCGGCCCGCCGATTATTCGTATTATGCCGGATAAAGATGCTGGCACGCTTACAATATCCGATACCGGTATCGGCATGTCACGAGATGAATTGGCCGAAAACCTTGGTACGATTGCACGCTCCGGCACTAAAGCTTTTGTTGAACAACTCCAGGAAGCCAAGGATGGCAACGCTCTGATTGGCCAATTCGGCGTCGGTTTCTATTCAGCCTTTATGGTGGCAGACCGCATCGACGTTGTAAGCCGGCGGGCTGGCGATGAATCGGTGTGGGTTTGGACATCGACTGGTGACACAGGTTTTCAAATCGTTCCGGCAAATGATGAGCAAATTCAACATGTGGCGCGGGGAACTGAAATTACGCTGCATCTTAAACCAGACGCACAAGATTATCTCGAAGCAGTGACAATTGAGCGGATTGTGCGTTTGTATTCGGATCATATCCAGTTCCCGATTGAACTCGTGGATGAGGAATGTGAAAGCCAGCAAATTAATACTGCCAGCGCAATTTGGCAGCGGCCAAAGTCAGAACTGCAGGATAAGGACTATACAGAGGCATACCGGGCTGTTGCCCACGCTTTTGATGAGCCTGCGGTGACAATCCATTACAAGGCGGAAGGGCGTCAGTTATTTGCTGTCTTCCTGTTCGTCCCAACGCAGCCGCCGTTTAATCTTTTCGATCAGGCCCGTAAAGGCCACATAAAACTTTATGTGCGCCGCGTCTACATCACAGACGATGCCGAGTTATTGCCGCCATACCTTCGTTTTGTTCGCGGTGTAATCGACAGTGAGGATCTTCCACTCAATATCTCCCGGGAAATGCTGCAAAACAATCCAAATGTTGCAGCCATCCGCAATATCATTACAGGGCGGGTCCTGAGCGAACTGGAACGACTGGCAGACAAGGATGCAACCACCTTTACCAAAGTCTGGGATGCGTTTGGGTCGGTGATCAAGGAAGGCATTTATGAGGACCACGAACGCCGCGAGCGTCTCTTGAACCTGTCACGCTTTGCATCGACGAGAGCAGACGAGATGCGTTCGCTCAAGCAGTATGTAGAAGATATGAGACCCAACCAAACAGAGATCTATTATCTGATTGGCGACACTATCGATCATCTGCGCTCGAACCCAATGTTGGAAGCGGCGCAAGCACGCGGCATTGAAGTCTTGTTTCTTACCGATCACGTCGATGCTTTCTGGACATCCGTTCAACACGATTATGAAGGCAAACCGTTGAAATCTCTGAGCCAGGGCGATGTGAATTTTGATCTGGTGGCGATGCTGGATGAGAAAAGCACAACGGAAGATGATACAAATGTGATCGACGATGCCGTTGTTATTGCAGCGGTGAAAATGGCCCTTGAAGATCGCATCTCAGACGTGCGTGCATCCAAGCGCCTCATCAACAGCCCTGCCTGCCTCGTTGCCGGACAAGGCGGTCCGGATCGCCGTCTTGAGAAAATACTCACGCCTGGCGGTCATCTGCCCTCATCGGCCCCGATCCTCGAGCTCAACATGAAACATGCCATTGTTCACGCAATTGCCGATGTGAAAGCTTCGGGCAATGAAGAAGGGGCAAAAGATCTCGCTTTCTTTCTGTTTGAACAAGCTCAAATTCTGGATGGCGAAATACCAGCCGATCCAACGGCATTTGCGCAGCGCTTAAACCGTCTTGTCAGGCTGGGATTACCTGATCACAGCAGCTGAAATCAGTTGATTGATTTTAAGGGCGCCATAAAACATCAACAATAAGAAGCTTTTGGCATTCACATTTGATTTATCCTCGCTCTTCCAAGCTGTGATATGCTTAAAGCCAGAGACGATATAAGACCAATAAACGTTTGATTTTAAAAAATAAAAATAAATTTCTTGTTGACAGCGCAACGCTGATCGGCTATACATTGTCTACGATGAGACATTTGCATTGAACGACCGTTCAAACCGATCGGCGCACTGCGCAACTTTGGCAAGCATCGGTTTTCACACTCGCCTTAAATGCAAAAGATAAACCCAGACTGCCGAAGGCAATTTGGGTAATCACCCATTCCAAACTGATAAAAAAAAACAGATATGTCTTGATGACGTATGAGCAGCCACTTGGAAGTTTTGTGCTGCACATTCCTACTCCATCATTTTCAAGCATCCAACCGAAAATCTGAGATCTCACGATGGCTGACGCAAAAGCCTTCTGGCAGGACGTGCGCCAGGCGTATGAGCACAGCAATGAGCCTGTCATCACGATCGCCAAACGTTTTGGCATTGCAAAAAGCACACTGCTCAAGCATGCCCGCACCAATGGCTGGAAACCACGGCGTGAACGCAGAACACCTGGCCAACAACCGCGTGACAACATGATACGCAGGCTTCATCGCACTATCGACCTCAAACTCGCGCAATTGGAGGCACGCATGCAAAACGACAAAGACATCACTGTTGCTGACCATGAACGTGAAATCCGGGCCATTGGCCAGCTCATCCGCAACTTTGAGAAGGTGAGCGACCTTGAAAGCAGCAAACAAGACGGCGCAAGTGAAAAGTGCAGCATCAAGGCGGCACATCAAGATGAGGCCGAACAGCTCGATCCGCACCATCTCCGCGAGGAACTTGCGCAACGCATTCTTCGACTGCGCGCAAAACAAATCGGCGACAGCTGATCAAATCATGGCCATTCTGGCTGACTGGCCAAACGAAGCTATCCAACACATTCTGCATGATTGGGAGATATGGGCACGCGACGATCAACTGCCGCCTCGCTGCGCCGATCATTCGGGAACGGCATGGCGGACCTGGCTGATCCTGGGTGGGCGTGGTGCCGGAAAAACCCGCGCCGGAGCCGAGTGGGTGAGGGCGCAGGCGCTGGGCAAGACGCCGTTTGCCAAGACACCGGCCCGGCGCATTGCGCTGGTCGGCGAAACACTCCATGACGTGCGCAGTATCATGGTCGAAGGCGTCTCGGGGCTGCTGGGTGTTCATCCCCGGCACGAACGGCCAATATTTGAACCTTCCAAGGCCCAGCTGATCTGGCCGAACGGTACGATTGCACAAATATATTCAGCAACTTGCCCGGACGGCCTCAGAGGACCGCAGTTCGATGCCGCCTGGTGTGATGAGATAGCTAAATGGCCTAACGCCGACGAGGTCTGGGACATGCTGCAGTTTGCCCTGCGCCTCGGAGAAACACCACGAGTGGTCGCCACAACAACTCCACGGCCAGTCCCTATCCTGCAACGCCTTATGAAATCGGAGACAACAATCACGTCACGGTCGCGCACGACCGACAATGCCAGCAACCTAGCATCGGCTTTTATTGAGGAAATGCAACGGCGCTATGCCAGATCGCAGCTCGGCCGGCAGGAACTTGATGGCGAACTGATCGAAATGCTCTCGGGCGGACTGTGGCGATCTGACTGGTTTGATCAGTCCCGGGTTAACGCGCCACCGGAACAAAAGAGGATTGTCGTAGCGGTGGACCCGCCTGTAACGTCAACCGCATCCTCGGATGCATGCGGGATTTTGGTTGCCGGTGTTGGTATCGATGCGCGGTGCTACGTGCTGGCTGATCGCACGGTGCAAGGACGCGCCCCGTTGACGTGGGCACGGGCTGCCATTGCCGCCTATCAGGATTTTGCTGCAGATCGGATCGTCGCCGAAGTCAACCAGGGTGGCGACCTTGTCGAAACGGTAATCCGCCAGGTCGACGCTAATGTTGCGATCGTCAAGGTACGCGCGACCCGTGGCAAGTGGGTGCGCGCCGAACCGGTTGCCGCTCTTTATGCGGAAGGCCGTGTTGTGCATGCCGGGCAATTTGACGATCTGGAAGCTCAAATGCTGGCGTTTGGTGCTGACGGGCGAGTTCACGGACGCAGTCCGGACCGTTTAGATGCACTGGTCTGGGCGGTAACCCAATTGATGCTGTCCTCAGATGGCCCGCCATCCCTGCGGGCACTTTAAAGCTCTGAGCTTTCTTTAATTCACGGAGATTTTGATGCTTGAAAAGCTGGCGCGGCTGTGGCCGCGGCGGGCCGCGGCTGCGCGCGAACAGAAAGCGGCATACGGTTCATTTGTTGCGATCGAAGGCCTTGCCACCCCCGCTTGGGGGCCCCGCAACTATGCTGCGTTCGCACGTGACGGCATGATGCACAACGCAATTGTCTATCGTTCGGTACGCATGATTTCCGAAGCGGCCGTCTCCGTGCCTTTGAGTGCCTATCAAGGCGACAACGAGGTCGAAGAACACCCGATTCTCGACCTGATTTTTCGATCGCCACTCAATAATGGCACTGAGCTTCTGGAACAGATCTACGGCTACCTTCTGGTCGCAGGCAACGCTTATATCAATGCACTGTCGGTTGGCGGTCAGTTGAATGCGTTGCACACTCTCAGGCCGGATCGTGTCCGCGTTATCGTTGACAGCGATGGCTGGCCGGAAGCTTATGAATATACGGTTAGCACGCAAAGGAGCATTTTACGCGGCGAAGCCGTTCCTGGTGTGGCGAAGGTGCTGCACCTCAAGTTGTTTCATCCCGCCAACGATCATTACGGTTTAAGCCCGCTGGAAGCTGCGGCGACCGCGATTGATGCGCACAACACAGCAAGCCGCTGGAACAAGGCATTACTGGACAACGCAGCGCGGCCGTCCGGTGCACTGATTTATCAAACCGGCGGACATCTGACGGCTGAGCAGTTCAATCGCCTGAAAGGCGAACTTGAAGAAAATTTTCAAGGCGCTTGCAATGCCGGCCGGCCATTGCTGCTGGAAGGAGGGCTTGATTGGAAATCCATGGGCCTAACGCCGCGCGACATGGATTTTATGGAGGCAAAGAACGGAGCTGCGCGTGAGATTGCCCTGGCACTTGGTGTGCCGCCAATGTTGCTCGGCATTCCCGGCGATAACACCTACGCGAATTATCAGGAAGCCAATCGCACGTTCTGGCGACAGACGGTTCTGCCGCTGGTCACCAGAACCGCACGAATGTTGTCGGCATGGCTGCAACCGGCCTGGGGAGATGGCACTGAATTACGCCCCGACATCGATGCGATTGAGGCGTTGAACAGCGAACGCGAAGCGCTCTGGATGCGCCTGGAAAAGGTGAATTTCCTATCACTTAACGAAAAGCGGGCTGCGACCGGCTACGGTCCGGTTGAACAGGGCGATTCAATCTAATTCGGCAGGCTAATTCCGCTGGCAATCCGGTTTCACGCTATCGCGACGCATTTTTTTAGCAATGGAAAGGTCGAAATGAGTGAGATGAAAGTGGCATCGCAAGGGCCCGCCTGCGAGATGAAATTTTGTGCGCTCGACCTCAAGGAGGTGACGCTCGATGGGGATTTTGAAGGCTACGCCTCGTTATTCAATCGCGAGGATCTCAGCCGCGATGTGATCTTGCCTGGTGCCTTCCGTAACAGTCTTCGCCAACGTGGTCCTGGTGGCGTTAAAATGCTGTTCCAGCACGACCCCGGCCAGCCCATTGGGATATGGCGGACGATCTACGAGGATGCCCGCGGACTGTTCGCGAAAGGTCGCATTATGACGTAACTCGCGCGCGGACGGGAGGTTCTGACCATGATGCGAACAGGGGCGATCGATGGTTTGTCGATCGGTTTCCGCACAATTGATGGAATGCGCGACAGGCGTTCAGGAGTTCGCCGCCTCAAGACCGTCGATCTGTGGGAAATATCGATCGTGACCTTCCCAATGCTGCCGGATGCGCGCGTATCATCGCTAAAAACAAGCCCGTTTTCCGAAACGGTAATCCCACACCGCCAAATCAGGCAACAGATCGCACGCAACGCCGAAAATCACACGGGCTGGGCGAGCCAAGTCTCAGCACAAATCACAGAAGCTGCCCGCCTGCTGCGCCAATCAAACTTCTTAGAAAGGACAAAGCGATGACAAACGATCGGCTAAACAATGAGAACGCTGCGCATCAGGGCTTTGAGACCAAACATCTCGGGGATGCCAGCATCGTCACTGCGTTTGATGATTTCATGCGCGCCTTCGAAGCCTTCAAGGACACCAACGATGCACGTCTTGAAGCGCTTGAAAAACGTATGGCATTAGACGTTGTAACGGATGAAAAGCTTTCACGCATCGGCAAGGCGTTGGACGAGCACAAGCGCATTGTCGACGAACTTGCGCACAAGGCGGCACGGCCGGCTCTCGACAGCGCACTTGCAAAGCCGAGAGGCTGCCTGCAACACAAATCTGCATTCGATGGCTACATGCGCAAAGGCGAGGCCGGTGCGTTGATTCAACTTGAGGCAAAAGCGCTATCCGTTAGCTCCGATCCCGACGGCGGCTATCTTGTTCCTGAAGAAATGGAGACTATGATCAACCGCGCGTTACGCGATGTCTCGCCGATCCGCTCCATTGCAGGCGTCCGGCAAGTGTCCGGCTCCGTCTACAAAAAGCCATTTGCAGTGACCAGCGCCGCCACGGGATGGGTTGGTGAAACGTCAGCACGGCCGGAGACGAATTCGCCGACTTTGAGCGAACTAACGTTTCCAGCCATGGAACTTTACGCAATGCCGTCGGCGACGCAGTCGTTGCTGGACGACAGTGCTGTCGATATTGACCAGTGGATTACAGACGAGGTGCGCACCGCCTTTGCCGAGCAGGAGGGTGCCGCCTTTATTAATGGCGATGGTGTGAACCGGCCGCGCGGCCTCCTCACCTGTCCAACGGTTGATAACGGTGCCTGGACATGGGGTAATATCGGCACGCTCAATACAGGCGTTGCCAATGGCATGCCGACAGGAAATCTGTCAGATGTTCTGATCGATCTTATCTACGCGGTAAAATCAGGCTACCGTGCTAACGCACATTTCGTGATGAACCGGGCAACCCAAGCCGTCGTGAGAAAATTGAAGGATGCCGAGGGTAATTATCTCTGGCAGCCAGGGCTGGCGCCAGGCCAACCGCCGACGTTGCTCGGATTTGCAGTTGCCGAATCCGAAGATATGCCGGATATCGCTGCTGGCTCTCAAGCAATTGCGTTTGGCGACTTCCAGCGCGGCTACCTGATTGTTGATCGTATAGGTATTCGTGTTCTGCGCGATCCATATTCCTCCAAACCTTACGTGCTGTTCTACACAACGAAGCGTGTCGGCGGCGGCGTGCAGGATTTTGAGGCGATCAAATTCCTGACGTTTAGAAATGAAGTGCAACCAGAACCGCAACCACAGCCTCAGCCGGAACCGGAACCACAGCCAGAACCTGAGCCTGCATCAACACAAAAACAGCCACAGCGCCAGCAAAGACAAAAGCAGAAAAAGTAGAGCTCTTCGATCTGCTCAAACACACTCTCCCGCCAGCCCATGACAGGCCGATACATGCGTATCGGCCTGTCTTTATTTCATACGCGCAAGGTGTTTGATACCATGGCATTGAAATTGCTCAGCGAACCGGCAGTCGAGCCGCTTTCGCTTGCCGAAACGAAGGTCCACCTGCGGGTCGATGCCAGCGATGAGGACGCATTCATTGCGAGCCTGATCACGACGGCACGCTTGCAGGTGGAAACCGCACTTAATCTGGCGCTGATCACACAACAGCAGCAATGGCTGGCTGACCATTGGCCCGCCGGCGGGATCCTCGAACTGCCTGTGCGGCCACTGCAGAGCGTCGATGCCATTCGCGTGTATGACTGCGAAGACGTGGTGCGCTTACTCGATCCCACAAGCTACACAGTTGACCGCGCCAGCGATGTGCCGCGCATCGCACTTTCAACGGAAGATCGGCTTGATCCTGGTGTGCCACTCAACGGCATCGAGATTGATGTGACGGTTGGTTTTGGGGCGACGGAGAACGACGTACCACGAAACATCCGCCAGGCACTCCTGCTGTTGACGGCGTTCTGGTTTGAACATCGCGATCCTGTCAATGCCGGCCACGTGCAATCTCTCCCAGAGGCCGTTTCAGGATTGCTGGAACCCTATCGGATTGTGCGCCTATGAAGCGGCCAACACTTGCAGCACTTCGCCACCGCGTAACGATTGAACAGCCGATCCGCATGGACGATGAAGGTGGCGCCGCAACGCTCACATGGCAACAGGTTGCAACCGTATGGGCTGAGATAACGGGCCTTGACGGTCGCGAAATTCTACGCGCCGAGACGCTCGTCGGGCGCGCAACGCATCGCATTGTAATGCGCTATCGCACCGGTATCGATGCCAGCATGCGCATCGTTTCCGCAGGTAAATATCACGAAATCATTTCAGCACTGGATGAGGAAGGGCGAAACCAATGGTTAGTCTGTTATTGCGAGGAATTCGGGCCTTGAAGGTTATCGTGCGCATTGCTGGCCTGGCGCGCAAATTGGGCCGTCCAGCCATTGATCAGATGCGCGCATCCGTACGCCAGTATACCGGCGGCAAATCCCCCAGAAATCATGATCGCGAAAAACCGGCGCGCCCAAGCGATCGATATTCCAATCGCAGTCGCAGGGGCTAGTTTATGGAAACTGCCGGATGGGCGCTGCAACGATCGATCTATGCCGCACTGATCGGCGATGCAGCGCTGACAACTTTACTTGGTGGCACGCACGTCTACGATCACGTGCCACGCGGCACAGATTTTCCCTATATCACCATTGGCCAGACAACGGAGCGGGATTGGTCAAGCGGCAATGAGGAGGGATCGGAACATACGCTGACGCTGCATATCTGGTCAAGGGCAGCCGGACGTAAGGAAGTGCAAACCATTATGGCTGCTGTACGCACACGTCTGCACGATCAAACGCTTGCGCTTGCCGGCTATCGTCTGGTCAACATACGGCACGAATTTTCCGATCTGCGCCGTGAAACGGACGGTGAAACGCTGCGCGGCCTCATGCGCTTCCGGGCAGTGACCGAAGCGCTCACATGAATATCAATCAAAGATTTGCAACAGGGACGCACGGCTTGTGCGTCGTGCGGTTTCCCCAGCCAACAGGAGAACACCGATGGCAGCACAAAAAGGCAAAGACCTGCTGCTCAAAATTGATACCGACGGCGACGGCACCTTTGTCACTGTCGCCGGGCTCAGATCGCGATCGATCGCGTTTAATTCTGAGACAGTTGACATAACGCATCAGGAATCGGCCGGTGAATGGCGCGAACTCCTGGCTGGTGCTGGCGCCAAATCGGCACGCATCGCAGGAGCCGGCATCTTCAAGGATGCCACGACCGATGAAATCATGCGACAGGCATTCTTTGCCAGTGAAATTCGCGACTGGCAAATCATCGTTCCTGATTTCGGAGAAATCCAGGGGCCGTTTCATATCGCCAATCTTGAGCTTACGGGACGCCATGATGGGGAAGTCTCATTCGAAGTCGGCCTTGAATCTGCAGGCGAACTGCTTTTCACCGCCATTTAATCGGTCGCATGCCCCATGAAGCCCAGACGGTTATAAACTTTAAAGGTTAGGTTCATGACGAACAAACGCCGCGGTGAAATTAACGCCTGCCTCGACGACAAACAGTTCCGCTTATGTCTGACGCTCGGAGCACTGGCCGAACTGGAGGCTGCTTTTGATGAAGAAGATATGCTGGCATTGGCGTCACGCTTCGAGAATGGACGCCTGAAATCAAAGGATGCCGTGCGTA
>CAWUIN010000086.1:0-11445 GCA_963922535.1 uncultured Hyphomicrobiaceae bacterium | reverse complement strand
TCGGTGAACAGGCTGTGTTGTGCGGCGGTCTCGTCGAATTGATCCGTGCTGGCTATGAAACGCTGACCGAAGCTGGATATGCGCCGGAAATGGCATATTTCGAATGCTTGCACGAGGTGAAGCTGATCGTTGACCTCATCTATGAAGGCGGCATTGCCAATATGAACTACTCGATCTCAAACACTGCGGAATTTGGCGAGTATGTGAGCGGCCCGCGGATTATAACCGATGAGACCCGTGCTGAAATGCGCCGTGTCCTGAAGGACATTCAAACCGGTGCCTTTACGTCCGAGTGGATCCGCGAGTGTAAGAGCGGCCAGGCTAAGTTCAAGGCAACGCGCCGCCTTAATGATGCACATCCGATTGAAGAAGTTGGTGCAAAGCTGCGCACGATGATGCCGTGGATCACTGATAATAAGTTGGTTGATAAATCTAAGAACTAATCTGTTTGCAGCATGAGCATTTCACTCATGAAAACTTCGTGCAATGAAAGGCAAACTTAGTCCTGAAGGAATAATAGCCGGACGGCACAGAGGCGGGGCTCTCAACACTGTCCGGCATCAGATGCCCGGTTGCTCCGTGCATCTGTGGCTTAATACATACCGTACATGAGGTTGCTGCTCCCCGGCGAAAGGTGAGATCCTTTCGCAGGTGATTCGCTGGAGACGAATGGAGAGCAGCAATGAAGTTTTTCGCAGGATTGGACGCCGGTGGCAAACTCACAGCGGTTTGCATTGTGGATGAAGTGGATGCCTGGGCCTTGGCCGAGATGCTGCGCACGGACTGATTCACGGCGGCGCATGTCAAGTCTGTCGACAGCCATCGCATCAAAACGCTGCCTGGTGCGCGCGATCAACTCGCTCGGATCAAGCGCTCGCTTGGCAATACCAATAAAGACTAATTCCAGCTTTAGGGCCCCTTCAGTTATTTGGCAGTCGAATTAAAATCTCGGCCTGGATCAGCCATGGGAAATATGCCTTGAGTAGCTGCCCGGCGCCGTAAAGCAGTGCGCCAAGAACGATCAGGGCCGGGATCGCGGCAAATACGGCTTTGATGAAGAAGAACATCATATGAAAAAAAGGAATTTTGAGATAACGAACTGAAACTTCATCAGTTTCATAACCGTCATGATGGTTGGCCGTCGGAGCTTCCGCTGGCACATAGTCGGAGGCAGGCGTGTGCCGTTCGAAAGCTTCCCGCTCACGGGCTTCTTTTTCCCGTCTCAAAGTGCGCGGGAGATCATCATCGGACGTCATTGAGAATGTAGGCTCGGCCATTATTGTGCGCTCCTATGCACGCTCGTTTGCTTCAGAGCCTGTCATCGGTTATCACGCGAGGCAGGCACAGGTAAGTTTTCTTGCTAGGCAAGACGCGTTTAGACGAAGATAAGCACGGCGCACATCACGCAAACGCAACCGCGTTGCAATGAAATCTCCACCGCCGCCTTCGCGTACCAGCCGACGACAGGCCTGACGACAGGCCTTAACATGGTTTGGCATAGATGCCGCTTTTTGTTTACAACGTAATCAGAATTATTTCTATTTTGGGCAGTGAATTTGACATCATAGAGGATAAACCATTGGACAACCTGAAAACTCTTGTTCGTACGATCCCGGACTATCCCAAACCAGGCATCATGTTTCGTGACGTAACGACGCTGCTTGCCGATGCTCAGGGGTTCAAGGCGACAATCGCACGCCTGAGCGAACCTTATGCGACCGAGCCAGTCGATGCGATTGTCGCCATTGAGGCACGCGGTTTTATCCTGGGCGGAGCGGTTGCCGACCGTTTGGGCTGCGGATTTATTCCTATCAGAAAAAAAGGAAAACTTCCCTATAAGACCATCACTCAGGATTATACACTTGAGTATGGGACCGACGTTATTGAAATCCATGAAGATGCAGTCAAACCGGGCGAACGCGTCGTGATTATCGATGACTTGATTGCGACCGGCGGTACGGCCGAAGCCGCCGCAAAACTCATACAGCGCGTTGGCGGCAAAATCATCGCTGCTGCTTTCATTATTGATCTGCCCGAGCTTGGCGGACGTGTGAAACTCGAGAGCATGGGCGTTAATTGCCACGTTCTGATGCACTTTGAGGGCCATTGACGATGCGGCACCTGCAACCGAATGAGTTTAATCAGGCGCTTACGTCTGTGTTCATTTGGCAACACAGCTCTGAGAATGTCATCGCCTGCCCCGCATGCCACGTTAACGGGCTCAAGATCGAGGATCGCTCGACGCGCCCGCATGCTGAATGGTATCAGCTTGACTGTCCAAACTGTGGGCTGACGGAAACCGTACACATCCCCATGGCCCGATCGCCAGCTGAGGTTAATCATGAATATTAACGGTACGCACTATCGCACAATCTGGGTCAATACTGATGGCTGGTCTGTCAGCACGATTGATCAGACCTTGCTGCCGCATAAATTTGAAATCATATCACTTACAAATATCGACGATGCAGCTCGTGCCATAAAAACCATGCAGGTCAGGGGCGCGCCATTGATTGGGGCAACAGCAGCTTACGGAATCTGCCTGCAAATGCGCGCAGATACCGGCGATGCAGCGCTTGCCAGGGCCATCGATTATCTGGCCGGACAACGTCCAACTGCGGTTAACCTGAGTTGGGCTTTAGAGGAAATGCGCAAGGCTCTGGAGAGCCTCCTACCCGAGGAACGGATTGAAGCTGCTTACAGACGTGCGGACGAGATCTGCAATGAGGATGTCGAAGTGTGCCGCATGATTGGCGTCCATGGCCTTGACTTGATTAAGGATATTGCAGCACGCAAACCACCTGGTGTGCCGGTTAATGTGCTCACGCACTGTAATGCCGGCTGGCTTGCCACGGTTGACTGGGGAACCGCGACCTCACCAATCTACCAGGCCTTCGATGCAGGCATCGACGTGCATGTCTGGGTAGATGAGACGCGCCCGCGCAATCAAGGCGCTTCATTGACGGCCTACGAACTTGGCTGCCATGGCGTGCCGCACACCATAATCGTCGATAACGCCGGCGGGCACCTGATGCAGCGGGGCCAGGTCGATCTGTGCATCGTTGGTACCGACCGGACAACCGCAACGGGCGACGTGGCCAACAAAATAGGCACCTATCTCAAAGCTTTAGCAGCCAAGGATAACGGCATCCCCTTCTACGTCGCGCTGCCCTACGCGACCATCGACTGGACGATAGAGGATGGCATGCAGATCCCGATTGAAGAGCGTGCAGAAGATGAAGTCCTTAAAATGCCTGGCCGCACGGCCGCCGGTGAAGTGGTAACGGTAGAGATCGCCGCGCCCAATTCGCCCGCTGGCAATCCTGCATTTGATGTGACGCCGGCCCGTCTTGTCTCCGGTTTGATTACGGAACGTGGCGTGACGCAGGCCAGCAAGGCAGGGCTGCGCATGTTGTATCCGGAGCGGAGTGCAAAGTAATCAACGCAGGCGTGCGGTGCATCGCAAAAGTCTGGCCGATGCTCTCTCAAACCGGGATCGTGATCCTAACCAGGCATTTAGCGGTATTGCCAAGTTATTTGCATGAGGTTGTCAAAGGAGCAATTGGATAGTTTTCAGGCGACCATTTCGCGTGAGTACTCCGCCCATAGTTTGATGGCATCAGCGCGAGCGTGGCGATAGGAATGTGCGTTAAGCTTATGGCGGCGTGGGCGGAATATGAGATTGATCTGGTCGTGAGCGGATAGAAACCTTTGTGCATGCCGGTGCGACTTATACCGGCCGAATATTTTCTCTCGTTTTCGGGTTCGACGATGGGAAACTTCGATCGCGTTATTCAGGCCTTTGTGCGCCCGGTGATCCGCATTTTTGGCCAAAGCCTTGATTGGCTTGCCGCAAGATCTGCCGATCCTACGGCGCCAACGCCATGCCATGTGCGTGGATAACGAGCGGTCAGATGACCGCTACGCCATGAATGACATGCTCAGAAAGTTTTGATATCGATCGACTGATCTTAGGTTTTATTCGATGAAGAATATTTTTCCTCATCGCGGTCAATCAGCGATTCCTTTTTTGTATCCGGCATGGTGATAAATACCGCCAGCGAGCAGGCGATGCAGAACGTTACGTAATAATAATACCAAACCTCGACACCCTGCGATTTGAAGTAAAGCGCGATGTACTCGGCCGTGCCGCCAAACAGCGATACTGTAATCGCATAGGGCAGCGCGACGCCCAGCGCGCGCACTTCCGCCGGGAAAAGCTCGGCCTTTACAACCGCATTAATTGAGGTGTAGCCCGAGACAATGATCAATCCCGCCAGGATCAGCATAAAGGCCGTCAGCGGGCTGTCGGTGGCAGCAATCGACGACAGCAGCGGCACCGTGCAGATCGTGCCCAGGACGCCGAACGCAATGAGCAGCGGGCGCCGACCGATACGGTCAGACAGCATGCCGAACAGCGGCTGCAGGCACATGAAGATAAACAGCGCCGCTGCCGAAATCAGCGTTGACTGGTCCTTTGTCAGGCCCACCGTATTGACGAGAAATTTCTGCATGTAGATAGTGTAGGTATAGAAAGCGACGGTGCCGCCCATAGTCAGGCCGACGACCACGAGTATGGCGCGTGGATACTTGCCGAGCGCTTTGAGGTGTGAGATGAGCGATGGGCGCTGGGTCTTCTTCTCGCGCAGGGCCTCGAACTGATCGCTCTCTTCCATGCCGCGTCGCAGCCAGAAGGCAACTACTGCGCCAAAGGCGCCGATTATGAACGGAATGCGCCAGCCAAAGCTTTCAAGTTGTTCCGGCGTCAGCACGAGAAACTGCAGGATCAGCAGCACCGAAAGCGCAAGAAGCTGGCCCATAATCAAGGTAACATAGAGGAAACTTGAATAAAAGCCGCGGTTATTCTTGTCGGCAACTTCGGACATATAAGTCGCGCTGGCGCCGTATTCACCACCAAGGCTGATGCCTTGTATCAGACGTGCCACCACGAGCAGCGTCGGCGCCCATATGCCGATCTGGTCGTAGCTCGGCGTCAGCGCTATGATCAGCGAGCCGCCGCACATTAAGAGCACGGAAAGGGCAAGCGCTCTCTTGCGGCCGTAGGTGTCGGCATAAACCCCCATCAGCCAGCCGCCAATTGGGCGCATCATGAAACCTATCGCAAAGATCGCTGCCGCATTCAGCAACTGCGCCGTGGTATTACCTTCGGGGAAGAAGGACTTTACGAAATAGAGCGAGAATGCTGAGTACACGTACCAGTCGTACCACTCGACGAGATTACCAGCAGAGCCGCCCATAATGGCTTTGAGGCGCGTACCAACAGTTGCAGGCGCGCGCGCATTGGCTATCGCTTTAGCTTCAGAATCAGCCGTCATATGTTTTAGACCTTGGTTGAGGCTGCTTATCGGGAATTCACTGATCGCGATCTGTGTCCGACAAGGTCATGCCATCCTGTAGGGAAATATGACAGTCTATCTTGATGTATCTTAACGCGGACATTGCGATATATATATCACTAAGAAGACTGAATTTTACTTTATGATAACAAAGTATCTTTTCAAATTAACCGAAGTGACGCATAGAAGTAGGTTTATATTTGCATTCTCTGCTGGGCTGTCTCCAACCCTTTGATATATCAAGAGAACCTCAAAAAATATCGTTTTGCTGCCCTTCTCACCCTACTGTATTCACACATCTCACCGAGAGGTTGCAAAATCATAGCCGAACTGATTCATCAATAAAAATCGAACCGGCTTTAAGGGCGAACAAATGGACTATGGCCTTGGTGACTTTGCAAGTTTCCGATGGAGATGTGTGGATATAGTGGGCCGGTCTCCTCGCTTTGGTCCCACGTGCGAATCTCCTTAAGGACACACAGCTGCCGGCATTCAGCAAAATTTGATGAGTTGCAGCGCCATAATCGCAATTTTTCATTGGTGAGTGACGTTAATCGCATTTCATGTCATGGCAATTCTGGTCTACAACAATCTTAAATGTGGTTGCAGGAAGCGAATATTCCGTGTGACCGATGCATTCGTAAATGAGGCCGTCACGTGAATCCAAATCTGTTCAGCTACATCTGGCAGCACAGTAAGCGTGAACAGATCTACATTCTGATCCTGATCGTTGCAGCGCTGCCGTTCTATTGGCTTTCCCTTGACGTGCCAAAGCGTATTGTCAACGAAGCCCTGCAAGGCGAGGCTTTTATCGAAGGGCGCACGACCGCCAAACTTTTCGAAATATCCTTTGGCTTGCCCGGTTTTCTTGGTGGCGGCACGCTCACCATCTTTGAAGGGGCGGATTTCAATCAAATCGAATATTTGCTGGCACTCAGCTTTTTGTTTTTGTTTTTCGTGCTCGTGAACGGTGCATTCCGCTATAAGATTAATATCGACAAGGGCATCCTTGCAGAACGTATGTTACGCCGCCTCAGGTTTGATTTGTTTTCGCGGCTGATGCGCTTTCGCCCGGAGGACATCCGCCAGGTTAAGCCGGCCGAAGCGGCAACGATGATTAACAACGAGGTCGAACCGATTGGCGGTTTCATTGGCGATGCGTTTGTCTGGCCGGCATTCCTTGGCACTCAGGCGCTGACGGCCCTGCTCTTTATTATGGTGCAGAGCTTCTGGCTTGGGCTTGTTGCGATGGCGATCGTATTGGTGCAGGCCTTCATCATTCCGGCATTGCGCCGCAAACAACTCGAGTATGCACGGCAGCGCCAGATCGCAGCACGTCAGCTGGCCGGCCGTATTGGTGAAATGGTCGATGGCGCGCCGCTGATCCATTGCCACGGGACAGCCGGTTATTCAGAAGCCGAGGTGAGCGGCCGCCTAGCCCGTCTCTTCAAGATCCGCGTGGCCCTCTACAATCGCAAATACGCAGTTAAATATCTTAATACGCTGCTCTCGCAGATCACACCGTTCTTCTTCTACGCCATCGGTGGATATTTTGCGCTTACCGGTTCGCTGGATATCGGTCAGTTGGTTGCCGTAATCAATGCGTACAAGGATTTGCCGCCGCCGGTTAAAGAGTTGATCGACTGGGATCAGCGCCGCGCCGACGTAACAATCAAATACCAGCAGGTAATTTCACAGTTTAGCGTGGGAAAACTTCTGCCGGCAACGAAAGACGCCACGGATATCGAGGTGCCCGACGATGCACCGTTGCGGTTTGATGGTGTGCGCGTTGTTGATCAGCGCGGCAGTCTGCTGCTTGATACGGTGACAACGACAATCGAACGGCCTTCGCATGTCGCCATTGTCGGCCCTCCAGGCAGCGGTCGCGAAGTTATGATGCGGCTGCTTGGGCGCCAGATTACGGATTTTGAAGGCAAGTTGCGCCTCGGCACTTACGATATGCTGAGCCTCAACTCCACCGATGCCAGCATGCTGATGGCGTATGCAACGCCGGAACCCATATTGTTTCCCGGCCCGCTGCGCGATAATGTTGCGTTTTCTTTGCAAAGATCCGTACCGCCTCCCCTCAAGCCAGCCACGGCTGAGGAGCGTACAGATCTTATCGAAGCACGGCGTTCTGGTAATCCGCTTGTCACGTCGGATGCGGATTGGACGGATTACAATGCCGCCGGAGTTGCCGCACCTGAGGAATTGGATCGCGCTCTTCTCGACGCTCTGACCAAGGTCGATCTCGGGGCTACAATTTATGAATTCGGCCTACTTGGCACGTTGCCTAACGATACGGATGAGACGCTGCTTCAGCGTTTCGTCGATGCGCGCCAGAGCGTGCGCGATTATCTCAGCCGAGAAAATCTGCTCTGCGTCATTGAACCCTTTGCCCCCGAACGCTTTAATCGAAATGCATCGCTTGGTAAAAATCTTGTTTTCGGCGTTGCAGCAGGTGAAAGGTTATCGGCACGTGGGCTTGCCGGCGATCGTTTTTTTAGATCGATTATAGAGGCTGAGGGCCTTACAAAACCACTTACTGAAATAGGGTTCAACATTGCCAGAACAACGATTGAGATATTCGCCGGTCTTCCGCCCGGTCACCCGCTGTTCGAGCGTTACGCTCTGATTCAGTCCAGTGAATTGGATGATTTTGCCGAGATTATAGAAAAGGCTGAGGCCCGCGATGCAGGCATACGCCTGTCGCGCCTTGATCATGACCGGCTGATCGGTCTTGCGCTTCAGTATAGCGAGCCGCGTCATCGTCTGAGCCTGATTGATCCGGCACTGGAACAGCGTGTTCTGCGGGCGCGTAAAAGTTTCATCAGGCATCTGCCCCAGAACTACGCAGACGAAATAGAATTTTACCATCCGGAACGTTTCATCCATGCTGCTGCTATACGCGATAATCTGCTGTTTGGCCGCGTTGCCTACGGTATGGCCAACGCCGAGCGAAAGGTTGCAGACGTTCTGAAGCAGGCGCTTGGCGATCTTGGTTTGATTGAAACCGTTTACAGATTAGGCCTTGATTACGATGTCGGTCCCGGCGGCAAACTTTTGTTTGCGCCGCAACGTTCTGCTGTGAACCTGGCGCGTTGTCTGGTTAGAAATCCTGCTATTCTGATCGTTGACGGCGGTCTTTCGGATTTCTCAGCCAAGGAGGTGGAGACGATTGTCGGCAATCTGCATGAAGTAATGCGCGGGAAAACCCTGATCATGGCTTTTCCCGACCATGCCCATGCCAAAGGATTCGACCGGGTGATAGAATTTGATGGTGTCCGTATTTCAGACTACGGGCTTTCGGGCACCGCGCAACAGGTTTCGGATAAGGCTCTGGAGCCAGAAGAATAATGACTGAATGCAGGTTGCAAAGGTATTGATATGGGGATAGATTCAGATTGTGCTGCGTTGCAAAAAATTTCAATGTTTCAAAATGTTGATCCCAAAAATCTGAAGCTTTTTGCAATTTCCGGGCAACGCGTCAGATACGAAGCTGGCGATGCGATATGTCGTCAGGGAGAGCCTTCCGAGGCGATCTATGTGATCCTGGAGGGCACCGTTGACCTGATTCGTGAGACACCACACGGCAAGGTGCGGCTGGATCAGGTCACAGAAGGTAACATGGTCGGTGCAATCGGCATCCTGTGCGACCACGCCCGCAAAGTGACCGTTGAAGCGGCAGGCCCTGTGACGGTGCTGCAGGTCGACCGTAACGCGTTCTATGAAATCGCCCGTGACGTGCCGCAACTGTCGCTTGCAATCGCAAGGGAACTTGCCCGCCGTCTGGAGATTATGAACGACAAGTTTGCTGCATACTCCGAGGCATAGAACCCGAATGACCGATCTCACCTCCGCTTCTCCCGGCAGCACACCCCCTTCGCCAGGTATCGCATGGGAACGCAGCATGCGGCTTTGGAGTGGCATCGTGCTGATGATATTTGTTACAACCCATCTGCTCAACCACGCCGTTGGAATTTTAGGCGTTGATGCGATGCAGGCCGTGCAGGTCTGGCGGGTCGCCGTCTGGCGGTCATGGCCCGGCACGCTCTTGCTCTACGGCGCGGCTCTGGTGCATATCGGACTGGCTGTCAAGCGCATCTTACAGCGTCGTACCTGGCGTATGCCACGACAGGAAGCGCTGCAAATTGCACTCGGCCTTCTCATCCCGGTGCTGATCTTCGAGCACATCATTGGCACGCGCTACGTCGCCTTGTTTGGCGGCGTCGACGACAGTTACCTGCCAACGCTGCTCCAGCTTTGGCCCGGCAAGGCGCTGGATCAGATTCTGCTTATCATCGTTGTCTGGGCGCATGGCGTCATCGGTGTGCATTATGTTCTGCGCGCAAAAAGCTGGTATCGCTATGTGCGTGATGCAGGCTTTGTCTTGGCCTTTGCTATTCCACTCCTGGCTATTGCCGGGTTTGCATCAGGCGGGCGCGAGGCGCTGGAGTTTGAAGTGGCGCGATGGACGGCTGCACAGCAGGCTTTGTTCATCGATGCAGTCCGCACCACCAACCACGTCCTGCTCGGCGCTGCCGTCGCATTAGCGGCAGTGCTTATCGGCCTTGCACTCTATCGTCGGATTGGCGGTAGCGTCGTTTTGCGCTACGTCGGCCACGGCGATGTCCGTATAGCGCGCGGCCAGACCTTGCTTGAGGCCAGCCGTAGCCGCGGTATTCCGCATCCGTCACTGTGTGGCGGCCGCGGCCGCTGCGGCACATGCCGGGTTTTGATCCACAAAGGCATCGAAACGCTTGAACCGCCAGGCGCGGTAGAGGCTGGCCTTTTGGCGCGCATTTCGGCACCGCTGCGCGTACGGCTTGCCTGTCAGCTTCGCCCGAAGCGTGATCTTGCATTGCAAATTCTGCTTCCGGTCGATATCGCCAGCGGTCAATTGGACTGGAATGACGAAGTGCTCAAATCCGGCGTTGAGCTTAGCGCGACTGTCGTATTTGTTGATCTCAGAGCCTTTGACAGTCTCACTGAGACACAGGTTCCATTTGATCTGGTTGTTTTGTTGAATCGCTTCGTTCAAGAAATGCGCCAGTCTATCGAAGGGCACGGCGGCCGCATTACCATGTTCCAGACAGCCGGGATCATGTCAGTGTTTGGCCAGTCCAACCAACGTGCAGGCGCCAGAGCGGCGATTGCTGCCGCCCGGGATATGTCGCGTTCGATAGATATCCTTAACGAGGAGTTTGCCTCCGCCTTGCCGCAGCCTTTGCGCATTGGCATAGGCGTTCATACCGGCAAGCTAGTTATGGCGCGCATTGGTGATGATGATCACGGCTATATGGCGACAGCGCTCGGTGAAACCGTCACCGTGGCAAACCGACTTGAAAACGCCACCAAGGAGTTGCTCGCCGACTGTCTGGTCTCCAAAGACACGCTGGATGCTGCCGGCATGCCACTGCCAGCGACAGAGCACCGTGAAATTCACATGGCATCGCGCGCTGAAGCTCTCACGGCCTATTCACTTGAACGTATTGATGGCAACGGCTGAAAATCCAAAGCCGATGCATTCCATGTGCCCCTACAATCTGCAACTGGCGTTAGGGTTCCCACCAAAATAAACGCTTCAATTATAGTGATAAATAGCTCATGATATACGGCCTTGGCTCGGAAACATTGAAGCGTTTATTTTGGCGGGCGCCCTTATCGCAGGCAAACCACAGAATTTTTATTTTGCATCAGCATGTGAATACACCGTGCGCATAATGCATAACATCGATACTCGCTGGTGTTTGATTTGTTGGAATTGTCGCTGAGGTTATCCATGATGACCAAAAGCAATGAGATTTTGTCGTAAAATCTTCAGAATTTTTGATTAAAGGGCTTCACAAGTCTGTTGTCAATTGCTATTGATAATCTGTGATCACAGCAACATATAAATCAGAAGCTTTGTTGTGACTTGTAATCTCTCTCATGAATATGGTCCCTCGTCTGCAATCATGGTTTGCAGTCAATAACCTTTTCCTCCATTCAAGAGTTGATTATCGCGGGGTGGAGCAGCCCGGTAGCTCGTCAGGCTCATAACCTGAAGGTCGTAGGTTCAAATCCTACCCCCGCAACCAAATTTGCC
>CAWUIN010000085.1:0-11454 GCA_963922535.1 uncultured Hyphomicrobiaceae bacterium | reverse complement strand
GACCGGATATCCCTGGATTATGGAGTGTGTCAGTTAATATATGGATTGGTATCAGTCGTTGTTGCGCCGATCAACTCGACAACACTCGCATAATCCGTGAGCGGGCGGCCGCGCCAGTTCTGTGTAATGTGGCAGAACAAACGGTGCTCGATTTTATTCCATTTCGATGTGCCCGGCGGATAATGGTGTACATGGATGGTGATGTTCTCTTCGTCGGCAAGCTTCTGTAATTCTACTTTCCATAGCTTGACACGTGCACCGTTTGAACCGCCGCAGTCAGCCGTGATGGTCAACGTGTGAATGCTCGCATAACGTTTTTTGCCCATCCTGTGCAGCCACCGCCGGATGGATTGAACGGCAAACTCTGCCGTGTCGTGCGTTATGTCGAGGCTCACCCAGCCCTCATTGGCAGTAACATCATAAACGCCGTAGGGTGCACCCTTGCCAAGTTCTTTGTCAGGGAAATCATGCACTTTGACTTTGTGCGGATCGCCCTGGGGGCGATAGTCCGTTCCATTATTCTTATATCTACCAATCAGTTCCTTCTTTTTGGTGTCAACAGAGATCACCGGCTGACCGGCTGCTTGCGCTGCCTTGACTTTACTGTTGATCTATTCGAACTGGGCATCCCGATCAGGGTGTGAGCTGCCCTCGTCTGTCTTGCGATTGGTCTGGCGCGAAAACCCGAGTTTGACAAGTTCCTTGGCAATAGTATTAGGGCTGACTTTATGCCCCATACTTCTGAGTGCTTTCGCCAGCTTCTTTCTGCTTTTCGATACCCATAGCAATGGCTGCATGGGATCACCGCAGGTGGCCGGCTCGACAAGTTTTTTGAGCGCCAGCACAAGTTCTGGGTTCTTCTCCGCAGCCCGGCGTCGGCCGCCACCTTTACGGCGTACTTGGCCTTCAGGTAAAGGCTCTCTTTCAAGGTCAGCCTTGCCACGCAGGATCGTTGAGATTGCCATCTTTGTAATCCGCGAGACAATAGCAAGCCCGCCTCGACCGGCCGCTACCACCTCGCTTGCCGCGAATATCCGTCGCTCGCGCTCATTCAGCTTCGAGCCGACGTTCTGCCATCTCTGGCGAATGCCTTCTTCATCAATCATGCCTCCGTCTAAAAGTGTTCGCGGCATTAGAAAACACCAGAAGCCCGAGTCATGCGGACGCATAGCGCAGACGAAAAAGCGATTCAGTTATTATTGCGCGCGTCCTTAGTCATTGCCAGCGCGAAAGCCCCGACCTTGCTCGTCTAATGCCTCTCGCTCGCGCCCGAGCCAGCGTTTTGAGATCGCCCGCCAAGCGCCTAAGCGGCTAAAGTCCGGCGTCTCAGACAGGCTGTCGTCGTCCTCAATGAAGGGGTTGGGGAAAAAGATCGAAATCATTGGATCTCCAGCCCCGTTCCACATCTCGAAGCCCCAAGTAACGGGGTCGCCGTCCTGTCCGAAGCCGCGGAACATCTCGACGCGTGAGGGCTTGCGCCGGGCGATGAGCTCCGGTGGGTTTGGATGCGCGGCGGTTCCCCGGTTTTCTCCGATGCACAGGTGGAAGTGCCCACCATTGCCAAAGAAAATGGTGAGGTAGCCGTCCATCAAGCCTATGCGCTCGGGCGGTGTCGGACACTTCCACTCATAGGCGGCACCTTCGATCAGCGGACCGAAGCGAATGCCCTGCCAATAGCTCTCGAAGACATCGCGCAGGAAGTGATCCAGAAAGGCCTCCTCAGCCGGCAGCGCCCAAATCTCACGAGACCGGCTGCCATCGGGCTGCGTGCGGGTCTCGCTCGGTTCGGGCGCAATGCCCCAAGTTGCGGCATCGCTCATAGCGTTCTCTCCCAGTCTCAAGCTTTTCTTCAGAAACGGACACGCATACCGGCAAAGCCCGCAATACCCTGCGTCTCGTAGTCGAGGACCTCCTCGTAATCGGTATCGAGTGCGTTCTCAACCCGTGCGTAAAACTCCATGCCATCCGTTACTTCGTAGCTACCCTGGACGCTTAGCAAAAAGAAGCTGTCGAGCGTCACAATAGGCTGGACGGTGAAGAAACCATCCCTGAAGTCGAAGTCGCCCTGCTCGCCGTTGTAGGTGAGGTTGCCGTTGAGTCGCGCCCTGCCATCGAGGAGCGTGTAGGTGGCGTCGAGGCTAGCCAGGTGTGACGCCCGGCGCACCTCCTCCCGTCCGGTCGAACCCTCCTCAGCATCTGTGTAGGTGTAGCTGGCGGTGATCGCGAGATTTTCCATTGGGAATGCCTTCAGCGAGACTTCGACACCCTGGCGCGGGCTCTCGCCCTCCGCGTTAACCGAGGTTGTGAGGCCGGCATCAGCGTTGAAGCCGCTGACGATTTCATCGGTCACTTCGCCGCGGAAATAAGTGACGCCAACAATAAGTCCCCCTTCGATCAGCGTTTGCTCGACGCCAATATCCCATTGGAAGGTGCGCTCTGGGATAAGGTCCGGGTTGCCGATAAAAAAGTTGGGTGAAAAGCCAAACTGCTCGAAGAAGGTGGGATTGGTCACACCCCGGCCCACGGAACTGTGCAGCCGGGTGCCCGTCGTCTCGATATTATAGGACCCGGAGATCGAGTATGTTACAGCGTCATCAAATGCGTCGTTGAAGTCCTTACGAAGGCTCGCCTGCAGCGCGGCCGGGCCGTAGTTAATCCGATATTCGCCGCCGACGCCGTAAAGCGTGCGCGTTTCGTCAAAGCCCGAGCTCGTATAGTTTTTCTCCTCCTCAAGCTCAACGAGCCCGGTGATCGAATGCCCGATTTTACCCGTCTGGAAAGCGTAGCTCGCCTGATAGCCAGCCTTAAACCGCTCGCTATCGCTCCCAAAGGACAACTCGCCATCCGAGAAGCTGTCGGATGAGTTGCGTGTATAGTTGAAGCTCACCTTGTGCACGAGCGCATCTCCGAGCATCTTGTAGCGCGCAAAGACGCCCATTGCGATGTCGGTTGCATCATTTACATCATCGCTGTCGACGACCAGCCCTGTCGTTTCGTCGGGCGGAAAAGGGAAAAGTTGATCGTCAAAATCGGATTCGCGGTCGACAATGAAGAAATTAGCGCCGAAAGACAAAGCAGGGGTAACGTCCAAGTTAGCGCGGCCGGTAAACGTGAAGTTGCGATCTCCGTCTCTCTCGCCTTCGCCGTCGCTCGTGCCGGTTGCGACGTTGAAGCCGTCCGTCTGCCGGAACTTGGCCCCTAACGCTACATCCCAGACCTCTCCGCCGCCAGACACGCCTGTACTAAGCAACTTTGTGCCGTCTGTGCCGCCTTCAATCTGAGCGGTGGCAGACGAACCGTTACGCCGACCCTGCTTGGTGACGATCGAGATCACGCCTGCCGCCGCATTTGAGCCGAAGAGCGCAGATTGCGGTCCGCGGAGCACCTCAATGCGCTCGATGTCAGAGACCACGAGGCTGCCGAAATCCACCTCACCGCTGCCTGCCGGCGCGATCTCCACACCATCGACCAGCACGAGCACCTGATTGGCCTCGGCACCACGGACGCGGATCTGCGTGAGGCCGCCAAAGCTGCCGGTCCGGCTCACTGCAAGCCCTGGCACTTGCCTGAGCGCATCGGCCACGTAGCGCGTACCCTGTGCCTCAAGTTGCTCACCAGTTATGACGGTATGGGCTCGCCCGGTCGCGTCGACCCCGATTGGTGTGAGCCCGCCAGTAACAAGAATCCCTTGGAGTTCGATCGGCTCCTGCGCCAGTGTAGTGCCCCAGGTCGCAACGACTATTCCTCCTGCCAGCAAAATCGCTCGCATGTACTTTACCCCTCAACTCTTGATAATACGTCAGCATGGCGTATTACCGAAACCAACTTTATTAATTTTGATTGCAGCACAAAACAGTGGCTGAGCTCTGCAAAGAGTACATCAACACGTTAGCTCTACTTCTGAGTCTATGCAGCGTTGCGCGTTTATAGCAATCACTCATCCGAACCCTGGCAAACCTTATCTCTGTAGCGCAAGGCTTAAAAGCAGTTATTGTCTTGACCGAAATCAAGTTATGTTATAACAACACGTTAACTAATAATCAATACGAAAACGAAGATAGATAGAATGTGAATTGCAACACTGCACCCTAAATTACATTTAGCCGGGAATTATTGGAAATGCACACTTGCGACATCTCCCATTTGCCCCATGACCACGTCTTCAATCAAGACCTAGCGCGACCCGGTGAGCAACGCACGCTAATTATCGTCGTCATGACCGCCATTTTTATGGTTGTGGAGATCGTCGCAGGTCTTTACTACGGCTCAATGGCACTTCTTGCTGATGGATTGCACATGACAAGTCACGTAGCAGCGCTCGGAATAAGCGTTGCTGCCTATGTCTTTGCCCGGCGCTACGCGGCCGACCGGCGTTTTTCGTTTGGGACAGGCAAGGTCAACAGCTTGGCTGCGTTCGCCAGCGCGATCCTTTTGGTGGGTTTTGCAACCCTCATGACATTTGAGAGTATCGAACGCCTCTTTAACCCGGTGCTGATCAGTTTTGATCAGGCGATCCTGATTGCAGTGCTTGGGCTATTTGTCAACGGAGTCAGTGCATGGCTGTTGGCATCCACCCCACACCATCATCATGATCACGGCCTCCATTACAGTGAATACTCAGACGGCGAGGCGCCCGCGTCCGTCCCCCAGAAGGACGATAATCAGCGTGCCGCTCATATTGACATTCCTAGTGAAGCGCAGGCACCAATGCCAGCTATTGCTGCACAATGGGCAGAAAAGCTCAGATTTCTCATCAACGGCGCTAGAGCATGGCTACTGGCATCAATATCACACCACCATCATCATGACGATAAGCATGACCACGCCCATCACACTCACCAATATGCTCACGGCGAATCGGCCACGTCCGAACTCTACAAAGACCATAATCTGCGCGCCGCTTACATTCACGTTCTTGCTGACGCGCTGACGTCACTTCTGGCGATCGTTGCACTTTTGGCGGGCAAGTATGTGGGTGCGGCCTGGCTCGATCCAGTCATGGGCATTGTGGGAGCTATCTTAGTAGGCCATTGGTCATGGGGCCTTCTCAGAATTTCGTCAAAGGTCCTGTTGGACTGGCAGGCCGACGATACCGTGGTCTACCGGTTGCGTGGCGCGTTGTTGGTTGACGGGAGAGACAGGATCACCGATCTCCATGTCTGGACGATTGGCCAAGGCCAACATGCAGCGGAAGTCAGCATAGTGACGGATCAAGCGCGCAGCCCAACTCATTATAAGACGCTGATACCGGATGATTTGAATATCGTGCATGTGACGATCGAAGCCCATCACCGCAGCACCTTGGAACATCGCTCAATTTAATTAAGCTCGGGGACAACATGCAGCTATCTTTTTGCCAAGGCACGCACAATGAGTAAAGACGGACTGACATTATCAATTTGCCTGCGCTGCCGCGATGGGCGCGAAGACCGAGATATCGACCTCGACCAGCGGGGCGGTCGGCGTTTGGCGCGCGCTGTGGCGGACGCTTTTTCGAACAGTCGAGCTGCGTGCCTGGGCGTTCACCTGCGCGGTGTGAATTGCGTGAGCCAGTGCAAGCGGCCTTGCACCATTGCACTCTCGGGGCCCGGGCGCTTCACGTATCTTTTCGGCGATCTCGATCCAATGCTGCATGCTGACGACGTGCTCTGCGTGGCCGCCACCTATGCGAACGCACGTGATGGATTTCTGGCGCGGCCGGCAAGACCAGAGGTCATGCAAGCGGGCATCCTGGGCCGTATCCCGCCGCTCGGCTTTGCCGGCGATCTCATCGAGCCACTTTCGCTGGCGGCAGAGACTAAGAAAAACCAAGGTTCTGAAAATGGTTGAACTATATCAAGTTGAAAGATGCGGTGGCTTTGACACGGCCTTAAAGATGACTTTGTACGATGAACTAAGGGTATCCAGAAAAATAAACGCTTCAATTTTAATATTGAGTGGCTGGCGAGATGCGGCTTCGGCTCAGAAAATTGAAGCGTTTATTTTTGGCTCTGTTTGAAATTTATGTTGGTGTTCAGGCAAGATATTGATGCTGAACGGTATAATTTTCTTATATGGATAGCCTGTCTCCTGCTTTACATCATCAATGCCAAATAGAGCCTTATTTTTCTGGGAGCCCTAAGCTTATGATAGTCGAAGCTCAAGAACCGTACGCTCCGACAGATATGCACATAACGCTGCCTTTCATATCAATGTGCCGGCGCTTTGGCATACACGTCGCGATTACTGTTTTGTGGGCCTTTGGCATCGCGGCACTTGTGAGCGCCAATGCGAGTGACGCGGCACCCCGGCGCGTCGTCTCCATGAACCTTTGCACCGACCAACTCGCGATGTTGCTGGCAGCCCCTGGCCAGCTCTATTCCGTCTCTTATCTTGCAGGGCGCACTGATGCATCCGTGCTTGCGGATCGGGCTGACGAGTATGCCACTAATCACGGGCTGGCGGAAGAAATCTTCCTGATGAAGCCGGATCTTGTCATTGCCGGAACTTTCACCACGCGCGCGACTATCAACCTTTTAAAACGCTTCGCATTTCGTATCGTTGAGTTTCCACCGGCCAACTCTTTTCAGGATATTGAGACAAACGTCACGCGCATGGGGCGCGTGCTTGGCCGGCAAGCCGCCGCAGGCGCTGCCGTCTCAGAGATGCGGCGCGAACTTGCGACATGGTCCGCGGCTGAAAAACAACGTTCTTTGACGGCTCTCTATTATGCCAACAGCTACACCTCGGGCGGCAATACGCTGGCATCAGATATTGTGCGCCAGGCAGGGCTTGAGAACCTTGGAGACCGGCTGGGCCTTGCTGGGACAACTCGTCTCCCACTGGAATTACTTGTGACAAGCCAACCAGAGCTATTGGTGAAGGGGCGGCGTTATGGTTCGACAGGCAGTCGGTCAACGGAAGTGCTGGAGCACCCGGCATTGACAGCTGGATTGGTGACTTCAGCAAGGGCGCTCCTTTCAGACCGCTATTGGATCTGTGGTGCACCTTTCACTTTTGAGGCCGTGAGAAGTCTGGCGCGTGCCGCGCGGCAGGTGGTGCGTTGATGGCGCGCGTTGTATTGATATTGACACTGGCGGCTGCGGTCGTCTGCGGATTTTTGGGTTCGCTGGTTGTTGGGCCCGCCGCATTGACGTGGAAGACGTCACTGTTCGCAGTGTTGGGGGGAGACAACGAAGCCGCTCGGATTATCATTCAGGAAATCCGCCTGCCGCGCGCACTCCTCGGAGTGATGATTGGCGCCACGCTTGGGCTTTCTGGCGCTGCTCTGCAGGGCTATCTACGCAACCCGCTGGCGGATCCAGGCGTACTGGGAATCAGTTCAACCGCCGCGCTTGGCGCCGTCCTTGCCATTTTTACTGGCGCTTCAGCTGCGTGGTCCTTTGCGCTGCCATCTGCGGCAATCCTCGGCGCAGGCGTTGCTGTCGTTCTTCTACGTGTGCTCGCCGGGAAAAACGCTGGCACCCTCACACTCATTCTGGCGGGCGTTGCCATTAGTTCTCTGGCGGGAGCACTGACTACATTGACGCTGAACCTCTCATCAAACCCATTTGCGGCACTGGAAATCGTATTCTGGATGTTAGGATCTCTAACGGACCGCTCAATGCTGCACGTGTGGCTTGCTGCTCCATTCATGATTGTTGGTTGGATCTGCTTATTCGCCAGCGCGCGAACGCTTGATGCAATGACACTAGGCGCGGACGTTGCTCAGACACTTGGCACTGATCTTAGACGCGCACAAGCACTCATCGTTGGTGGCACTGCTGTAGCTGTCGGCGCGGCGACAGCCATTGCTGGCGCGATTGGCTTTGTCGGTCTCGTGGTTCCGCATCTGTTGCGTCCGTTAGTGGGCGCGCAGCCATCGCACCTGTTGCCTGCAAGCGCCCTCGGTGGCGCTGTCTTGGTTCTTGCTGCTGACATTGCAGTTCGCGTCATCGAACCCTCGCGCGACATAAAGCTGGGTGTTCTAACCGCTCTGGTCGGAGCGCCGTTCTTTCTTTGGTTGGTTCTAAAAACGCGGAGGGAAGCTCTATGACCGCTCTTGCTGTTGATGGGCTGACAGTGCGCTTTGGTCGTAAACTGATCGTAGATAACCTGGACTTCAAGACCAATAGCGGTAAGGTTGTCGGAGTTTTGGGACCAAACGGCGCCGGCAAATCAACACTTCTCAAGGCCATTCTCAAGCTTGTACCATCTTCCGGATCGGTTAAGCTTCACAACCGCAGCATTCACAACTATACAGCTCCAGAGCTTGCCCGTGCGATCGCCTATCTTCCTCAGGATAGAGATATCGCCTGGCCGATGACGGTTGCAGCCGTGGTGGCGCTGGGGCGTTTGCCATATCAAGGCTTAATGTCATCTCTGACTGACGAAGATAACGCAGCTGTCGAAGGCGCTATGGCGGCTCTTGGTGTCGCTGACCTTAAAACAAGACGGATTTCAGAGCTTTCCGGAGGTGAACGCGCGCGCGTGCTTATGGCGCGTGCACTTGCTCAGAATGCGCCAGTTCTTATTGCCGATGAGCCTACTGCAGGCTTAGATCCAGCCCATCAGATTTCGCTGCTTTCATTATTTCGTAATCTGGCTGGTCAGGGTTTGCTGATTGTTCTCACTCTTCACGAGCTTCACTTTGCAGCTCAGTGGTGCGATCACCTGATCCTTCTCCAGCAGGGTCGTCTTGTTGCGAATGGCCAGCCCTCAAAAGTTTTGACAGCAGATCGCATTAGATCAGTATATAATTGTAATGTTAGAATTATTGAGGATGCCGATGGACCGATCATCGTGCCGATCTCTGAAACCAATATCAGATCTAATAACAGCGGGTGACAAATACATGGTGGTGACACAAGTAAGCAATGGAATTCAAAAAATCATTGACGATGCTTTGAACGATACGGAAACCGGCTGGAGTATGGGAAGTTTCGGTGCAATTGCTGAATTTCATCAAGACTCAGGTGAAGCTGCGGTCTCTGAATGCAGCAATCACATGGGCCGCGCGACCAATCGTGGGGCGATCCGGCTGGACGCAGATGCGGTCTCAGGCTGCACACCGATTGCCTACGAACAACTCTCGAAGAACAAGCAACGTTGGGGACAGGGCTTGGCTTTGTGCCTTCCATCTGATCAAGCACAAGGGGAACGGCAAACCACGCTGACATGGCTTGGACCAGATGCCGCCGCTATACGTGAAGCTGACAAAGGGGCTATTCTTTATGATATGGGTCTGGATCTTCAACAATGCGATTTCTGCATTCGCACGCGTAACGCTGAATTAATTGCGGTGTTAGACGCCAATGTAGGCCGCTCGCTGTTCGAAGAGAGCAATCCGGTCATGGAGGCTATTCTGCACCATCATCCCCATCGAGTTGCGCTAACACCGCTTGGCCGTGTCGAGGTGTTCCAAAAGATTGGCGGTCCGGACACGAACGGACAATCACCGCCAGGGCCTCATACGCATGTCTTGCCAAACCTCATGCGGGCAAAGAAAACGCATGCAGCCAACATCACGCTGCCAGCGGGCTTTATCCCTTGTGCTTACCTTCATCCAGGGAACCCACTTGTTGATGGGCTTGGTCATCCACGTGCCTTCCGTGAGGATCTGGCGCTGGCGTTTGCTGATCTTTATGACGCCTACGCGCCAGACGATCTCAAGGCGCTCAAGAAAAAAATGCGCGATGCAATCGACAGTGGCGACAAACCGGATGCCTTCGATGAGCCGGCAACGCGTGCAGAGCGCCTGACTTTGCGGGTGGGGCTTCGACAGCTCGCTCAATCTGCACGCCATATAGATGATCGCGATAGGCTTGCAGTTATCCAGCCGTGGCTTGAGCGCTTCGATGGCTTCGACATTGACCACGACATCGAACCAGATGAGCAGGCTGATCATGATCGATAAACAAGGTTATAGCAGGCGTTGTTGCAAGCTTGATACGCATTTACAGCATGCCTATCTGCTTTAATCCGGAAAATTTCAAAAATCCCTTAAAATCCAATAACTTGGCAGTTGAGGCTCTCGCAATGAAGAATTCCACCTAAGCCATTTTTCTGGAACATCTTCCAGCATCGTCACCAAGCTTAAGGGGATAGGTATGCATCTACAGTCTCACATCGCTAAATGTTCAGGTCTGCCTCGCTATGACTTACTGAGACATGGCATTTAAATACCCATCTGAATGTCTAGAATGAGTGAAATTTTTAATGCCATCATTTGAGAATATTTTCACTTATCAGCACAGAGATATTTAATTGACGCCCTAAAGAATCATGTTTTTTTAAAGCTAATGCATCTGGAAGCAAGGAAGAATATGCGCGAACAATTTATGCGTATTAAATCCTTTTTTTATTTCTATGTTCCCTTTGCATTGAATCGCGTTCATTGTTTTCTTTTAATATATCACAAAAAGCTTTTTAATATGAATTTTTTCAGGCAAAGTGCATGCAGCACGTTAAATGTTTTCAAATCATTTTTGACTTTCTTTAGTAAAAAAAGAGAATCTGTGATTAAAGCTACTGATTCTTTGTCTGTCGGAACACTTTTTCGTAAATACTGGGGCAAGATTTCAGTAACGTGGGGGCTCACGTTATGTGAAACCGCTATGATGGCCCTGCTCCCTTTATTGATCGGCCGCGCAATTGACGGTTTACTTGCGCAGGAGTTTGCATCGTTTGGCGTATTGCTATGCTCAATGGCAGCTGCTGTCGCCTGCATAGTCGCGCGTCGCGCATACGATACGCGAGCCTATGGCACTATGCGAGTCGAAATCGGGAAAGCATTAGCACAACGCTCTTCAGATGCTTCTGTCTCAGTAAGAAACGCACGAGTTTTAATGAGCCGTGAATTAGTTGACTTTCTTGAATTCCAAGCCCCGCATTCTGTTATGTCTATAATAAGGATTTTCGTATCTATAATAATATTATTTTCGTTTAGCATAACCTTAGCGATTTCAGCAGGCTTTGCGATAGTCGGCATACTCATCATATACGGACTAGCTGCACACTACTTCTTTGTATTTCACGGCCGCCTTAACTCACAAACAGAAATGCAAGTCAATGCGCTTGAGGGAAATGATATTTTAGAGGTTTCGTCACATTTCCAAAATCTACGTCGTAATGAGATCAAAATTTCAGATCTTGAAAGCTTGGTCTGCGGTTTAATATTTTCCTTACTATTTTGCATGCTTGCATTCAATATATGGTTTACAGCCTCCAAAAATATAGCGTCTCCAGGCCAGATCTTTTCGGTTGTAATGTATTCATATCAGTTTGTTAATTCTGCTATGTCTTTGCCATATAGTTTTCAGGCGCTCACACGTCTCAAAGAAATTACGGCACGTATAAATCAACCTTAGAATTTACCTTCATCCACTTCAATTTCGGACTTCAGATCAATCAATTGATTAAGCTAGCCCGTTTTATTCATGGCGCGCCAATAAATCACTCGAACATTCGCAACGA
>CAWUIN010000084.1:0-12142 GCA_963922535.1 uncultured Hyphomicrobiaceae bacterium | reverse complement strand
TACGCTTCGCGATCCGCGAAGGCGGCCGCACCGTCGGCGCCGGAGTCGTCGCGGCAATTAGCGAGTAACATCGGATTAGAGAATGAAGCGTCTGCTCCGGCGGGCGCTTCATTCTTTTTAAAGCCCATTTCAGGAGTGAGAACACGGCAATGAACGGCCAGAACATCCGCATACGTCTCAAGGCGTTTGACCATCGCGTCCTGGATGCCTCAACACGCGAGATCGTCAATACTGCGAAACGCACGGGTGCAGAAGTGCGCGGGCCAATACCTTTGCCAACGCGCAAGGAAAAATTCACCGTCATCCGTTCGCCTCACATTGATAAGGCAAGCCGCGAACAATTTGAAATGCGCACCCACAAGCGGCTGTTGGATATCATTGATCCCACTCCGCAAACAGTTGACGCTCTGATGAAACTGGATCTTGCAGCTGGGGTCGACGTCGAAATCAAGCTCTAAGGGATATATGTCCGTTTAGCCGGATCCTCTGCTGCCGGAAGTTAACGCTTCAGCACGACAAGATCCAATAAAAAAAGGAAGGCGCCCATGCGCTCCGGTTTGATTGCACAGAAAGTAGGCATGACACGCATTTTTTTAGAAAGCGGTGAACACGTGCCTGTGACTGTTTTGAAGCTTGAAGGTTGCCAGGTTGTCGGCCAGCGCACTAACGAACGCGACGGCTACTGCGCTGTGCGCCTTGGTGCCGGAACACGCCGGCGTTCGCGTGTTTCAAAGTCGGAGCAGCAGAATTTTGTCCTGGCTAACGTCGAGCCTAAAAGCAAGGTTGTCGAATTTCGGGTTAGTCCCGACAATCTCATCGGTGTCGGCTCTGTCATGACAGCGAATCATTTTCTTCCCGGTCAAAAAGTCGATGTGACCGGCACAAGCATGGGTAAGGGCTTTGCAGGTGCGATGAAACGCTGGAATTTCGGCGGCATGCGCGCATCGCACGGTGTATCAATCTCGCATCGTGCACACGGTTCAACCGGCCAGTGTCAAGATCCAGGCAAGGTCTTTAAAGGCAAGAAAATGGCCGGTCATCTCGGTGCCGAACGGGTTACAACGCAGAACCTTGAGATCGTTAAGACAGACGTTGAACGCGGACTTTTAATGATCAAAGGAGCCATACCGGGCCATAAGGGTGGCTGGGTCATGGTCCGCGACGCTGCAAAAAAACCATTGCCGGAGGGTGTTCCGATGCCGGGAGCCTTCAAAGCTCCTGAAGCAATCGCGGCCAGCCAGGAGACAGATGCCGGCCAGGATGCCGCCGCATCTGAAAGTGGAGCATAATCGTCATGCAAGCTAACATCGAAAACTCTGATGCCGGCGCGACGAAAGCGATCGAGCTTAATATCACAACGCTGGATGCTAGCGAGGCTGGAACCATCACTCTGAAGGAAGCGATTTTTGGTCTGGAGCCACGCAAGGACATTCTGCAGCGCATGGTGCGTTATCAGTTGTTGAAGCGGATGGCAGGTACGCACCATGCTAAAGATCGTTCCCAGGTCAGCGCTACTGGCCGCAAGTTTGTTCGCCAGAAGGGATCCGGTGGCGCTCGCCACAGTTCACGCAAAGCTCCGCAGTTCCGTGGCGGCGGCAAGGCATTCGGCCCGAAACCACGCAGCCACGCGATCTCTATGCCTAAAAAGGTCCGCGCCCTGGCCTTGCGGCACGCTCTTTCGGCAAAGGCAAAGTCCGGTGAATTATTCATTCTGGATGAAGCGACATCAAACGATGGAAAAACCAAATCACTCAAAGCGCAATTCATCAGGCTCGACTGGACAAATGCGTTGATTATCGGCGGCAATGAAATTGAGCCGATGTTCGCGCAGGCAGCGCGCAATATCCCAATGATTGATGTCCTGCCGGTACAGGGTATTAACGTCTATGATATTCTGCGCCGTCACAAGCTGGTGCTGACCAAGGCAGCGCTGGAAGCTCTGGAACAGCGTTTTGACGGCACGAAGCTTCCGTCTTCGGAGCCTGCACCTCCAGCGGCAGCACAGGAAGCATCAGCGGCCTCATCACCTGCACTGGCTGATGAGGCAGTGAGCGAAGAGGAGGCTGTCTGATGGCCCGCATCGATGCATACGACATAATTGTTTCGCCGGTAATTACGGAAAAATCGACGATCGTTTCAGAAAGCAATCAGATTGTTTTTAATGTGCGCAAAGAAGCAACCAAACATGCAATCAAGCAGGCGATAGAACAACTGTTCAACGTTAAGGTGAAGGCTGTTAATACGCTCGTGCGCAAAGGCAAACGCAAGACCTTTCGTGGCGTCCGCGGCCGTCAGGTCGATGTCAAAAAAGCTTTCGTCACGCTCGAAGAAGGTCATTCGATCGACGTGACAACAGGTCTTTAAGGGATCAGGACATGGCACTTAAAACATTCAATCCAACGTCTCCGGGCATTCGCCACCTAGTGATCGTTGATCGTTCACACCTTTGGAAGGGCAAGCCGGTTAAAGTTTTAACCGAGGGACTCTCCAAAAGCGGTGGCCGCAACAATACTGGGCGCATTACATCGCGTCACATCGGAGGCGGCCACAAGCGCGCCTATCGCAAGATCGATTTTCGGCGCCGCAAGCACGATATGCCTGCAACTGTTGAAAGGCTGGAATACGACCCAAACCGTACGGCATTTATCGCGCTCATCAAGTATGAAGACGGGGCGATGTCGTATATTCTTGCACCGCAGCGCCTAGCCGTTGGCAACACTATTATTTCCGGCGAGAAGGTTGACGTCAAGCCCGGAAATGCCATGCCATTATCGGCAATGCCGATCGGTACGATTATTCATAACGTTGAATTAAAGCCTGGCAAGGGTGGACAAATCGCTCGTTCTGCAGGAACCTACGTACAATTGGTTGGCCGTGATGCCGGATGGGCAATCCTCAAGCTCAATTCGGGTGAAACACGGCAGGTAAGCGCGGCGTGCATGGCAAGCGTCGGCGCAGTCTCCAACCCCGAGCATTCCAACATCGTTATCGGCAAGGCTGGCCGTTCGCGTTGGAAAGGCAAGCGCCCGCAGACCCGTGGCATTGAGATGAACCCGATCGACCACCCGAATGGCGGGCGGACAAACGGTGGCCGCATCTTCAAAACGCCGTGGGGCAAAATTGCCAAGGGTGTACGCACGCGCAAGAACAAGTCGACCGAAAAGTTTATCGTCCGCAGCCGGCATAAATCGAAATAAAAGCAGACGAGCAGTCGGAACAGACAATTTTGTCTGCCAGTCGGCAGCTTGAAGGAGAGAAAAGCGTGGCACGCTCAGTTTGGAAAGGCCCGTTTGTAGATGGATATCTACTTAAAAAGGTCGAGAAGGTACGTGAATCGGGACGCAAGGAAATCATTAAGATCTGGTCACGCCGATCTACCATACTGCCGCAGTTTGTCGGTCTGACATTCGGTGTCTACAACGGAAAAAAGCACATCCCGGTGCTCGTAACAGAAGACATGATCGGCCACAAGTTCGGCGAGTTTTCACCAACGCGGACTTATTTCGGCCATGGTGCTGACAAGAAGTCAAAACGCTAAAGGCAGGGAACAGAAATGGGTAAGCCAAAACGCGAGCGCGTTCTTCCCGATAATGAAGCAAAAGCCATCTTGCGCAATTTAAGGATTTCGCCACAAAAGCTGAAGCTGGTTGCAGGCATGATACGCGGCAAGAAGGTTGCCCAGGCGTTGGCAGATCTGGAGTTTTCGCGCAAGCGGATCGCCATCGATGTTCGCAAATGCGTAATGTCGGCAATTGCAAATGCAGAGAATAACCACGGCCTTGATCCTGACGATCTGATCGTTGCGGAAGCTTTCGTTGGCAAGAATATCGTTATGAAACGTTTCCATGCACGTGGCCGTGGTCGTTCTGCCGGAATTATGAAACCGTTCTCGCAAATCACCGTTATCGTACGCGAGCAAAAGCCAATTGCTGAGATGTAAGCACAGGAACTGAAATTATGGGTCATAAAGTCAATCCAATCGGCTTACGCGTCGGCATTAACCGCACCTGGGACAGCCGCTGGTATGCCAACACGGGCGAATACGGCAACCTGCTGCACGAAGACATGCGGCTGCGTGCACATATTATGAAGATGCAGCGCCAGGCCGGTATATCAAAGGTGATTATTGAGCGTCCGCACAGGAAGTGCCGCGTTACCATTCATACGGCACGACCAGGCGTACTCATTGGAAAAAAAGGGGCTGATATCGACAAATTGCGCGGGCAACTGTCGAGCCTTACCCGTTCCGAAGTGCACCTGAACGTCGTTGAAGTGCGCAAGCCGGAAATTGACGCAACGCTTATTGCTGAAGGCATTGCGCAGCAGTTGGAGCGCCGCGTTGCATTCCGCCGTGCCATGAAACGTGCCGTACAATCGGCTCTGCGCCTTGGCGCATTAGGTGTTCGTATCAACTGTGCCGGCCGTCTTGGTGGCGCTGAAATTGCGCGCACGGAATGGTATCGCGAAGGCCGTGTGCCATTGCACACGCTTCGCGCCGACATCGATTTTGGCTACGGCCGCGCAAAGACCGCTTACGGCATTATTGGGATCAAGGTTTGGATATTCAAAGGTGAAATTATGCAGCACGATCCTATGGCATCCGAACGACGTGCTCTTGATATGCAGGAAGGTGGCGGTGGAAACGCCGGGCGGCGCCGCGACAACGACCGTGGTGATCGCGGCAATCGCTCCGGCGCCGGCCGCCAATAACCGAGTTTGAGGATTGAACGATGCTGCAACCAAAACGGACGAAGTTCCGCAAGGTTATGAAGGGCCGGATCAAGGGCAACGCCAAGGGCGGCACCTCTTTGAACTTTGGTTCGCATGGCCTTAAAGCGGTGGAGCCGGAGCGTATAACATCGCGTCAGATCGAGGCTGCGCGGCGTGCGATTACACGTCATATGAAACGCGCAGGCCGCGTCTGGATCCGTGTGTTTCCGGATTTGCCAGTCTCTTCCAAGCCCGCGGAAGTTCGTATGGGTAAGGGTAAGGGATCGCCGGATTACTGGGCTGCGAAAGTTCATCCCGGTCGTATTATGTTTGAACTTGATGGCGTTTCCGATGAATTGGCGCGTGAGGCGCTGAAGCTTGGAGCGGCAAAACTGCCGATCAAAACGCGCATCGTAACGCGCATCGGATAAGCGGAGACTAGAAATGGCGGCTTCTGAATTCCGCGACATGTCGCTGGATCAGCTTGATGATCAGCTCATCAGGCTCAAACGGGAACAGTTTAATTTGCGTTTCCAGGCGGCCAGCGGTCAACTTGAGAATACAGCACGCGTGCGTCAGGTGCGGCGCGACATTGCACGTGTCAAAACCATTGCACGGGAAAAACACAACGCTTTACAGCAAGTAAACGGCGGCCAACAGGATTAACGAAAAAAATGCCGAAACGAATTTTGCATGGCACTGTGGTGTCTGACAAAAATGATAAGACAGTCGTCGTCATGGTTGAGCGCCGTTATACCCATCCGCTTTATAAGAAAGTGGTGCGACGCTCAAAAAAATACCATGCACATGACGAAGCCAATGCATGCAAGGTTGGCGAAAGAGTGCAAATCCAGGAAACGGCGCCAATCTCGCGCAACAAACGCTGGATTGTGTTGGAGTGAGCAGCAGGACAGTTAAGCTGAAATTCTCCGGAGCTTGTATCGTCAGTGCTTTGCCTGCACATAGACGAACGGTTCAGATTTAAACTGCCGCAACATTGGTTTAACTCTTGTTGCTGGCATGGTTGCGTTGAGCATTAAAACAGAGGAACGGGTCAGATGATCCAGATGCAGACCAATCTTGATGTCGCCGATAACTCTGGCGCACGCCGTGTCCAGTGCATCAAGGTTATAGGCGGTTCAAAGCGTAAATACGCCCGCATCGGCGATATAATCGTGGTCTCTGTCAAGGAGGCAATCCCACAAGGCCGTGTCAAAAAAGGCCAGGTCATGAAGGCCGTCGTCGTCCGCACGGCCAAAGGTGTGCGTCGCCCTGACGGTTCGTTGATCCGGTTTGATCGTAATGCTGCGGTCTTGATTAACGCCTCAGGCGAGCCGATTGGCACACGTATATTCGGGCCGGTAACGCGCGAATTGCGCGCTAAAAACCATATGAAAATCATTTCTTTGGCGCCGGAGGTGCTTTGACATGCCATCTCTTAAATTCAAAAAAGGCGACAGGGTCGTGGTTCTTGCCGGTCGTGATAAAGGCAAGCAGGGCGAGATCCTCACCATGATGCCAAAGGAAAATCGCGCGATTGTGCGTGGCGTAAATATAGTCCGCCGCCACCAGCGCCAGACAGCCAACCAGGAAGGCGGGATTATCACCAAGGAAGCGCCGATCAATCTCTCTAACCTTGCCCATGAAGATCCACGTGATGGTGTGCCAACGCGTGTCGGTTTCAAGTTTATGGAAGATGGCCGCAAAGTCCGCTTTGCAAAGCGATCAGGCGAACTTATCCCGGATAGGAACTAAAACGATGGCGGAGCAGAAAAAATCCAAGGACAAGAAGGCCGAGCGGCCATCTGCCGGCCAGGAACCGCGCTCGTTCACACGGCCGGAAGGCTACAAGCCTCGTATGAAGGTTTCATACGAGGATAAGATTAAGGCGGCAATGCTTGAAAAGTTCTCTTACAAGAACATCATGCAGATCCCCAAAATCCAGAAAATCGTCATAAATATGGGCGTGGGTGAAGCCGTTAACGATCGTAAGAAAGTTGAAAGTGCGGTCAACGATCTGAGCTTAATATCAGGGCAGCGACCGTTGATTACCATCGCACGCAAATCAATCGCGACGTTTAAGTTGCGCGAAGGTATGTCGATCGGCGCCAAGGTGACCCTGCGCGGTGACCGGATGTACGAATTTATTGACCGTCTTGTCACAATCGCCCTGCCACGCGTAAAAGACTTCCGCGGTCTTAATCCCAAAAGCTTTGACGGGCGTGGGAACTTTGCCATGGGGCTTAAAGAGCATATCGTATTTCCTGAGATCAACTATGACAAAGTAGACGAGATTTGGGGAATGGACATCATTGTCGTGACGTCAGCACCAACAGACGATGAAGCACGTGAGCTTCTGAAGCAGTTTAATTTTCCATTTCCAAACTAGAATTTCAACCGAGGATCGCGGCGCTTCGCCGCCAGGCGTCCGGAGGACTGAATGGCCAAACTTAGTGCAATAGAAAAAAACAAACGTCGGCGCAAGCTGTCTGAGCAGTACAAAGCAAAACGCGAGGCGCTCAAAGCCATCATCATGGATCGCGAAAAGCCAATGGATGAGCGCTTCGCCGCGCAATTGAAACTTGCGAGTATGCCGCGCAACGGTTCTGAAACCCGTGTGCGCAATCGTTGCGAGATTACAGGCCGCCCCCGCGCCTATTATCGCAAACTACAGATTTGCAGAAACCAGTTGCGGGAACTTGCCGCGCAGGGACGCATCCCGGGCATGGTCAAATCGAGCTGGTAACGGAGGAAGGCAACAGGATGAACGATCCGATCGGTGATATGCTGACCCGCATCCGCAACGCGCAGATGCGGCGGAGACCGAAAACGACCACGCCGGCTTCCAATATGCGCTCTCGCGTGCTCGATGTGCTCAAGGATGAGGGATATATACGCGGCTATGCGCAAATTGAGCAAAAAGGCAGCCGGCCGGAGATTGAAATCGAATTAAAGTACAACAACGGCGAACCGGCAATCCGCGAAATCAAGCGTGTATCGACGCCGGGGCGGCGGGTTTATTCTTCAGTCAAGGATATTCCAACGGTCGCAAACGGTCTTGGCGTCGTCATATTGTCTACGCCAAAAGGCGTAATGTCAGACTGGCGGGCGCGTGAGGAAAACGTCGGTGGCGAAGTTTTGTGCAACGTATTCTAGATGCTGCGGTCATCTGCGGCTGCAGAATGGAGTGAGATGAGCCATGTCACGAATTGGTAAGAAACCTGTGTCCGTGCCTGACAAGGTTACTGCAACCGTCGACGGCCAAAACATTAAAGTAAAGGGCCCGAAAGGTGAACTTGAATTCACCTGTCCTGATGATGTTATTGTCGAGATGACAGATGGCAAAATAGTTGTGACGCCGAAAGACGACAGCAAGAAATCCCGCTCTATGTGGGGAATGTGCCGTACAATGGTGCAAAATCTGATTGTTGGCGTGACACAGGGCTACACAAGAACGCTCGAAATTCAGGGCGTTGGTTATCGCGCTGCAATGAAGGGGAAGGATATCCTGCAACTCAGTCTTGGCTACAGCCACGAAGTTCTTCATAAAGTGCCAGCAGGCATTGAAGTCGCAGTTGGCGGAGCTAAACAAGAGATTGTTACGGTAACCGGCATTAACAAGCAGCTGGTTGGCCAAGTTGCAGCTGAAATTCGTGATTACCGCCCACCAGAGCCCTATCAGGGCAAGGGCGTTCGCTATAAGGGTGAATACATCTTCCGTAAGGAAGGTAAGAAGAAGTAAGGACAGGAACAATGCCTGCGCTTTCACAATTTGATCGGCGCAAAAGCCGGGTTCGCCGGCAGCTGCGCAAGTTTGCCAATGGTCGGCCTCGTCTGTCCGTTTACCGGTCATCGAAAAATATTTACGCGCAGATTATCGATGATGTCAGCGGGCGCACTCTTGCTGCTGCATCGACGTTGGACAAAGCGTTACGTGCGGAACTGAAGACTGGTGCCGACAAAGCGGCAGCCGAAGCAGTGGGTAAGGCTGTGGCGGAACGCGCTGTAAATGCCGGGATCAAGGACGTCGTGTTTGACCGTGGCGGTTACATGTATCATGGGCGGGTGAAAGCTCTTGCTGATGCTGCGCGTGAGGGCGGTCTTAATTTTTAAGGAAAGGACTTGAACGTGGCACGTGGACCAGGAAGAGAGCGCGGCCGGGACCGGGAAGAGCGCGATAGTGAATTTACAGATAAGCTGGTACACATCAATCGTGTCTCCAAAACCGTGAAAGGTGGCAAACGCTTCGGCTTTGCCGCCCTCGTCGTGGTTGGTGACATGAAGGGACGCGTTGGCTTTGGACACGGCAAGGCCCGTGAGGTGCCGGAGGCGATTCGCAAGGCAAACGAATCCGCACGTCGCTCCCTGATGCGCGTTCATCTGAGAGAAGGCCGTACCCTTGACCATGACAGCGTCGGCCGCCATGGAGCAGGAAAGGTGCTCATCCGCTCGGCACCACCAGGGACCGGCATCATTGCAGGCGGTGCAATGCGGGCTGTGTTTGAGATGCTCGGTGTGCAGGATGTCGTTGCAAAATCAATGGGCTCAGCAAACCCTTATAACGTTGTGCGCGCAACATTTGACGCGCTTGGACGCCAGGAGTCGCCACGCACAGTTGCAGCCAGACGCAGTAAAAAACCAGCTGAGATCAATGCCCGCCGCCGCGACGGTTCCACAACCGCTGAGCATCAGCAGGCGCAGGCAGAGACGGCTTCTGACACACCAGTGGAAGTGGAAGCTAAAACCGAGACGAATAAAAATTAAAGTCTAGGATTGGATACAATGTCGCAAAGTTCCAACGGCAAGACCGTTACAATCAGGCAAACCGGCAGTCCGTTGCGCCGCGATGATGTACAACGGCGGACATTGATCGGGCTCGGCCTCAACAAGATGAATCGCGAGCGTACGCTCGAAGATACACCTGCCGTGCGTGGTATGATCAAGAAAGTGAGCCACCTCATTCGCATCGTCGCACAACATGACGAATGTAAATAAAGACTGACAGGAAATTTTTGACCATGCGTCTCAATGAGATCCAGGAAAATCCAGGCGCTGCCAAGCGCAAAGTCCGCGTTGGCCGTGGTATAGGCTCAGGTGTTGGCAAAACGGGCGGGCGAGGCGTTAAAGGCCAGAAGTCGCGTTCTGGGGTTGCGATCCAAGCCTTTGAAGGCGGCCAGATGCCACTTTATCGCCGCCTCCCAAAGCGTGGGTTTCGCAAATGGCGCCAGAAAGACTTTAACGAACTTAACATCGGTGTTTTGCAGTCTTTCATTGAGGCAGGCCGCATTGATGCATCCAAACCACTCGACCTTGCAAGCCTTGTAGAAGCCGGTATTCTGCGCCGCTCCAAAGACGGTTTACGCATTCTTGGAGAGGGAGATCTCAGCACGGCTATCACGATTAAGGCGCACTATGCCACGCCGTCTGCGCGCGCGGCGATCGAAAAGTCTGGCGGCTCAATTACGCTGATCGAAAAAAAGGTGTTGCCCGATGATGAGAAAAAGCGCGCTAAGACAGCTGCAAAAAAGGCCAGGGCTTCAAAATAGAATGAAATATGATTGGCGTCGCGATTTACAGCGCCATACACAACATGGATATGATAGCGGTACGCTTGCGGTTATGCCACTTTAGTGTCATGTGTTATCTTATACGATTGTGGCCGCAACAAAGCGTCCTGTGCGCGCCTTGGGAGATCAGGTAATGGCATCTGCTGCAGAACAATTAGCCGCCAACTTGAATTTAGGCGCGTTTGCAAAGGCCGAAGAGCTCAAAAGGCGGATCTGGTTCACGCTCGGTGCTTTGCTGGTTTACCGGTTTGGTACATTTATTCCATTGCCCGGGATTGACAGCGTCGCATTTAGCCAAACGTTTAATAACAACGCCGCCGGCATTCTTGGCATGTTCAACATGTTCTCCGGTGGGGCGGTGGAGCGTATGGCAATCTTCGCCTTGAACATCATGCCATACATTTCCGCATCGATTATCATACAGCTGCTGTCTTCGGTCGATAAACGACTGATGGAACTCAAAAAAGAAGGTGAGCAGGGCCGCAAGCAAATAAACCAGTATACCCGTTATCTCACGGTCTTGCTGGCGACGGCGCAGGCCTACGGTATTGCCATAGGCCTGGAGGCCACACAGGCTCAGGCCGGGCCGGTTGTCCCTGATCCCGGCTGGTTCTTCAGACTGAGCACAGTGATTACGCTGGTCGGTGGCACAATGTTCTTGATGTGGCTTGGCGAGCAGATTACAGCGCGTGGCGTGGGCAATGGCATTTCGCTGATCATTTTCGCCGGTATCGTGGCGGCCTTGCCAAACGCGATCATGCAACTTTTTGAGACATCACGGCAGGGCAACCTTTCTGCGTTCGCTCTGATTTTTCTACTTGTTATGATGATTGCCGCCGTTGTTGTCATCGTGTTTATGGAACGCGCGCAGCGGCGATTGCTGGTCCAGTACCCTAAACGCCAGGTCGGCAATCGAATGTTCCAGGGTGACTCGTCGCATCTCCCGCTCAAATTGAACACGGCTGGTGTCATTCCACCCATTTTTGCTTCGTCTCTGTTGCTGCTGCCAATCACAGCGGCCAGTTTTTCAGCGGGTTCGGCTGGCGCTGCCGCACCTGAATGGGTCACATACATTACAGCCGCATTAGGTTATGGCCAGCCGCTGCACATGTTCTTTTACGTGGTACTTATCATATTCTTCTGTTTTTTCTATACCGCTGTCGTGTTTAATCCGCAAGATACGGCGGATAACTTGCGTAAACATGGCGGTTTTCTTCCAGGCCGTCGTCCAGGCGCACAAACGGCAAAATATATCGATTATGTCTTAACACGTATTACCGTTGTCGGCTCATTATACCTAGCAACCGTTTGTCTGCTGCCGGAAGTTCTTATTTCCAATCTGGGTATCCCATCTTCATTCGGTGCTGTTCTGGGCGGAACGTCATTGCTTATCGCCGTAAGTGTCACAATGGACACAGTTGCGCAAGTTCAGAGCCATCTTATGGCACATCAATACGAAGGCTTGATAAAGAAGGCTAAGCTCAGCAGAGGTGCATCGCCTAAACTCAGCAAAGGCTCATCGCGAGGTCGGAAATGAACATTATTCTACTTGGACCACCAGGAGCCGGAAAAGGCACCCAGGCAGCCCGGCTGACCGAGATGCGCAATATCGTTCAACTGTCAACCGGCGAAATGCTGCGGGCAGCTGTTGCTGCAGGCACTCCGGTTGGATTAAAGGCCAAGGCCATTATGGACGGCGGCGGCTTGGTATCAGATGAAATTGTTATCGGTATTGTGTCGGATCGAGTCGAAGAATCGGATTGTGCGAATGGCTTTATCCTGGACGGTTTCCCACGCACCGTGACACAGGCTCAGGCACTCGATCGAATGCTTGATGAGAAAGGCCTCAAGTTGGATGCTGTCAT
>CAWUIN010000083.1:0-12300 GCA_963922535.1 uncultured Hyphomicrobiaceae bacterium | reverse complement strand
TCGCCCCGTAAAGGACTTTCACCTCCAATCCAGTGCCCATGCCGGGCACACCTGCTCACAAACCAGGATACGTGATCCTAACCCGGCATTTTAAGTGATACAGACCACTAGAACCTTTCAAGATCTTGTTGACGTTCACAGCGTGAGACTGGTTTATTTATACGTTAGATGAAATTTTGCGTAACGGTCAACGAAAGTAAATCTGAATTGCAGCAAGACACAGATGTCCCGCCGCCACCAATCAATGTCGAAATTCGCACCATAGAGCAACATTTCAGCTCTGAGCATACCTTTCGCATGCCATGGTTCCAGCGTGCCTATGCCTGGAGTGAAGAGCATGCAATGCGCTTGTTGCGCGATATAATAGACGCATCGCAAGGCAATCGTGGGCGCTATGCTTTGGGCGGTGTGATGCTGGCTGCGCCTGAGGGGCAAAAGTGGGCTGCACTTATTGACGGCCACCAGCGCACGCTAACGCTCACAATTCTCATTGCCCTTCTGCGCGATCTTATTGAAACTCCGGCAACCAAGGCGCGCCTGGACGCGCTTATTCATTGCAATCGCACAGCCGGCAGCGAAGGCGATCCAGTTCGCGTTACACCGCAGCCCTGTAATGTCGAATGCTTTAAAACCTATGTGCAGCAAATGGGAGCGACGCTGCGCGAGCGCGAGGAAGCTATGCACGGGCTTCTCGAAAGCGAACGTAATCTTCTGCAAAATCGCGATCGCCTGGCGGAACTGATTGTTGAGCATCTGCCTACCGAACAGGCCAAATTAAAATTGACGGCGTTCCTGCTTGAACGTTGTTATCTTATTGTCCAAATCGTTGTGGATGAGGAGGAAGCATGGGAAATGTTGTCGGTCGAAGAGACAACCGGCCTTGCATTCCATGCCAGCGAACGTTCAAAGGTTGCGATTATCACTGTGATGCATCGCAGTGTACAGGAGGAAGCCGGCCGCACCTGGGACCTCTGGCAGGCCCGCCTTGGAGCGGACGGTATGACGTCTCTGCTTCGTCACATACGTGCTCTTAAAGCGCACAAAACTTCTGCAAAGCCGATCGAGCAGGATTTAGTCGAACTTTATAATCTTGAAGATAGCGATCTGAGTTTCATCAGCGATATACTGGTGCCCTACGCGCAATATTATCTCGCAATTCAGAATGCAGATCTTGGCTGCTACGCGAGCAAAGCCGAGATCGGCTACTATATCAATATGTTGTCATGGCTGCCACGCCAAGACTGGATTCCCCCTGTCCTCAGCTGGATTAAAATCAATGGTGCCGATCATTCGGACACTATTACGTTTTTTCGCCGGCTTGATCGCCTGGCCTGGCTGATGCGCATAGCTGGACGCGACCCCATAGAACAAGAACGGCGTTTCCGCAGCATCACGAATTTGATTGTGTCAGGAGGAGCTATTTCCGATGTTCCGCACTTACAAATCGATGAGCGGATTGCACATCTCAGCCGCAAAAATCTTCTCAGCCGTACTTTCTACGACAAATCCTATTCACGTCTGGTGCTGCGTCGGCTGTCCATTCTGGCAGGACAGGACTGCGGCCCCATCAACGGCGATCAGGCGACTGTGGAACACGTTTTACCACGCAATCCGCCACAGGGATCGCCCTGGCTGACGATGTATCCTGACAAAAAAGCGATAGATCAGCATGCCCATCGCCTTGGCAATCTGGTGGTTCTCACATTTGCAGAAAACCAACGCGCCGGTGTCAGGCCATTGCAGGAAAAACAACGCGTCTTCGCCACAACATTCCACGTTCTGGCCCGTCAGGTTTCAGATATTGCAGAGTGGACGCCTGACTTTATCAACCGCCGCTCAGAAGAACTGGCAAGCCAACTATTCGACAGCTGGGAACTCGATATTTCGCGGCACTGATATAAAAAATCAACCCGCATCCTGCCTGCGCCGTGGTCTACAAAATCTACAAACCAGCCGCCATGCCGCCGTCGACGGCAAGTTCCGCACCTGTAATAAAGGCTGAATCATCGGAAGCAAAAAACAGCGCGGCACGGGCCACGTCTTCGGCTTCGCCGAAGCGGCGCAACGGCGTTTGGTCGATGAGAGCTTTGTTGATGATCGGATTGCGCAGAACACGCTTTGTCAGCGCCGTATCAATAAAGCCCGGCGCCAGTGCATTAACGCGAATGCCAAACGGTGCGTATTCGACGGCCAAGGCACGCGTCAAGGCGGAAACAGCCCCCTTGGTAGCCGAATAACCGGCCAACTGGCGAAGACCGCGATGGCCCATGATCGAAGCCAGATTGATCAAGGAGGCATTGCCGGATTTTCGCATCGGTTCAAAACCATCACGCGCGATGCGCACCACACCGTCGAGATTAACCTCGCGAATAGCCTCCCAGTCCGCATCCGACATATGACGGAAATCACTGCGGACATTGAGCCCGGCATTGTTGACGATCACATCAAGCTGGCCGTGCTCAGCCCCGATAGTGCGGAACAAAGCCGATATATCCTGCCCCTTTGAGACATCGCATTGCAGGCCGACCGCACTTAGACCGGCTTCAGTTATGGCTTGCGCGGCAGATGCGGCGGCTTCGCCGGCGACGTCCGCCAGATAAACGGTGGCACCTTCTGCCGCAAACAGTTGCGCCGTTGCAAGACCGATCCCGGCTGCTGCACCGGTGACCAGAGCTATTTTGTTTTCGAGCCGTTTCATAACCATGCCTTTTGCTGCCGACAAATGAAGCGCTTGTGTTTCGAGCCTGGGAAATGGCAGTAACTTTGGCCCTATTGAGATCGAGACGCAATGGGCGATGCCAAAAAAGCCAGTTGCGCGCCTGCCAGGGCTCGGCATTTTCGTGCTAAAACCGTCTTGTTTCAGCCTCCTGCTGACGCAGTTCATGTTCAGCTACGGCGCGTGAGATGATTGCCTTTACTCTGGCAGAACTCATTTGCTTGCGCCATATGTGCCTGGCACGTAGTGGCGTGGCCTGCACTGCCCCAACCGGCAGATGCTGACCATAATTCGGGCTGAAAGGTTCTGAAGGGTCGTCGTCAACGGCATGCTGACTTACGCGTGGGGGATGCTGCGCGGGTTGGCCATCAACCTCGATGGGAATGTCCAGCGATGCTGGCTCTGCCCCCTGCGCTGCGGTTCGCAGACCGGAACTGGAATAAGCCTCATAGGTATTTACATTGTGATGTGAACACCCAAGCAGAATGAGGACAGCGGAACAGGAAAGTACGTGGCCCCAGCTTCCAGCCATATATGGGCTAGGCAAGCCTAAATCCAACAGACGTAAAGACCCCATGCACTCACTCCAACTCTAAACTTTAACTTCAAGTGAAAGTTGGCGGAGTTTGCACTGATCTTGGTTAAAATCAGGTAAAGAGCTTTGCTGTGAAATAGATGCTGCCTGACTCAGCTTCATAGAAGGAGCGGTGTGCGTGTGCTGAACCTGCCTTGGCATGGCAGCCGGAAATAGCATTCATTTCAATAAATTGGCTTTTACACACCAATATTTTTTCAGCTTAACGTACGCAGATATGCACTTATGTGAGCCTGTCCAGTATATCTACAGCGTCGATAAGAACCCCGGGCTTAAAAAAGCACCGTTTGCTTTCCTGCCACGACAGCATTAGGTAATAGTAATCACCAGCGCGTGACACACGATGATATTCTGAGAAGGGTGACAGCCATGCCATTTTCACTGCCCGATCTGCCATATGCTTACGATGCACTTGGCCCGTACATGTCTCACGAGACATTGGAATTCCACCACGACAAGCACCACAATGCGTATGTCGTAACCGGCAATGGCCTGATTGAAGGTAACGACTACGCCAGCCTCAGCCTGACAAAAATCGTTAAAAAAGCCTATGCTGAAAAGAACCAGCCGTTAATCAACCAGGCGGGCCAGCACTACAATCATCTTCACTTCTGGAACTGGATGAAGCCGAATGGCGGTGGCAGCAGTCTGCCCGGAAAAGTTGAAGCGCTGGTCAAGGCTTACGGCGGCTATGACAAAGTCCGCGAAGATTTTATTCAGGCCGGCGTCACACAGTTCGGTTCGGGTTGGGCCTGGCTTGCTATTCGCGAAGGCAAGCTGGAAATCACAAAGACACCGAACGGTGAAAATCCTCTGATGTATGGCGCCCAGCCAATTCTCGGATGCGATGTTTGGGAGCACAGCTATTACATCGATTACCGCAATGCCCGTCCGAAATATCTCGAAGCGTTCTTCGATAATCTCGTGCACTGGGAATATGTCGAAGGTCTGTGCGACGCGGCAGTCTAATAAGTACCATTCCTCTCTTATGCCTGCCGGTGTCTGTTGTTTTCTCTCGCAAACGAACTTGTGAGTTGAATAAAGCCTCCGGTGGGCTAATGCTCTGCAGACTGGTGGAATAGTATGCAGGAAACTCTCATCGTACCTGCTCCCATTTCACCAAACACCAGGCGTCACGTATTCCAAAGCTTTGATATGCGTGCGGTATCGGGGGATAACAATGGCTATAGTGATCTACCATAATCCGGATTGTGGCACATCGCGCAATGCGCTGGCGATGATCGTTGCATCCGGTGATAATCCGACTGTGATCGAATATCTCAAGACCGGCTGGACAATTCCACAGCTTCTTGGCCTCTTTGCCGCAGCGGACCTGACACCGCGCACAGCTTTGAGAACGACAAAGTCACCCGCCGAGGCGCTTGGTCTGTTATCTCCAGAAGTGACGGATGAAGCGCTCCTGGACGCCATGATTGCACATCCAATCCTGGTAAACAGACCGATTGTGTGTACGCCTAAAGGCGTGCGCCTTTGCCGTCCCTCGGAAGCGGTGTTCGATTTACTCGCCAATCCGCCAGCCGAGTTTACCAAGGAGGATGGCGAGGTGATCAAATTTCACCCTGCTAAAGCACGAACAGGGCGTACTGTATGGTCGTCTTCCATAAAGAAATGGTGGAAGCAATGAGGATACACTGTCAGCCAATCATGCTGCCCGCACCTGCACTTCTTTATCGTTGATGACCAGATTTTCACCTTTTTGTGAGACGTTAACCGATTGACCATCCAAAACGCTGCCAGCCAGCATCATTTCCGCAAGCGGGTCCTGTACGTATCTCTGAATAACGCGCTTTAAAGGCCGTGCACCATATGCGGGATCGTAGCCATGGTCTGCAAGCCACTGTTTTGCTGCCTCATCAACATGCAGTGTGATCTTGCGTTCGCTCAGCAATCTTTCAAGCCTCATCAACTGGATGTCGACGATACTCGTCATTTCCTCACGCTTCAGACGTTCAAACAGGATGATATCGTCAAGACGGTTTAAGAATTCAGGCCGGAATCGTGAACGCACCTCAGCCAGAACATACTCGCGCACCTCGCCAGCTGAGGCTTCCTGATTATGGGTAACCATCATGTATTCGGCGCCAATATTCGATGTCATAATGATGAGCGTATTGCGGAAATCGACCGTACGGCCCTGGCCATCGGTCAACCGCCCATCATCGAGGACCTGCAAAAGCACGTTGAAGACATCCGTATGGGCTTTTTCGATTTCATCGAACAAAATGACCTGGTAAGGCCGCCGCCGCACGGCTTCGGTCAGCACACCGCCCTCCTCATAGCCAACGTAGCCAGGCGGCGCACCAATCAGACGGGCCACCGAGTGCTTTTCCAAGTATTCGCTCATGTCAAGGCGCACCATGGCCTGGTCATCGTCAAACAGAAACGCTACAAGGGCTTTCGTCAGTTCGGTCTTTCCGACCCCAGTCGGCCCAAGGAACATGAACGAGCCGATCGGTCTGTTTGGGTCCTGCAAGCCGGCCCGTGCACGCCGGACTGCCGTCGATACCGCAACAACCGCCTCCCTCTGGCCGATCACGCGGCGTCCAAGCTCTTCCTCCATGCGCAGAAGTTTATCGCGTTCGCCTTCCAGCATCTTATCGACAGGCACCCCGGTCCAGCGCGAGACAACCTGCGCGATATGGTTGGGTGTTACCGCCTCTTCCAGCATGGCAGTGTCTTCGGTATCCTCAATGGCGGCGATCCTTGCTTCCAATTCCGGTATCACACCGTAAGCAAGTTCGCCCGCCTTTGCGAGATCGCCACGACGCTGCGCCTGATCCAGTTCCGTGCGCCGTGCATCAAGCTCTTCCTTGATTTTTTGCGCATCGCCTAGCTTGGCTTTCTCGGCCTGCCAGCGTTGTGTCATGATGCTTGAGCGTTCCTCCAGATTGGCAATTTCACCCTGTAGAACGCCCAGCCGGTCCTTGGAGCCGGCATCGCTCTCTTTGAGGAGCGCCTCACGCTCAATTTTGAGCTGAATGATGCGCCGGTCAATCTCATCGAGTTCCTCTGGCTTAGAATCCACCTGCATGCGCAGGCGCGATGAAGCTTCATCCATCAGGTCGATGGCTTTATCCGGCAGGAAACGATCCGTGATGTAACGGCTAGAAAGCACGGCTGCAGAGACCAGGGCACTGTCGGTGATACGCACTCCGTGATGCAGTTCGTACTTTTCTTTCAGCCCACGCAGGATTGAGACGGTATCTTCGACCGTCGGCTCGTTGACAAAGACCGGCTGGAAACGGCGTGCGAGGGCCGCATCTTTCTCGACATGTTTGCGATATTCATCCAGCGTCGTGGCGCCGATGCAGTGCAATTCACCACGCGCCAACGCCGGCTTAAGCAGGTTTGAGGCATCCATTGCGCCATCCGCCTTGCCGGCACCGACCAGGGTGTGCATTTCATCTATGAAAAGCACAATACGGCCGCTTTCTGCCGTGACCTCCTGCAAAACTGCCTTGAGACGTTCTTCAAACTCGCCGCGATATTTCGCACCGGCGATCAGCGACCCCATGTCAAGCGACAACAGACGCTTGTCCTTCAGGCTTTCCGGGACATCGCCTTTGACAATACGCAGGGCCAAACCTTCGGCAATGGCCGTTTTGCCGACACCCGGTTCACCAATCAAAACCGGATTGTTTTTGGTGCGTCTCGACAGGACCTGCACTGTGCGCCGGATTTCCTCATCGCGTCCAATAACTGGATCAAGCCGTCCCTCCGATGCATCGGCCGTCAAATCACGGGCATACTTTTTAAGTGCATCGTACCCCGTTTCGGCAGACGCTGTATCCGCGGTTCTACCTTTACGAATCTCTTCGATAGCGCCGTTCAGCGCTTGTGGATTAACTCCCGCGTGCGCCAGAATCTTGCCTGCCTCGTTGGAAGTCTCGATCAGCATTGCAAGCAGCAAGCGTTCTGTCGTTACAAAAGTATCGCCCGCCTTGTGCGCAATTTTTTCGCCTTGCTCAAAAACCTTGGCGAGTTCTGGTGAGAGATAAAGCTGTCCACCGCCACCGGTGACCTTCGGGCGCCTGGTAAGAGCTGTTTCGGCACTTTGCAAAGCCTGCTGCGGATTGCCGCCAGCACGCGCAATGAGATTGGTGGCCAGGCCTTCTTCGTCGTCCAAAAGCACCTTAAGAAGATGTTCGGGTGTAAACTGCTGGTGATTTTCACGCAGTGCAAGCGATTGGGCGGCCTGGATGAAGCCCTTAGCGCGGTCTGTATAATGATCGAAATTCATGATTGTCTCCACCAGCCGTATGCCCACCGAAGCTGCGCGCACGGCCGTAAAATTATTCGGCCCCGTAATCGGCAGCCTCAACGCTGTTCATATGGTTGATGTTGTCGCGATAAAAGGACTAGTGGTCTGTATCACTTAAAATGTTGTGTTAGGACGTCGAAATTTTATTTCTGCCACGGCGCGGCGAGTGAGGTGATACGAGTTATCATAAGCGAGCCGCAACACCGGCAGGAACAAAATTTGGGCGCCTTCGGTCACGTATCCCGACATTTTAAGTGAGGCAGACCATATGTGGTCTGTATCATGGGCCATTCCAGGGGACAGCCGTCATTTAAGTCCGGTACAAATCAGCCCGCGTTGACGGCAGAGGTGAAGCGCCCTTTGCGCTTTTGCTGGCAACGGTCTGGAAAATGCGCGCTGAACCGCGGGTAAAAGCAAGCGAGCAGCCGGCCAGATAGGCCACCCATATGCGATAAGTCTCGGGGCCGACGATGGCGATGGCTTCATCCTTGCGCGCCGTCAGCCGCTCACACCAAAGCTTTGTCGTCAGCGCATAATGTTCGCGCCAGCCTTCAACGTCGTGCACTTCAAAACCGGCAATCTCCATGTGCTGGATTGTATTGCCGATGTCGTCCAGTTCGCCACCAGGGAAGATATACTTCAAGAGCGCGCGCTGCTCGGGACGCTTTGCAAAGCTGGTTTGTCTGCGTTTGCCGCGCCGTGTGATACCGTGATTGAGGAATAGGCCGTCTTCGGCAAGCATGCTGCGTATCTTTTTGAAATAGGTAGGATAAGCCCTGACACCGATCGCCTCGTACATCCCAATCGATGAGATCTTGTCGAAGGTCTCGTCAAGATCGAAGTAATTCTTCAGTCGCACCTCCACCTGGTTCTGCAGGCCACGCTCGGCAATCGTTTCCCTGGCAAGGTCGTACTGCTCCTGTGAAAGCGTTACACCAACGGCTTTAACACCATAGTTCTGGGCGGCATAACAGATCAGTCCGCCCCAGCCGCAGCCGATATCGAGCATCTTCTCACCTGGCTTGAGGCGCAACTTACGGCAGATCATCTCCAGCTTGTCCTGCTGGGCCTGATCGATCGTGTTTGACCAATCCTTGAAATATGCGCACGTATAGATCATCGCCTCATCAAGAAACAGGCGGTAGAAATCATTGGAAACATCGTAGTGAAAGCGAATATATTTCGTCTCATCGCGCTGGCTTTCCCGCTGGCCGACCTCGTCGCCTTGATAGCCGCGGCTTTGGTTGGGACTATCCGCCGCACCGAGCAAAAGCGGCATGGCATACTTCAGGAGCGACAATTTGTCTATGTTCCTGAGTTGCCGACGCGTTTCCTGGCCGCCCAGGCGTTCGCCGAGTTCAAGGATGGACCCTCCTTCGATGTCGATGCGGCCGTGCGCGTAATGCCGAATCAGGCGGTCTAACGAAGGCCAGCGCGCCATCGACGAAAGCGCTCCTGGACTGTTGAAGGCGATCGCAAGATCGCTTTTAACATCGCGGCCAAGCGGTACCCTGCTGCCATCCCAGAGGCGAACGGAGAGATCAATGTCAAGGTGCCGCCCGATTTCTTCGGCGATACGCCGTGCTGCCACAAGCCGCTTGTCCAGTTCTGCATGCTCAGTTGTTGCCATGCTCTCTCGCACATACTTTCTGGAATGGTGTCGATTGGTTGTTCTGGTTGTTACAGGCAAATGCCGGCACAAACAATAGCACGGCACATATACGCTACCTCTGATATGCCAAGAAGCTTAAGCTGTGTCGTCAGTTAGACACGAGAGCCGATTTCGCCAGATATTTTCGGCCAGATCTTTTCGGTAAGAGATAAATTTCTCCCCAACGCGTGCGTTCGCCTGATATGGAGCAACCCGCTCCACAGGCTCGAACACACCTTGTCATTAACACGAAAAATCCGTTTCCGACGCTTTGTTCGCTAAGGGCGACACGCCCCGATGTGATTGCTGTAGGTGTGCGACCGTTTGACATTTGAAGAGTTGCTGCGCATACACACTGGTGCTCTGCATCACTTAAAATGTTTGGTTAAACCGATATTTTAAGTGATACAAAGCCGCTAGACTTGTCGCTTATTGGGCATTAGAGCGCGCTGCAACTGACAATAGTGTTTTTTGGGGCAATTTAGCAACACTTGTTGCATAGTCCGCAAATGGGATATCGAGTGGTCTTAGCAGTGTTAATGGCGTCGGTTATTATGCTTGCAAAACTTAACATTATCGTTGGATCCGGAGGTCTCCTGGATGAATGACATTGTGCACATCAGTAACGATGGGGAAACCCCGGTCAATCCATATTCGCTTCTCGAAGCTGTTAACCGGTCAAGCGATACAGTACATATGGCCTGGTTGGTTTTCCTGGCTATCATGGCTTATCTGATGATTGCGGTCGCCGGCGTCAGCCATCAGGACCTGCTGCTTGAAAGGGATGTGCAGCTCCCGATACTGGGAGTTCCGATCCCGTTGGTGCAGTTCTTTCAGTTTGCACCTATCTTTCTTATGCTGTTTCATCTTGGCTTGCTTGCGCAACTCGTTCTCCTGGCGCGCAAAACGCTTGAGTTCGATATCTCCGTGCGCCAGCTGGAGCCGACGTTGCGCCGCACGCATCCACTTCGTCTTGAACTGCACAACTTCTTCTTTGTGCAAGGCATTGCCGGTTCGCATCGCAGCATCGTCATGAGCCTGTTTCTGCATTCCATGTCCTGGATGACGCTTGCCATCCTGCCCGTCGTGCTAATGTTGTTCATCCAGCTCTCGTTCCTGCCCTATCACGATGTCGCAATTACCTGGACACATCGGATAGCGCTTATACTGGATATCAGCGTGCTTGGCCTGATTGGTGTATTCCTTGCCCGTGTTGAGACGAACTTTTTCCTGGCCTTCTGGCGCGCAAGCATATCGTATCCCATAACTTCCATCCTCACATTGCTGGTCTTCAGCACTGTCGCATTGTTCTCGCTGTTCGTTGCGACTGTACCTGGCGAGACACTCGACAAACTGGGGCGTCAGTACATTACCGGACAACAGGAGGATCTTAACGACACACAGTCCCTGCACGCTGCATACAGTTTTTCCTTGCCGATGCTCTGGGATAGTCCCGATGGATCGCTGTTTGGTTTCTTTCATCGCAGGTTGATGGTCTCGGATGCCGATCTGGTGGCGGACAGTGAGGTTACACCAGGGCAACGATCGCTTTCACTCCGCGGGCGCGATCTGCGTTTTGCGGAACTGGATCGTTCCGACTTGCGTCAGGCGGATATGACGGGAGCAAATCTCAATGGTGCAAGCCTGGTTGGCGCCAACCTGCGCGGTATTCGATTGAACTGCCAAAACGAAACCGAACTTTTCCTTGGCGAGGGACGAGAACAGGCCAACTGTGCCAGCGCCCGCGGCGCCAATTTCAAGAATGCAGATCTGAACGGCGCACTTCTTACAGGGATTGATCTCAGTCATGCGAAACTCGAAAATGCTGCGCTTGAAGGTACCCTTTTGAAGTTCGCCATCCTTCAGGGAGCAAATTTTGGCAATGCAAACTTGCGCAAAGCTGATTTGGCAGCCGGCGTTATGGCACAAGGCGCCAGCTTTCTGGTGGCACGCCTTGAGGGGGCTGATTTCACAGGCGCCCAGCTACAGTTTGCGGATTTCTCAAATGCGCACTTGCAGGGCGTTTTGCTCACCCACGCTCATTTGCAGGGCGCTGTGCTGCGCAATGCGGATCTGAGCGCCGCCAGCCTCAGGCAGGCCCGCCTCGATGGCGCCGATATGACCGGCGCCATACTGTTGGGTGTTGATATGCGTTCAAGCAGTATCTGGATGACGTTGCCACCGCAGATCGACGCTTTACAACTGGCGGATATGAGCGAGGTGAAAATCGCGCCCATGGACGAAACTGAACGCAACACGCTTGAGCAAACCTTAAGATCGATAAATGATGACGATTTACGCATTCAAGTTGCAGACAGCATCAATGACATTTTATTTGCAACACCAAATGCTGCGGATTGGAAAAACTCTGACCAGATGACGCGTTGGCAATCACTTGCAGCAAGCGCTGTACCGCAGAATAATCCTGATTACAGGTCCGATTTAACATATTTTCTCGAACGGCTTGCCTGCCAGCCCCGCTGGAGCGACGGGGCCGTTGCAGAAGGTGTGATCCGCCGTGCTACCGAACGTCAATTTCTCGGTGACTTACCCACGTTGTACTTGCGTTTTACCACGGATGATGAATGCACACCCGCAAGGGCGATTTCAAGCAGCCTCATACAATCCCTCGCTACAACCGTAAACCAGCGTGCGGACGTGATCGCTCAGTAAAAGATGCGATGGCATTATTATCTGAATATCTGAGGATTAGGCCGTGTCGTCAATTACCGGCTCTCGCGTGCTAATCGACGACACGGCCTATTAAGTGGCTACCCGGAAGCGGTTGGGCATGACATTATTCAAGCCGCACGTAATCGTTTCAAGACACCGCTTTGCCGGATCCCGTGCCGCCAGATGTCACTACATAGCACCACATCGCGATTTCGGCCTAAGTCGCGATTTTTTGAGTTTCCATGTTTGCGCCATAACATTTAGAGGAACAATCAAGGAACATATTTGGAGCACAAATACGAATATAGTGGATAATCGAAAGACATGTATCGCAGAAATTTAATATGGTTGTAGCCTCACCATTGCGCGAAGCACGAATTAAC
>CAWUIN010000082.1:0-12436 GCA_963922535.1 uncultured Hyphomicrobiaceae bacterium | reverse complement strand
GGTGCGGAGAATTGTAAGATTAAGAAATGCTTAGTTTTTTATTGGGACGGACTCTAAGAGCGGAGACAGCGTATATTGGTTCGATAAGCCATGCGCACGAAAGGTTAACGGATCCCGGGGGTGTGTTTATTATTAACGTAAAATAGCTGTGCCATTAACCAAAAGCCCGTTGCCGTGCAGGCTGCAGTTCTACTTTATTGCATAAAGTCCTGTTAATCGTGCATAATACAAAAGTCTTAGGGCATATGCGAATTAACTAACGACACGTCCTGGATGGAGTTCCTGAGTGGCATGCTCATCGAAAAGGTGAATTGCTGTAAAAACCGTTTGATGGTTCAGACAAACCGCGTAAGCTTTGATTGTTAAGACAATGAATAATGGAATAACCGAACAACTTCGAGGTTTGCTGCACGAAAAGCAGCAGCTCGAACAGTTGCTTTCCGACAATGCGAGCTGGTGCGCATATCAAGAATTTGTTGCAGCTCAGCCGTATCGTAAGGAAAAAGATATTATCCATGAAATTGGTTTGCCCGAGAATCTTGCACGTGAACTGGACGATAATCGTCTGTTTCAGGCGCGCTTGAAGATCCTCGACGCCATAGATTTGCTAACCAATCTGGTTGCCAACACTGATACTGCTTCCGATCAGGCATCTTTTCCCCCAGAGCCGGAAGTTGCAGAGTTCGAAGTGAGCAAAGAGCATCAGGAGAAGATGCCAAACGAAGATCTCCCGCAACAGGAAGCCATGAAGCAGGAGGTTATGAATGATGAATGCGAGGTGGAGCCGCTCAAAAGCCCGATAGCGGCAACAGGAGATGAAAGATTAATCAACGAAGAAACGAAGGCTGAGACGCCTGACGATTTTGGCCTTCCTCAGCCCGCTATGCGCGAAGCGCCATTTGTCGGCTCACACCCTGAAGAACAACCGGAACGTTTCAGTGCGTTAAGTGCCGATGGCGTTGTCAGCGGTAGCGGTGTTCAGTCTGATGTTGATGATCTGACACGTATCGATGGCATCGATCGCAATATCGCCCTGCAATTGCGCAGTCAGGGGGTTAAAACATTTGCTGACATTGCAGGTTGGACGCTGGTAGATCTCGCGGTGATCAGTTCGACGCTGAAGCTTGGTAACGTACCGCATGAGCAGGATTGGATTGGACAGGCGGCGCGCCTCTGTCAATCAGGTGCCGTAGAACCGCCAATCCCGGAGGGGCTGGACGTGCCGGAGACGCCTGATCGGGCCGGCGAGGCATTCAGTCAGTCAGATAACCCTGAAAATCCAGGGCTTGATATAACCCATCAAGATTTCGATAAGGCGCTGTACGATGCAGATGATTTGGCAATGAGCATTCTGCCGCTTCTGACATGCAGTCGCACCGCTGGGCTGAGCCAGCCCGCCGCCTCGGTGCTGATTGCATCGCATCAGCATGAAACCGAGGCTGCGTGTGATGCCGAAGAGCGCGTTAGTGCCGTTGTTGGGCAATCGGATATTCCAGGGCATTTAACGGCTGCGATGGACGAGCTTGTCGCCAATTCTGTAATTGTAGAGCCAATTTTGGAAGAAACCGCAGCCAACGACGATCAACCAGATGATTTACGCCGAATCAAAGGCTTGACTGATGCAGATTATGAAATACTCGTAGCATTGAACTTTTCAAGCTTTGCGGCGCTTGCCAGCGCATCAGCGCATGACGTGAAGTATCTTAAGGCTTCGCTCATGGACGGTGGACGATTGCACAAAGAGCAATGGATTGAACAGGCAGCGATCCTTGCGCAGGGAAAGCTGACGTATTTTGCACAGCGTCAGATCTACAGGATCGTTCCCACAACGCTTGCAATGCCGGCGGAGCAGGCTTGGGTGCCACTGCTTCCACCCCAATCGAAAGAGGCTGGAATAGAAAAGCAGCCAGTTGAATTAGTTTCCGAAGCCTTAAGCCAAGAGCTTGAATGCGAAGAAAAAAATAACTCTGTTGAAGACCAGGCCGTATCGATTGCTAAAATGGATGCGCAAGAAGATAATGTTCGTGAGTTTTCTGAGTATACCTCGACGGATCAGGACGGGATCGCTCTCAGTTCGGATCCGCATTTAGAAACGTCGAGTGAGGACGGAAAAATGGCGACATATACAACACAATCCGATGCCTGGGAAAATGTCTTATCCGAGGACAAGCATCCTGATTGCGCTGCTGGGCGTGAGGCTGCAAAATCAGACAGGCAGAAAAAATTAATCCAGAGAAAAGCCAGGAATGAGAGTTCTCAGGACAAGGAGAAGAGACAGGCGTCAGCGCCTGTTCACAGACATGGCAATCCACCAAAAGCCAATGAGCCAGCACAGCAACGGCAAGCCTTTGAGCATGATGCGACTTTATATGAAGAAAACATTGCTTCTGTGAAGGACCGTATGGCGGCGGCGTCCAGCTTACAAGATCGTTTGGATGCGACCGATGTCGACGCTGACGGAGCGCAAGTTGATGCATCCATATCTTCACAAGATCTTGCGATTCCTCTCAATCGCTATGCGTCGGGCCGGGACAAAAATCGTCTTTCAATTGCGCGCTACGCCTTTGCCGCAGAAGAAGCCAGCGTCCAGATCGTTAGTCGAGACAACGGCACGTCGATCGATGTATCTGTAAATGAGCAGTCTGTGCCCAAAGAAAAAACAAAATCAAATCTCTTGGCTGTGCGTTTCCTTGGAGCTTTAAGAGGAAGAGACAAAAAATAAAGCTGTCACATCAAAAGACTTCGGCTCTTAGAATTTCAGCGCAAACTATTTTCTGAGTATGTGATATCGTGTGATTTATGATGTGAAATATTTGCGATTAAATAACTAACGATGCCGCAGTCTCATCAATACTTCTTTGAATTTGATGTGAAATTGATAAAATTTCCAAGACATCTGGAAACGGAATTTCTTAAGCGCACTACAACCGTTTCCAGGACATGCTGTCAGTTGCAGCGCGTAGGCGTTGGGAGAAATCAACCCGGCTCTTGCGCGCTCATACTGGAATATGCTCAAAACATACCTTGCTCCTGGCTTCTGGAGCGGCACGATTTCGTCAACGTCGCTCTCGTGAGGCTCAGCTGAAGGCATACCGTAAGATATAGACAGGAGAGCTTAGGATAGGCCCAAAAAGATATTTTTTGGGTAGGTTAGGCTTACTTTATGAGGAGTTTAGCCTGCGGTAAGCTAAACTACGGGCAAGTTAATTAGCTGATAAAGTGGCCTGGCGTGTTTTGGCGATTTCGCGGGCTTGCTCGAAAAGTTTTTCGCGATTACGCGATTGTGAGCGCTCACGCTGCTTTTTTACTCTTTGCATCAATCGCTCAAGCCTCCCGTCGCGAACGCGTGCAACCATCAATCGTAAATTATTCAATCTTTCAGCGTTGCTTTGCATGATGTCAAAACTCCCGTTAATTAAAATCGACAGGAATAGCCAAAATCTGATTCACACATCTGACGCAATCCCCCATGAAAATCCCTGGCATTTCAAACGCGAGTGTGGCTAATTGGCCGCATGTTGAAGTATGAGACGATGCTGGTTAGGCGTGACAGCCTGTCGATAAAGTGGGATGCCTGTGTGTGAGATATGGTGAGACCGATATGCAGGCCGCGACGTCTCGTCGGTTTGGCAGACGTGAGCCGATTTCGGCTACTCCCTGCTGGGCAGGGCAAATTTGCCTTGTCGAGCAGATGCATTTTCTTGATGCAACGCCGCCTCACGCGCGCAAACGGGCCTGCCGGATTGGGTGAAAAAATCCGTCTCCACTGGCTTTACGCGAGAACAAACGACTGGACTTGAGGGATTGGGGAAGAAGAGACATGAGCGATCTAGTAAAACCAGCTGTAAAACCAGCTAATCCCCATTTCTCATCCGGCCCGTGCACAAAACGGCCCGGCTGGTCGACCGCCGCCTTGGACAACGCCTATCTTGGCCGCTCGCATCGCTCCCCCGAGGGCAAGGCCCGCCTTAAGCTGGCCATTGAAAAAACACGGGCGCTGTTGGAAATGCCGGAAGCCTACCACTGCGCCATTGTACCGGCCTCTGACACCGGTGCTTTCGAAATGGCGATGTGGTCGATGTTGGGCGCTCGCGGTGTGGATATGCTGGCGTGGGAAAGTTTTGGTGCCGGCTGGGTGCTTGACGCGCAAAAAGAACTCGATCTTGCAGATTGCCGGGTGTTGCAGGCGGAGTATGGCGTACTGCCGGATTTCACAGCCGTCGATTTTAACCGAGACGTACTGTTTACCTCAAACGGGACGACGTCGGGCGTGCGTATCCCGGATTATGATTGGATTCCGGCAGAACGCGCCGGGCTGACATTTGCCGATGCGACATCCGCTGCATTTGCCCAGCCGATTGATTGGATGAAGGTCGATGTTTTCACGTTCTCCTGGCAAAAGGTGTTGGGAGGGGAGGCGGCGCACGGCATGCTAGTGCTTTCGCCGCGTGCGGTCGCGCGGCTTGAAAGCTACAGCCCGCCCTGGCCGTTGCCAAAGATCTTTCGTCTGACAAAAAATGGCAAACTGATCAGCGGGATTTTCGCCGGCGAGACGATTAACACTCCGTCAATGCTGTGCGTTGAGGATTATCTCGATACGCTGGCCTGGGCCGAGCGCACCGGTGGTGCGAGCGCACTCATGGCACGCGCCGACCGTAATGCCGATGTCCTGCACCAATGGGTTCAGCGTACCTCCTGGGTTGCCAATCTCGCCGTCGATCCTGCAACACGCTCAAACACATCCGTGTGCCTGAAAATCGTCGATCCGGCGATTGCCGGGCTGCCTAAAGCCAGCCAGGCCGCATTCGCCAAGGGCTTGGCCGGGCTATTGGAGCAGGAGGGCGTTGCCTACGATATCGCTGCCTACCGCAATGCGCCGCCAGGCCTCAGGATATGGACAGGCTCAACGGTCGAAGCCGCCGATCTCGAAGCTCTGACACCATGGCTGGACTGGGCCTTTGCAGCAACCAAGGCTAAGGCTGCCGCCGCGGCCGCCTGACGTGACGTCTACGTCATCTTATGACCGCGAAATGCTGTGATTTATGGTGAGCTTCTAAAGCATATCGTGATGTTTCAAGGGAATTGGTCGAACAGGAGGCGGGCCTGTGATACAACAAACAGTAGCGTGGGGGCGTGCGCTTGGCTTGACATCTGCCATTGCGGTCGCTCTCGCATGTGCATCGATGGCCAATGCCAGCGACTTCGGGCTTTCAATCAAATCGCGGGCCGGCCATGCCAATGGCGAACCGATGGTGCTGCCTGATTGCGCAGGCAGTAAGTTAAAGATCAGCCCCTGCAGACGCGTTGCGCGCAGTTGGCTTAAATATCTGAATTCACGCGCCCATGCATTCGCGCTCGGCTACCAGGCTGCGGGCTATGGCGATGCGATTGTGTCCGCCGTGCTTGACTGCAGCGCTGGTATTTACAATCCCCGTAAAACCCGCAACGGTATTCGCAACAGCCGCCATGCCTACGGTGAAGCCTGCGACGGCAACAAGATTACCGTCAATGACCAGACCTTCAGTTACGTCCAGGCCGTGCACGATGCCGAGAGCCCCGACCGGCGCTTTTTTGTGGCCTTTCTTGATGCCTGGGGCACGGTTGGCCCCGGTTGCCTGCCCGATAAAAACTACGTCGTCATGGGCGTCAACGTTGGCTGCCGCCCAGTTATGGCCGACAACTGCGGCGTCATCGACTGGCGCGAACGCGGCAAAAACAGCCAGTATCGCAGCACCTACCATTTGTCCTACTGCCTCTACTCCGATCCAACCCGGGCCTATGAATGAGGTGATTGAGCCGGAACACCTCAACTCACCCCGCTTTCAAAAGCCGGGCGATCTCATCATGGCTGAATGGTAAGGCGGCAGCTTGGGCGGCATCGAGCGTTGTGTCCTCTCCACCGGGAGCGAGAATGCGTGCTTCGCTCTTGCCGCTCGCATCGACCCAGATCACCGGCTTGCCGCACCGAAGCGCCATCTCAATGATCTCTGGTGTGCCGCCCTTGCCGGCCGCTGGTGCGCCATCCCAGACACCGAGTATAACATCGCTCTCATCGATAATCGCCTGACCGCTGGTTGTGTAAGCCTTTTTGGAAGAAGCGAGCTGCCCCGAAAGCTCAGTCACATTTTGGGCGCGGTTAAGAAGCGCATGAAATGCCGGCAGTTGACCTGCGTCCGCGAAGGTTGTCTCATAATCTGCACGCGCAAACGGCAGGTACGCGTGCAGATCATAACCGCAAGCAAGTGCTGCCTCAGTAAAGGCACGATCCGCGCCTTCGGCTAATAACGAAATCGCAAGGCGCGTGCCGTCATTGCCTGGCAGCTCGACCAGAATACGCTGGCATGTCTCAACGAGCGCGTCAAAAGATATGGCAAGCCGGTTTGGCCGATGGCCTGTCACACCAACGGTGAGCGATGGGCGCGGGAGCCCACTCAAAACAGGCGTGGCATGCCTGTCGAATGCATCTGGAAAATCATGCTCTGAGACCTGCTCCCCAGCTGCAGCTTGTGCCAATGCATACAATTTCGCCATTGCGTTAACATTGATGAGTTTACACATGTCATCCAAGTCACGAGGCAACCGAATTTTGTGTGTTTTGAGCGCTTTTTCGATGTGTTCGCCCCGGCGCACGCCTGTCTGATCTTCGCGTGGTTTCTCACCGTTTAACCATTCTGCGTCAAGTGGAACGTCATAGCGTTGAAATGTCAGTTGCGGCTTGCCCACCATCAGATGGTCTGCCATGGTGCCAATTTCACTATCAATCAGCCAGCGTGGACGCGCTTGACCGTCGGCTCCCTCCGGCGCCACCGATAATCCCTGCAGCAGAGTGAGAGTGAGCTGCTCAGCATCGCCCATCATACTCAGCAGCGATCCAACGGCCTCTCTGTAGGGGAGATTTGATTTTTGAACTTCAGTGACATGGCTGCCGGTGCCGACGGAGATCATGAGCAGCTTGTCCGGGCCGAGTTCCCAGGTCTTACCATTGCCGCCCATATTATAGCCCTGGATAGAAGCCAGCATAAACATTTGCAGTGAAGGGTTGTTGTGCGGTGAAACCGCCCCATCGATAAATCGCCCTTTGTCAACAATATTTTTTCCGTCTTCTTGCGATGAATGCAGGGTAATATCAGTGGGGCTGTAATACGTCGGTGCAGCGGTAGCTGCACGCAGAATATCGCGCAGCAAATAGTCCTTGTTGCCGATCCTTCTGTCGCGTCCTTGCCAGTAAATTGAAGCTGGATTATTTACAAAAACCCAGACGCTGTTGGTGTCCGAGCGTTTGGTAACAACTGTTAAACCTGTTTTCAGGTCATCAGAACCAAGTGGCATGTCTTTCAGCAGGCCGCGCAGTTTATTGGCAAGCGTCCTGGCATCATACCCGCCCACCCTGAGGAAACTGCTGAAAAGATCTGGAGCCCATGTTTCAAAGGTCCGGCGGACTTTCGCCATGTCCCATCCCAGCGCCAGCATGGTGGCAAGCAGCGAGCCGACGCTGGTGCCACCGATCATGTCGAAATAATCCGCAAGCACAAGGGTATTATTTTTATATTTTTTTCGTAATGTTTCTTCAATTTTTTCAAGAAATGCAATGGAGATAATTCCACGCGTGCCACCACCATCCAGTGCAAGCATACGTTTAGGCCCTGGTGAATGGAGGCGATCGGCGATTTTTACAGACATGGCAGGGTTCCTCAGGATCAAATACTTATAAAGCACTTACAGTCCATTGAAAAAATCTAGGCGTTGTGTTTACCTGACTTTTAAACGGTCTGTATGTAAATGGCCGGCTTGCACCGCATATGCGTTGACTGGACCACTATGGGCGTGGTGCTTTTCGTGTTATAGGTTCGCTCACTTTTACGGATGATTTGCGTCATAGCCGATTTATTTCCTGACATTGTGGTGTAATGATTACATAAAACACGATGATAAGACTTTTGAAATAAAGTCAGGGCGGCCCACAACATAAGGCAAACCCAACGTGACATTCACCGATCTCAAAGACGCTCTGATTGAAACTGCGCGTAAGGCCGGCACCGAAATCATGGAGGTCTATGCCGACAAACGTTATAAGCCAGAGATGAAAGCGGATGGCTCGCCCGTGACCAAGGCAGACCTCAGGGCGGAACGCTGCATTATCCCCGTTTTGAAAGAGCTTCTGCCTGATACAGCGATTATTTCTGAAGAAAATTCAGAAAGCCACAGGATTGAGGCGCCTGAGCGTTTCTGGCTTGTCGATCCCCTGGATGGAACCAAGGATTTTCTCAAGCGCGGCAGCGGCAAAGGTGCATTTACTGTCAATATTGCATTGATCGAACGTCAGGCGCCGGTGCTTGGGGTTGTTTTCGCACCGGCGCTTGAGCGCATGTTTTACGGCGATGTAGCGACGGGCGCCTGGGAAATCACCGGTAATGATCAGGCCGCATTGTCAGTTGCCGTCGCTGAGGGCGAACACCGCATCGCCGTCACAAGTTTCTCGCATCGTGATCCGGCCACCGTCCAGTGGTTGCGCAGCCAGGGTATCGTGCGCACGGTATCCATCGGTTCGTCGTTGAAGTTCTGCCTGGTGGCGGCCGGAGAGGCACATGTCTATCCCCGGTTTGGACCAACCATGGAGTGGGATACTGCGGCAGGCGACGCGATTTTCCGGGCGGCGGGCGGTACCACAATAACACCGGACGGCCAGCCTTATCTATACGGTAAACCCAAGTATCAAAACACCGCATTTATTGCATGGGGAACGGCGCCTGCATGAACTTTTAACCCCGCGTTCAACCGCTCCGTCAGTTATATTGCTGCACCATAACCAGATCACATGCCAAACTATTTCAGAAAAAATACATATTTTCAAATTATTACTGGTTTGCATTAAGAATAAATTTACCGCGAATCGGCAATTTAAGTAATGCGTGGCCCAGGAAAAGTTCATGCGTATGGGCCGAAAGACAGCGTGCACCAGTATCGCTCTTCAGGGATGAACCTGTAAGCATTTCGAGTAGATGTGTTCCTGTCCATATTTTAAAATCTTAAGTATGTTCCAGAGGACAGCATGTCGGAATTAAATGCTCATCGCTTGCCCACCGAGGCAGGGCGGATCTCCGCATCAACACGCCAGCTTTCATCGCACGATATGGCTCATATCATGACAGCAATCAGCGACATGGTGGCAGCCTCTGAGCGTCGTCAGTTCGAGCATAAGTCAGAACCGGCTCGGCAGCACGGCGAACATAAAGACCCAACCAACGAGCCGGACACAGATCGCAGCGTTGAAAAAAACGAACATCCGGCAGACGGTGAGACAGTTATGGATACGCGAACCATTGAAGACGCTGCATTGCTGGATGATTTTAACACTCCCTGGGATGCCGCGGCAGCCGAACAATTGACTAGGCTTTATGAGAGGGGAGAGGGCGGATTGCCAACGTTTACTGCCAGCGCTCCTGTTGCTTCAGGCAAAAAAACAATGGTCGCGGCCGATAAAACGGCTCAACCCTCAAGCATGTGCAGGCCTGCTGCTAACAACGATCATTTGCGCAAACAATTCGCCATCATTCAGGCTTGTCTTGCGCAACTGCAACGCGGGATGAACGATGGCGATCGTACTTGGATTTCTGACAAATTTTCAGGTTTGGCAGCAACATTGGAAGCCAGTCTGAGTGAGGTGAAACAGCAGCCGCACTCACTTTCTTCAATTGAAGGGCGGCTGCAGCAGTTTGAAGACCGCGTTTGCGGTGCATTTGACAAACTTGCCAATAATCACGTTGCCGAAGGGCTCAGGGAAATCCAAAACAGCCTTGCTGATTTTACAGCCCATCTGGAAAAAACTCAGGTTGAAATGTCGCGCATTGCGGATATCGAGAAAGATATCCAGGAATTGGCAAATCGCTTTTCTGATAAGCGTATCCGTGCCATTGCAGCTGAATTGCAGTCGTCTCGCGAGGAGATCGACCCGGCCCGGTTCGCCGAGCAAGTTGCCAGTAATGTTGCCAAGCAATCCATACGCGAAATAAACGAGCGTCTGTCCGAAAAGCAGGAAAACGAAAAGGTAACCATTGAAGCGATGGCCGGACTTCGCGGCATCGTTAACGATCTGCTCATGGAGCAACGTAGCGAAGGCAAACAGACCACGGGGCGCCTCGAGACGATCCAGGCAAGCATGTCGCGTATCGCGGAGCGTATTGAAAAACTCGAAGCGCCACAGATTCGTGCCGTTCGGCCGCTCTCTCATAAGCCGGCTGTCAATCAAACGACAACCGCTGCTCCGACACGCAACCAGGAATTTTCACAGCCGCAGGTTGCCCAGCCGACCTCCCCCGGCCACACAGTCCATCGAGGCGATCAAAGCCGGCAAACCGCAGCAAAACGTGACCAGACGGCTGAACCTGTAACATATTACGGTCGCTTCTCAACGAACCAGGCGCAAGGTCCCTTCAAGCAAGATGGTCCAGAAAAAGCATTCCATCTCGGTTTCTTCTCATTTCGTCACCTCCTGGCAATCGGGATAATTGCAGTTGTTGCGATTGGCGTTGGTGCCACAAGCATTATGCTAGGTTTGCCGGGCGATTCAGCCCCCCAAAACGTTGCAACTGACACTCCCCCTGCACCAGACGATATCTCACGCGAGACTGTCAGCGCATCTGCAGAACCGGCCGGTACAATAAAGCCGAACGCTAATACAGTTCAAAACTCCGCTGATGGCCAACAAACTGGCGAAACTTTGCCAGCTATAACTTCAGTGGCGACGCCAAGCGACAGCACACCACAAGGCACTGCACAAGAACCTGATCAAAGGGATGAGCAAGCACAGGCGATAACGGACTTACCAAACCTGACTGAGCCATCATCCCCTGTTGCAGCAGCCATTCCGGCATCGCTCGTTCCGCCTGAAAAGCGCAAAGCTCTTGCTGCGCCATCAACACGCAGCCTTCCTGCGCCGTCGCTCGGCCCCTTATCCCTCCGGATTGCTGCAGCCGATGGTGATCCATCTGCCAGTTTTGAAGTTGGGGTTCGCTTTGCAGAAGGTAAGGGTGTTAAACAAGACTTTGCTGAAGCGATAAAGTGGTATAGTCGTTCGGCGGCTAAAGGCTTTCCACTGGCCCAGTACCGTTTGGGCGCACTTTACGAGCGTGGGGAAGGGACGGATGTTGACTTTGTACGGGCCAGGGTCTGGTACGAACGGGCGGCGCGCAAGGGTAACGTAAAAGCGATGCATAACCTTGCCGTACTTCTGGCTAGCGGCCAAGCCGGCGTAACAGACTATGGCGCGGCAGCGCAGTGGTTCCGCGAAGCAGCAGAACGTGGTCTTGCAGATAGCAAATACAATCTCGCTATTTTGTACGAAAATGGGCTGGGTGTTTCACAGGACTTTGCCAGTGCCTACAAATGGTTTGCCCTTGCCGCCCGCAGTGGTGATAAGGATGCAGACCATCGTCGCCGCGGGCTGGTTACAAAGTTGGATAAAGGGACGCTTGGCAAGGCCGACGCCGCTATCATAAAGTGGCGCCCCCGCCCCATAAGTCGCCTCGCCAATGATCCGTTCTTTGCCGGGACGCAATGGAAAATCAAACCTAATCTCACGAAACGCAGTTGATAGTGATAAAGACCACTAAAGGTTTTGTAAAAGGAGATCCTTGGCTTGATTGATCTTGGCTGCAAGATAGCTGGAGCCGCCGCGGTCGGGATGCATTTTTTTCATCAAATTGCGATGAGCCTGGCGAACATCCTGTTCAGAGGCACCAGGTTTTAATCCAAGGATATCATAGGCCTCGTCTGTCGTCATCCTGCCTGAATCGGTTTCTGGTCTGGCGTGCGCCACGTCTTCCCGCCAGCTTGGATGAATACGGTCGAGGTACGTTTCAACGATCTGCGCGGATTGTGGATCTTCAAACCGGCAGTCCTGCCACAGCAAAGCCAGTTCAGAGGGTGCCATAGATGTTATGTCGCGGCCGGCAAACGCACCTTTGAGAACGCGCCCGTAAATGGCGCCGCTCTCGGTATCAAGTTCCATTTCCAGATAGGCTGTGCGCACCTGCGATGTCTTTTCCGTCCGGCGGCCTGAAAAATCAGGCTGGCGGGCCTTTTTGGGCCGCAACATAATCCCAAGTGCCAGCGTTGCGAATGTCAGCGCCAGGCCCAACTGGCCGCGCATAAGCAAGAAAAAGGCGATGACACCGAGGGCGACGATCGCAAGCACGCGAAGCTGGCCGGCCAGTCTCGCTGGCGGTGTGCGCAGGAACCACAGGAAGCCAAGGCCTACAACAGCCGCAGCAATAAGAAACATTATTTGCACCATTGGCCAACCTTGCAGTAAACCTTGGCAGGTTTAGCCCTGCTTCATCTGCTCGATCAAGAGTTGCGCGCCGCGCCCCTGGCTGGAGCGACCAAAGTCTTCAAGCGCCTGCCGGCCACCGGCGGCAAAAACGGCAACGGCTGATAA
>CAWUIN010000081.1:0-12520 GCA_963922535.1 uncultured Hyphomicrobiaceae bacterium | reverse complement strand
ACTTCGATTTCAATCTTCATGCGCGGATCCTGCAATCCTGCAACAAACATCGTTGACGTTGGGCGGATGTCTTGAAAAATGTCCCTGATAACCGGCCAGCATGCTGGCCAGTCATCGCGGTCTGCCAGGATATAGTGAACCCGTAGGACATCGGCAAAACTGGCATCTGCTTCGCGCAGAACAGCCTCAATATTGCGCAGTGTTTGCACACACTGTTCTGTAATATCTTCGGATATCGTCATGCTGGCGTAATCGAAGCCGGTTGTGCCTGACACGAAAATCCAGTCGCCATCAACCACGGCGCGTGAATATCCGATCTCACTCTCGAACGTCGAACCGGAACCGATCAAGCGCCGTGTCATCGTCAGCTTATCCTGCGCGCGCTGGTCTATCAGCCGACAATTTCCGCATTATCGAAGTTCAGGGCAATTTCGCGTGCGGCACTTTCCGGTGCATCGGACCCATGCACGGAATTTTCACCGATCGACTGCGCAAACTCTTTACGAATCGTTCCCTCATAGGCTTCCGACGGGTTGGTTGCCCCCATAACTTCGCGGTACTTGAGAATGGCACCTTCGCCTTCCAAAACCTGGCAGACAATCGGACCGGATGTCATGAAATCCACCAGTTCGCCATAAAACGGGCGCTCTTTGTGCTCTTCGTAGAATTTCTCAGCTTGGGCGCGCGTCCAAAGTACGCGTTTTTGCGCAACAATACGCAGGCCCGCATCTTCTATCATGGCGTTGATCCTGCCGGTCAGGTTACGTGCCGTGGCGTCTGGCTTGATGATGGAAAAAGTACGTTCGATACCCATTATTTTCATCCGTATGTTTTCATTTCATGATTTGTCGGCGCGTGTTATAGCGTTACCTGCCTGTGGCATCAACTCAGATCAAACAGAGAACAGTACGGTGAATGTGGCCAATCGCCGCCAATGGACCGTCAGCATAGACACATATGACACGTATGTTTCTTGTAGAACACACAATTTATCTGATAACAGACTTAACGGCGGTTGTGACTAAAAAAATTCTGCCGAAGAAGGCATAATCAGTTTTAGGTCAAGCTTTCGCTATATTGCTTTGGAAACAGGTTACCTGTTATTAACCATTGCTTCGCTAAGGAACTGTAGACATAAGGCCGCCTTAAAATTCTTTAGGTCTAAGTTGCGCCGCAGCCTTGCAATTTTGTAATCATATCCGCACACAGAGTGTAAAATGTCCGAATCAAACGCTCCAATTGAATGGTATTTAGCGCGCGACGGTCAACAGCACGGCCCCCTGTCGGACGCGGAACTGGCAAAATTCAGGGAGTTGGGGCATCTCAGGCCCAATGATCTTGTCTGGCGTGCCGGTTTTCCGGAATGGCTTTTTGCGAGCGATGTTTTCCCCGAGCAGGAATCAACGTCTTCTCCGCCTCCAGCTCCATCATCAGCAGAACCTGCGCCGGATACCGTTGAAACGCCGTCACGTGAACATGAAACTGTGGCAGAGCAAGAGCCTGCGTTCGTAGAAGAAGAGCAGGAGGCTGTGCAAACGATCTCGGAAGATAAATCCGAGACGCAAAGTTCCTGGCAATCTCCAGTTAAAAATGAGCAGCCTGAAGTTTTCGAAGATTTCCAGGAGACAGCGGCACCCCAAACACAAGATCAGCCAGTCCCTGTCGCCGAGCATAGCACAACTTCAGCTTCAGCTAGCGTACTGCCACATCAGGAAGGTTCTCTATCGGAAAAATCTGCGACGCCAACTTCACAGCCATCATTCTCGCAGCCTAACGCTGCGCCAGCCGGGCGAGCGCCTGCTTCTCAGCAACCGCTGCAACGTGGTGAGACGCGCCAGGTTCACCCAAATGAGGCGCCTGAGCAATTCCATCCGATGTCAGATGCAGGGAAGCGGGGGCAACATCCTCAGTTTGGTTTTGGGCCCAAAATGGGCACGATGCAAGGTGCTTCCGCGGCTAACCAAGCCAATCGTCCCCCACACTCACACCAACACCAACATCCTGATCCAAGGTTTTATAAGCCCGAACAACAGGCCCAGGGTTTTGCAGCGCATTCTTTTGGTGGACGCGGGCCAGCTCAGCCGCATGCTGGTTTTCAACATTCTAGAGGCAACGGTCCGTATCAACAAGCAGCTCAGCAGGCCCGCCCCGGTCAGTCTGACCCACACCAGACGGAAGATGACGATTTCTATGACGATTACGAGGTGGGGGGCAGGCCTCGGTACGGCGTTATCATCGCTGTATTGCTCGCATCATTTGTTTGTGTAAGTTTCAGTGCCTGGCTGATCTATGCGAACCGAAACCTGGTCAGCCAGATTGTATCGGAGTTTGCCGGTACACCTGACCAGGAGCAGCAGAACTTGGCCTCTACGTCTTCGAAATCGGGCAACGCCACCTTGCCCGGCTCCACGTCTTCGGATTTTCTGACGGACCAAACCATTCCTGCAGCACCGCAAAAGCTGGTTCTTTTGTCGACCAGCTTCTGGCGAGCACTGCGCAGCTACGATCCAGAATGGGTAAATTTACAGGAAGGGTCGATTGAAAAACTCAAGGTGCAAGGAAAATCGGATGATGAACGTCTTGAATTTATTGTAAACGCCATTGTGGACTGGCGGCGGAGTAACGCTGATAAAATTCTTTCTGCCCCTCCGCAGGAACTGCGGAAGCTGGCGCGTAGTTTTGTGCTCAACCTTCAGCACCTTGCCAGTCAGAATGTCAGAGCTTGTTACGGGTTTATATCCAAGGGTGAACTCAGTCCTATCGTTCTTCCTCTGTATAATGAACCCAGTCATCTTAGGGTTCTGGAAACACAGGGACAAGCTTTTGTTTCTGCACTACGAAATCATAGCGATACTAACACGCAATATCCGCAACCAGGGCCCAACGACTTTAATGCGCTGGCACAGATGCTACTCAAGCGGGGGTGGAGTGAAGCGGATTTGGAAATGTTTTCGGATGCTGCGGCATTGTCATCAGCTCCCGCCGAAAAAGTATGTAAACTCGTAACGGAGTGGTTTGACACACAACTGCAAATGCAACCCAGTGATCAGCAAATGCGGCTCCTTGCAACGTCACTTGAGCCCGTCGTGCGTGGGTAAAGATAAAATCTGCGCGCAAAATATAATGCGACGTCACAGAGTTGTTGTCCCGTCAACTGGCTGTTTCGAGAATGCCTTCGGCAGCAGCCAGGTCAACCGAAACAAGTTGGCTGACACCACGTTCAACCATAGTCACGCCAAACAAACGGTCCATGCGCGCCATCGTCATCGGGTGATGGGTGATGACAAGAAAACGCGTATCTGTATCTGCCGCCATTTTTTCCATCAGCGTACAGAAGCGATCGACATTGGCATCATCCAGAGGGGCATCCACTTCATCGAGGACACAGATTGGCGAAGGATTGGTAAGGAACACAGCGAAAATTAACGATAATGCGGTGAGGGTCTGCTCGCCACCAGACAGCAGCGACAAGGCTGTCGGTTTTTTGCCAGGCGGACGCGCGATAATTTCAAGACCTCCGGCTAGCGGGTCCCCATCGTCGTCAATCATTTCCAGTTTCGCTTCGCCGCCACCAAATAGGGTTGTGAAAAGATCCTGGAAATGTCCATCAACCACATCGAAAGCCTCTTGCAGACGCTTTCGGCCCTCGCGGTTGAGATTGGCAATGCCTGCACGCAGTTTTACAATTGCTTCTTCTATATCGGCACGTTCGCGGTCCAGCGTTTGATACTGTTCATTGATCGATGCAAGTTCCTCACTCGCCTGCAAATTAACGCCACCGAGGCGATCACGATCCGTCCTAAGCCGTGTCAGCCGCGTTTCAGTATCTGTCAATTCGGGCAGCAGGTCGTCCGTTTTGTTATAGCCGGAAAGGCTAAGCGCTTGTTCCGGCGTCATGGCAAACTTCTCTTCGATTGCTTTGACAATTTCGGCTCTTCGCCCTCGTGCAGCTTCAAGCCGAACTTCGGCCCTGACTCGCACCTCACGCTGTTCGGCCACCGAAGTCTGCGCGGAACGCAGGGACTGGGACGCTGCTTTGAGCGCAGCTTCTGCTTCTGCAAGTTTGTCCGCAGCAGTTTGCCGCCCGGCTTCTGCCTGGACCAATTCATGTAAAAGTTTTTGCCGCTTTTGCTCAAGCCCGTGCGGCAAATTCTCCACCTCTTTAAGCTCCTTGCGTGTCTCGCTGAGACGTTGTTCGAGCGTTGTAATCTGTATTTCTGTCTTATCGGCGCGCTCATGCCAGCGCACCAGATCTGTTGCCAGTCGCTTCATCTGTTCCGTTCGTCGCGCACGCTCGCGCACAGTAGCAGCAAGTTTCGCTTTTAAGGCGCCAACTGCATCGCGCTGTTCGGTCGCCGCCAAGCGGGCCTGCTGCATGCTGGTGTCCAGATGGTCTTCCAGCGGCAGCGAGCCTATCTCGCTTTCAGCTGCACAAATCGCTTTTTCAACTTCCTGCAGGGCCTCTGTTGTGCGCGCTTCGCGGTCACGCAGTGTCGCGAGCTTGGCATCGCTTTCGCGTGCTGCACGTTCCAATCCCTCAAGCGTTTTGCTCATTGTCGCAAGCCGGCTCAGGCAGTCACGGCGTTGTTGGCTTAACGTACGCTCCTGGCGCTGGGCGGTCTGTAGTTTTGTGCGTGCAGCCTCGGATACCGCCTGCGCCTTTTCTGCGGCGGCATGTGCTTCGGTTTCGCGGTTGACAAGCTCCTTAAGACGATTGCGAGCGGCAAGGCGTTTGGCTGCCGGTGAAGGGCTGTCAGCCGGTGCCACCAGGCCATCCCAACGCCACAAGTCTCCCTGCAATGACACAATCCGTTGGCCGGGCCGTAATTGCAGTTGCTTTGCCGCCCCGTCTTTTGCATCCACAAGGCCGATATGCGCCAGGCGCCATGCCAGCTCGGGTGGTCCCGAGACTTGGCTGGTCAGTGGGACCACGCCATCCGGCATCTCCGCCGAAACCGGTGCCGGGGAGATTCCATGATGCTGGCGCCAATGAACGCTTCCCTCCACGGCGACTGGCGCTTCAAGGTCATCGCCAAGGGCAGCGCCGAGTGCAACCTCGTATCCCTTGCGCACCACCAATTGGTCGACGAGTGCAGGAACAGCTGTTGTGGTATCTGCAAACAATTGTGCCAGCGTTCTGCGTTCGGTTTCAATTTCGCGCATCTCGACATGGGTGGCCTCGCGGGCGATCTCGGCAGCTTCGAGTTCGTTTTGTGCCTCAACCGTGCTTTGTCCGGCTTCGGCCGTCTGCTCCTCAAGATCGTCAATTGTCACTTTGAGCGCAGCTGCCTCTTGCTGCATAAGCATGAGTTTTTCGGCGTTCGGTGCTGCAGCGCTGACTTTGTTCGTGTCAGACAAAAGTTGCTGTTTTTCCTGCTGCAGGCGGGTGCGCTGGCCAATGCGCTCTTTTAACCTGCTTTGCATGGCACGCCGTTCAGCCTGCATTTCAGAGTGTTGCTTGGTAAGTTCTGCTGCAATTGCCTCGCGCTCGGCAAGCACTTTCTCACTCTCAAATACATCACGATTGAGTTGCTCTTCGTTGCCGCCGTTGTCGTCATGTTGCGCTTCGAGGGCATGGCGATCTGCCTCCAGGCGTTGACAATACTGCTTGGCTTCTTCAAACAACTCACTTTCGCGTTTGAGATCCAGTTTGAGCTGCGTTTCACGGGCTTGCAGTTCATGCTGGCGCTGTTGAGCCAGCTGCAATTCGCTTTCAAGGCTGTTTTGAGCATGCTGGAGACGTGCCAGCACTGCGGCCCGCGTCATTTCCTGATCACGCAGCGGTTGCAGGGTTTCTGTGATCTGAAATTCAAGCCTGACGGCTTTGGATTCGTTGGCTGTGACGGCCCCAAGTCTTTCAAGGGCTGCTCGCAGTGACGCTTCTTCGCGATCGACCTGCCGCTGCTGCTGCGTCCAGGAAAGGTAATGCTGTAAGGCTTCGGCCTTGCGGATCGAATCTGACAATTCACTATAGCGCCGTGCTTGCCGCGCCTGCCGTTTCAGCCCGTCCATCTGGCTTTTGAGCTGGCCGATCACATCGCCGAGCCGCAAAAGATTTGCTTCTGCGCTCTTGAGCCGCAAATCAGCGTCATGGCGTCTGCTGTGAAGTCCGGCAGTTCCCGCAGCATCCTCCAAGATGCGGCGGCGCTGTTCAGGCTTGGCATTGACAATTTCACCGATCTGTCCCTGGCGGACAAGTGCCGGCGAACGGGCTCCGGTTGCGGCGTCTTCAAAGAGAATTTTGACGTCGCGTGCTCTGGTCTCGCGATTATTGATGCGGTAGGCGGAACCAGTATCGCGTTCGATACGTCGTGTGATCTCGATATGATCGCTGTCGTTGAATTCAGCAGGAGCCAGGCGATCCGAATTATCGACATAAATGGTAACCTCGGCCATGTTCCGAGGTGGGCGATTATTGGTGCCGGAAAAAATTACATCGTCCATGGCCGACGCGCGCATTGACTTGTAGGAGGTTTCTCCCATTACCCAGCGCAGTGCTTCGAGCAAATTGGATTTACCGCATCCATTGGGCCCGACCACACCGGTGAGGCCCTTTTCAATTAGCAGTTCGGTTGGTTCAACAAAAGATTTAAAACCAGTAAGCCTGAGCCGGATGATATGCATAGGTAAGCTGAGAGCTAAGGGGGCCCACTAACCTTTGTTAATATAAATTATGAGCCGATTAGCCCTGATCCGCACGTGCAACCGGTTTGGCAAGAGCTTCAAGCACGATTTTGTGGAAGTCGCTCATTGTCAATCGGCGTTTGTAGAGTTTGCCATTGACGAAATAATTAGGCGTGCCGATGATACCGAGTGTGCGGCCGCGCTCTTTGATCTGGTTGAGATTTGCACTCAACGATTGATCTTCAAAACATGCATCGAATTTCTCCCGTGATAAACCAACCTGCTTTGCAATTTTAAAAATCGGCTCACGGCGCACTTCCTGGCTTACCCAGCTGCGTTGCTGGCGCATCAGTTTGTCGTAGAGGATGAAATACTTGTCGCGCGGTGCACAACGCAGTGCAATGGTTGCAGTTCCCGATTGGAAACCGATCGGAAACTCGCGCAGGATGTAGCGTACCTTGCCAGTATCGATGTATTCGCGTTTGAGGACAGGGAACGTATTGAGCTGAAACTCACGACAATATGGACAGGTCAGCGAAGCATATTTAATGATCGTCACGGGAGCGTTGGCCCGGCCCAGCGACATCTCCGGCAATGGTCCCGGCTTCATAATCTGTTCAATCGTCGGATTTTCAATGACTTTGCGTAGCTTGATATCCGTTCCGCTGGCATCGGCGAAAGGATTAAACGGCTTTTTGGGCGGCATTGGGCTGTTTTTTGCAGCATCCGGCGTGGGAGTCAGCAAGCCTGCGCCCAAAAATTCATTGTTTGCGCAACCGCCTGACAATGCAAGCAGAACTGGCAAAACCAAACCCAAAGCAAATCGTGACACTCTAAAGGTTCTCCCATTGCTTGCTGTGCAGCGCGTGAATTCACGCTAGATCAAACGCTACCATATTTACACTATAGCAATATTTTCCGCTCATGATCAGGAATCATTCAACAAAGGTTCAATGACTTTCTCGAAAGCTTCGACAGAAAAGCTCTTGCCGCGCAGGCGCTTGCCGTTGATGAAGAAATAGGGTGTTGCGCTAACGCCAAATTCCTGGTCGGCTTTATCGCGGCGGCGTGACAGTTTACCAAGTAAATCATCATCTTGCAGACATTCTTCAAAACGATCCTGCGTAAAACCAGCCTGCTTTGCAATCTTGAACAGTTCGTCAAGAGCATTACCGGAGACCCAATCTTTTTGTTTTTCGAATAAAACATCGATCATGGCGATGGATTTAGCTTCAGACTTTCCGTCCTCGTCCTTTTCGTCCTCGCCAGCGCAGCGCGCCAGCATGGCTCCGGCTGCCGCCAGATTGTTCAACGGGAACTCGCGCATCACAACGCGCACTTTGCCGGTGTTGATATATTTTTTCTTCAGCTCCGGCAGCGTTGTCTTGTGGAATATGGCGCATGCCGGACATGACATCGACATGTATTCCACGATTGTCACTTTGGCATCTTTATTACCAAGGCTCAGTTCGGAAAGTTCATCTGGCGCCATGAGCTTATCGATTGGCACTTCATCGATGGTGCCTTGAGCGAGAACTGCAGTGGCGAGAACCGCAGTGGAAAGAGCAACAACGCTAGCAAGCAGAGCAATGCCTGCCACAAATGAACGTCGGCCAGAAGGAGAAGGTGCGGAAATCAAAAGATTGAACAGTTTGGACAATTTAAAAACTCCCTGGGGATGCAAACTTTGCTTTGAAATTTGAATTAATCTGTGCGTTCGCCTGGAATAAGGCATTTAGTGACAAATTTCCAACCGTGCATAGCGATAAATAATTCAATTGGATAAATTATTTTTTTCAGCAGCATATTGAGTATCATAACGTGTGTGAGCATCCGTCGTCATGCTGGTTGGGATTATGTGCCGCTGCAGGCGTGCCAGGGCATCTGACAACAGGTTGTTTGAAGCTGTATGTTCACTGCTGTTTCCGGAAACAAACGCGTTTTCTTTCTTCGCCGTGAAGGCGCGATTTTGCTGCTTTGCTGCTTTTTCAATCGGGGCTTGCAAAAGGCGTATCTCTTGAACCGCATAGTAGCCAAAGTATGCATTGATGCGATCTTTTATCTCAGATGATTGGTACTGTACATCCAGGGCCAGGGCAGGTTCCACGCGTAATATCAGCGTGGCTCCCTCCCGTCCGCGCTGGTGCCCTTCGAGCGAGCAGTAAGCGTGGGGACTGCGTGGCCACTTTAAGCGTTCCGGCCGCGTTGCTGCAGCCAAACTACCGCCAACGATTTCTGGCCAGTCCGTCAGTATCGTTGCAGTTGAAAATCCATATTTCTGGAATGCGCATTTTGTCAGGTCCGGCACAAACGCACCAATCGCACGCACCCTGCCGGCAGCTCCCTGGCGCTGCTTGGAATGTTTTGCACGTTTTACCATCGCCTTCACCATTTTCCGAATCCTTTTTGATCGCTATCATCATGCTACGATTCGCTTAATCTATGGAGGGGCGCTATATGAGTACCGTTGCGCGAATGCAACAAAAGGTTCGTGCTGGTGCTGATACAGCGCAGGCATTGCTTGCATGGTATGATAAGGAACGCCGCGATTTACCGTGGCGCTACGGTCCTGGTCTTCAGGCCGACCCCTACCACGTATGGCTGAGTGAAATTATGCTGCAGCAGACAACCGTGAAGGTTGTCATCCCGTATTTCCAAAATTTTCTGAAGCGCTGGCCGGGCGTTCTGGAACTGGCCGCGGCATCGGAGGATAGCGTTCTGGAGGCCTGGGCAGGCCTTGGTTATTATTCACGCGCGCGCAATCTTCATGCTTGTGCGGTTGTCATTGCCAATGAATTCAACGGTCAATTCCCGTTCCAGGAGGCGGAGTTGCGCAAACTGCCCGGTATCGGGCCGTATACTGCTGCAGCAATCGCTGCCATAGCCTTCGGGGAACGGGCAACGCCAATCGATGGCAACATTGAGCGGGTCATCTCGCGCCTGTTTGCAGTTGAAACCCCATTGCCGAAGTCTAAGCCGCGCCTGAAGGAGCTGGCATGTGGGCTGACGCCTTCCAGGCGGGCGGGTGATTTTGCCCAGGCGATGATGGATTTGGGGGCGACGGTATGTACGCCCAAGCGTCCTTCATGCCTGATCTGCCCGCTGCACAAACGGTGTGCCGCCCATGCGCTCGGTATCGCGGGAAGCCTGCCGGCCAAACAGCCCAAGCCAGAACGTCCTGTCCGTTATGGTACGGCGTTTGTTGCGTTATCTGAGGCTGGCCAAGTGCTCGTGCGCCGCCGGCCTGAAACCGGTCTCCTGGCGCGCATGCTGGAAGTGCCATCGACGGAGTGGCTCGATTGTCCGCCGTCGGCTGGTGAAGCGCTGCGTGTTGCTCCTGTACAGTGCGACTGGTGGCATGTGCCGGGCACGGTTGTGCACACCTTTACGCACTTCCGGCTTGAGGTAGATGTGTACCGCGCGATTGTACCTGACGATACAGCTCTGACGTTCTGGGCGGATGCCGGCCGTTGCCAATGGGTGCCGCGCCGCGACCTCAGGCAGAAGGCCTTGCCGTCGGCGATGCGCAAGATCATTACGCACGGCCTGACGGAATTGTAGGAACTTTAACCAGCAGTCGTATGTGTTCGCTTAATGAAATAGCTTGTAATTGAGAAAATACCATCCAACAGCCAGTACTTGCACGCAGAACATGGCCCCGAATGCGACTTGGTAGGAGCTGGCATCGTAGCCGCCGGCAGGAGTGCCCGGAAAAAGCGCGATGATGGCGCCTATACCGAACTGGACTGCAAATGCTGTGGAAAAAGTTATAAAATTGGCCGCGGTTTGCGCTCGTGCGGATCGCGATGCACCAAAATGTGCTGCAAGCCACGGGTAGGCAAGGATCGTTGCCTGGCCAAACATACCGAAGATCAGCCAGATCAACGGCATGAGTTCATTCGTAACACCCATTATAATGCCGATTTGCGCCGCCAGATAAAGCGCCAGAAACGCTTTCATAATGATCAGAATGCCGATGCCCGATTGTATAAGGCGGTCTGCAATGGCCCCGGTCGAGAGTACCCCGATGAAAAAAGCAATCGCCATCGTCATCAGATAAATGGCAACGCCGTCGCGGTCGAGACCTGCTACATCGCGGAGCCACGGCCCGGCCCATAGCGTCTGAATAGCCATATTGAAGCCGGCCATCGAGGCCAGCATCGGCATAAGTGCCAGAAAGGCGCGATCGGAAAAAATTCCCCTCAGTTCACCTATTTGCAGCCATATTGACTGGGGAGCGTTGTGATTATTTCTCTCCGGCACGACCAGGAAAATGATCAGTGCAGCGGCAAATGTGATCCCACTGAGACAGACGAAGGCCTGACGCCAGCCGATCACCTGCGTTAAGATCTCCATGGGTGCGGTCGCCACCAGCAGGCCCAGTGCACCGGCCGACATGACAAGGGAGTTGCCCAGTGCCCGGCGTGGCGGGCTGATCCAAAGCATCACCGACTTGAAGCCAGCCATGAGACCGCCAGCGAAACCAAGCCCGATCAGGGCGCGTCCGATAATCAGCGTTGCGACATCGTTGGCGGCGGCAAAGATGAGTGCGCCAATCCCGGCGATGGCAACCAGCACAGACTGTATGCGGCGCGGCCCGAAGCGGTCCAGCAGGACACCGAGCGGCAACTGGAAAAGCGCGAATGCGCCAAGATAGCTTGCCGTTACCAGCCCCAGCTCCGATGGGCCAAGTCCGATCTCAGCAACCAGGTCATGCTCGATAATCGCGTTTACCGCGCGAAACAGATAAGCGAGAAAATAACCAAACGCAAAGGGGCCGAGGGCTGCAAGCATAACGCCCAGGCTATGTCCGCTGTCCTGTTCTTCGGGGTTTTCTGACAATTCCGTTTTCCGCCGTGGTTCTGCGATGTGTTAGATGATCCTTTGCAGAAACAAGTTAAACAGCAGAAATAGTGCTCCAGGCAAGCTGCTATTCAAATGCGGTCATACGGGTTGCCATATGTGCGAAACCTTGATTGTCTTGGCTTGTTGTGCGGCGAGTTTTACGGGCCGGATTTGGCGCGTCAACGCAAGTGCCCGATTGTCCTGACTGTATGATCTTGCGACCTATTGCATGCCCCGTAAATCAGCTTTTCAGGCATTGGATATAGTTATCGGCGACCTTGGAGCGCGTGATGATGCGTGCTGCAAGCCGCTTCATAAGGCGACTGGGACGATTTGGGCGGCGTGCGCGGGGATTTGGGAGTGAGATTGCTAAAAGCGCTGACTGATCTGGCGATAAGCGGGCTACTGGTTTTTTAAAATAATAGCGTGCGGCTGCCTCCGCGCCAAAGATGCCTGGCCCCCATTCTGCAATGTTTAAGTAGATCTCAAGCATGCGTCGCTTGGACCAGACGAGGTCCGCTGTAACGCCCAGCGGAACCTCCAGTGCTTTGCGTACGTAACTGCGCTGTGGCCACAGAAAGAGGTTTTTGACGACCTGCATCGATATTGTGCTTGTGCCTCGGATGGGGCCGCCTTGCCGGCTGCGCTCAATGGCTTCATAGATAGCTCCCAGGTCAACTCCCCAGTGTCGACAGAATTGAGCATCCTCAGACATGATAACGGAACGCACGAGGTGTGGTGATATGCGCTCCAGTGGAACCCAGGTTTTATGAATTGTGGTGCCAGTCAAAACCTGAGCTGCCATGAGCGTCGAAAGTGGCGGGTTAACAAAGCGATATGTAAGTATCAAACAGATGCAGATCGTGGCTGCGCCTGCTGCTGCAAAACCTGCGATATACAACATTTTGTATACGAGAGCATGCGTCCGCTGAGTACGATTTACCTTGTGGGTGTTCGGATTGCCGGACATAAGATACTTCTAACTCCCACAAGTGCGAACATAATCCTGGAATGGGTCAGGCCAGGATAAAACCAGCCCGGACAGAACTAG
>CAWUIN010000080.1:0-12869 GCA_963922535.1 uncultured Hyphomicrobiaceae bacterium | reverse complement strand
CTCGGTAGATTTGCGCACACGTCATGTCGGTTTTAAACGGTCATTGAGCCCGTCAGTGCGTCCCGTGTTGTCGTGTTTGAACGCATCATAAAGTGCATTATGTGTGCCGGGTAACTTAGGCATTGTACATATTACGATCGAAGTTTATCACTGCGGCACGTTGGACCTTGGAAACTGGCGTAACGCAACTAAGCTGTGGGACTTTTGGGTGTAATAATCTGCTACCGTCTTTTAGTAAGGCACGCACAATGAGTAACGACGGACTGACATTATCTATTTGCCTGCGCTGCCGCGACGGGCGCGAAGACCGCGACACCGACCTCGACCAGCGGGGTGGTCGACGCTTGGCGCGCGCTGTAGCGGATGTTTTTCCGAACAGCAGGGCTGCGTCTCTGGGCGTTCACCTGCGCGGGGTAAATTGCATGAGCCAGTGCAAGCGCCCCTGCACCATCGCGCTCTCAGGTCTCGGACGCTTCACCTATCTCTTTGGCGATCTCGACCCAATGCTGCATGCCAACGACAGTCTTTCCGTGGCTGCCGCCTATGCAGACGAATGTAACGGCTTTCTTGCACGGCCTGAACGACCGGAGGTGATGCAAACGGGCATCCTGGGCCGTATCCCGCCGCTAGGTTTTGCCGGCGACCTTGTTGAACCGCTTTCTATCGGTGGGGAGGCTGAGAAAAAGCAATAAAATGAAGAAAGCCAAGATGATTGCCAGGGCATCTCATCGACAGGTATTTTTAGAACGTGCTATTGCTTTGCAAAACGATGTGAGCAAGGGCAACTGCTACTTAAGAAAGTGTAGTTAGTTCAAACAACAATTGAGATCTGCCAACCTTGAATTGTTATATCTGATTATGGGAATATTCAAAGATAGAAGTTTGCGCTGTAAGTTAATATCCTGGCGATTTCTGTTAATCGTTGGACTTTCATGTCTCATGCTGGATCCAGCATTCGCTCATCTGATAGGCGGTGAGCTTGGCGGATTTCAGAGCGGCTTCACACATCCGATTGTCGGCATAGATCACCTGCTCGCGATGCTTGCGGTCGGTATCTGGGGGGCGCAGATGGGCGGGCGTAATGTTTGGACTCTACCAATTACGTTCCCGTTTATTATGGCTGCGGGTAGCGTTCTCGGTATGAGCGGGTTCGTCCTTCCTCACGTCGAACTTGCAATCGCCTTGTCAGTCTTTATCCTGGGGCTTGCAATAGCATTCGCCTGGAAAGCGCCGGAGTGGCTGGCTTTACTGCTCATCGCTATTTTTGCTATCTTCCACGGCTACGCTCATGGAGCCGAGCTTCCACAAGCGATTGATCCGACATCTTATGCCAATGGCTTCGTCGTAGCAACCGGCCTTATCCACATCGCCGGCATTGGCATTGGGTTCATGCTTGGGCGACTTTGGAAGGGACAGTTTTCGCAAGCTCTTGGCGTAGTGATCGCTATGATGGGGCTATACTTCGCGCTCGGTCCGTTCTTCCTATGAGCGGTTCATCGCGATACTCTCCCGATACAATCTATTTCGCTATTGCCATCGTCTTAGGTATCACTACGGCTGGCATGTACCTTTTGGTTCCAGAAGAAATTGCGGACTATGTCAGCAACGGCTTCATGCTACCCGCCTTGAGCTACAGTCTTCTCTTGCCGCTTACTGCATGCGGTTTTGTCCTTTCTAGTGAACGTCCTGTTGCGCTTGCTGCCAACCTTGCAGTGCTCATATCAACTCTATGGTTTGGATTTCAATGGGCAGAAACCATTATCTTCTCCGATGAACAATCGGTCTTGCTCATCTTAGGATATCCTATCGTTGCGACCACCATGGCCTTGACCACGGGGGGCGCCCTTCTCTTGCCGTTGAGCGTAAGGCGATGGCTCGTCCCGGTCGTATGCGCAATCTGTGGCCTCGGTCTCAGCCTTTCCGTAGTGATAGAGAGCCCGGGCGACGATTACTCGGGCTGGTTTTTATCAGCGGGCAGTACCGGCGGCATGGCAGTCGTCATCACATCAATTGTTTTGGTGAGCCGTGTCAAAGGGATTGGAGCAAACCCTTGGTTCACGATTGCCGAGCGCATTCTTGGAAGCTGGCTAATTGCTGCAAGTCTCATGCTGGTAACGCTTGCAACCATGCCCAAGCGCCCTTACAAGCCTCCGACAGCGCCGCTTACAATTCCAGATGGCATTAACATGTTACAAGAGCCATAAACCATAAATATACCTTGCGAAAAATACGCTGCCGACGCGTTCCAAGCATCTATACCACAGCTTGTATGAACTGCGGCGCTCTCAACCGTCAAGCAGAGCGTTCCAACGCGAATCAAATAAGGCAATAGAGTACGTGATGCCAATCGCCACAAAGTTGTCAGCACAACTGCTTTATGACATTAATTCACATCAATAAACTTTCTTTGTGGCATAACACTCTCTCATAGCCTTACACCTTTCTGGGCCGGGTAGGTGCATGTTAGAGCCACGTGCAGGAGTGATAAACTTACAAATTTTATCCAATCCTTCGGTTGTCAGCCATCTTTGGCGGCGTCCCCGCTGCACGGCAAAACAATCGGCAACTTCTTCGCTCGGACCACGGAACTGATGTCCGCATTCGTGCGAATAGATCCAGAGTTTAACGGCCGTGGGAACTTGCGCAATAAGATTGGGATTCAAGATCAGAAATCCAGGGTAAGCTGCACCATAGTCATCGAGGGTAGAGTCAAGAACCGTAGGGCGTCGCCCACATGTCAACCTGTAGCCGTCGATAACTAAGCGACCGAACGGTACGATCTCAGCGTTTCCTACATAAGCTGCATATTCGGTAATAGTCGGAGGACCTTGCGCCAAGCATGCTTGCTTCATGCAGCTTAGCCCCATCAGTAACGATGCAAGCGTTAAAAGTAGTTTCCTGACATCAAACGGTAATGCTTTTTGGTCGTTTTGGCCGACCAAACGTCTGAATAAAGAGTTTGTATGATCAAAGTGCCATCTAGACTTCTGTAGCATATGAGGGACGAATGGTATTTCGACATAGCCAAGGAAACTTTCTGAACGCTCGAAAAATACCGCCCCTGAAGGAAGCTTCGCAAATGATGCTGTTACCATATGTCTAACACCTTAGCTGACCGGTATTTTGGGCTGAAAGCCATCATAATCAATAACATTTTCAGAATAGATTGCCCAATCTCGTCTATGCACCAGTTTAGCCTAACATACGTCAGCTTAAACCTCGATTGCGTAGATCGCAATAAGCCAGGTAAAATGGTGGAATGGCAAAGGATATATAGCTGTTAATGTTGGTGTAAAAATGGGCGACGACGCTGGAGTAAAATCGGGCCTATCTGAAGCTTCCATTGATATCCGCCCTTGCACTTCTGAGTTGCTTTGTCTGCCCCGCTCCCGCTCTGTTGTCGCCTCAAACCTTGCCACTCAAGACTGAACAAACGGCTCAAGTCCCGACAATCTCAGTCTCGGCTCAATGCTGGGCGGCATACGCGGCTTTACATTTTTAACCCGCGCATGCATCTCTGCAATGTGTTCGGGCGTTGATCCGCAACAGCCACCAATAATATTGACAATTCCGTCCTTTGCCCATGATCCCAGATGGCCAGCCATTTCTTCTGGGCTTTGGTCATATTCGCCCATCACATTGGGCAAGCCGGCGTTGGGATAAGCCAAGACGCGGATGTCAGCAATGCCTGACAACTCAGCAACGTACGGGCGCATAAGCTCGGCCCCAAGTGCGCAATTAAAGCCAATTGCAAACGGCCGCAAATGGCGCATGGAATACCAAAAGGCCTCTACCGTTTGCCCTGATAAGGTGCGGCCGGATCTGTCGGTGATTGTGCCTGAAATAATAACTGGAAGCCGATGCCCAACGTCGTCGAAAACCTGCAGTGTTGCAAACCCTGCTGCTTTGGCGTTCAAGGTATCGAAAATGGTTTCAATCAGGATGATATCGACGCCACCGTCCATAAGGCCACGAATTTGTTCGCTGTAAGACTCAACGAGTTCATCAAATGTGACATTCCGAGCACCGGGATCGTTAACTTCAGGCGAAATAGAGGCTGTACGATTAGTTGGCCCGACTGTTCCTGCTACAAAGCGCGGCTGATCCGGCGTTTTCTCTGAAAATTCATCGGCAGCAGAGCACGCTATTTCTGCAGCGGCTACGTTTATCTCATAGCTCAGACTTTCCATGCTGTAATCAGCCATGGAAATCCGCTGCGCATTGAACGTATTCGTGCAAATGATATCCGCGCCAGCTTCGAGATAATCCGCGTGGATCTTGCGTATCGCGTCCGCTTGCGTCAAGACAAGCAGATCGTTGTTGCCCTTTACACTTTGGTTCCAGCTTGCAAAACGCTCACCGCGATAATCATCCTCATCAAATTCAAGGTGCTGGATCAGCGTTCCCATTGCCCCATCTGTCACAAGGATGCGTTCCGCAATGGCTGCTTCCAGCAATTTGGTGTTTTTGCCTGTACTTTTCATGCCGTTTCAATTTCCTTTATAAGTGAAACTTACTCAGGTCCTGATGTCCAGAAAATGGGGGTCATTTTCAATAATCATCAACTTGTTGCCACGCTTCTCTAAGTACAATTGTTAGCGCTGATCATCAGCCCCATCGAACAATTAAAATTCCACTAATACCATCTATGTAACATTTCGCGCATCACGCCTATTACGCTTCAGCTTCATCGCGGTGCCAGACCGGAAACGGATCGGGCAGGTCAGGAAGCGTGTCGGGGCCAGCGGCTTCGCTCTCAGGCAACAACGCTGCGTCGAGACTGGCCTTCAAAGCAGGCCAGTCAATACCTGATCCGATAAAGACAATCTCCTGCCGCCGCTCACCCCAAGGCTCTTGCCAATTGTCCTTTATGTTCCGTTGCACTCTTATGTCGTCGGGCCAACGCTCTTTTGGTACCGATGACCACCAGGTTCCCATTGGCTCCACCGAGGATAACACCCCAGCAAGTGAGAACTCAGCTAACCAATCCGGGCGCGTGGCAATCCAGAAATGCCCCTTGGCGCGGAGAACACCAGGCATATCACCTTCCAAAACAGACTTTACCTTTTCTGGGATAAAAGGCCGGCGTGCCCGGTACACGTAACTTGCAACGCCATATTCCTCAGTTTCGGGAACATGCTTCGCAAAGCCGTAAAGTTCCTTTGCCCACATGGGATGCTCTTGAGCGTCCTCAAAGTAAAACAGCCCAGTGTCCATGATCGCATCAGCAGGCACATCGGAGTAATTAGTTTCGATGATCTTCGCGTCTGCATTCAAGCTGCGAATGATTTTACGTGCTGCGTCTGTCTGTTCCGGTCCTGCGTCCGCAACTTTGTTTAAGATCACGACGTCAGCAAATTCGATCTGATCAACCAGCAGATCCACTAGCGTGCGATCATCTTCTTCACCAAGAGTTTCACCGCGATCGCGTAGGAAGTCTCGGCTTGAGTAGTCTTTAAGCAAGTTCACCGCATCGACAACTGTCACCATTGTGTCGAGGATTGATACGTCAGACAGGCTTGCACCCTCGGAGTCGCGAAAGTCAAATGTTGCGGCGACCGGAAGTGGCTCCGAGATGCCTGTGGATTCGATCAGCAAGTAATCAAACCTGCCCTCTTCAGCAAGGCGTCGCACCTCGGCCAAGAGGTCATCGCGTAATGTGCAGCAGATACAGCCATTTGTCATCTCAACCAGCGTTTCATCTGTGCGACTAAGTTCGGTGTCCGCCCGTACAAGGTCAGCGTCAATATTGACCTCACTCATATCGTTCACAATTACCGCTACGCGACGCCCTTCACGGTTATTCAAAACGCGGTTGAGCAAAGTCGTTTTTCCTGCTCCGAGGAAGCCTGAGAGAACGGTAACTGGTAGGCGTTGGCTGGGTAGAATCATGGATTTCTCATAGATGTCTGCAAAAATGATTTTTTAGCGCTGCGACCACAAGAACGATGATTTTAAAGCGCTCATCTCTGGAGTGCCTAAACTTTTAGTTCAACGGCTCATGCCAAAGGTATAATTAGCTATCACGACCGCTTAGCAAGCTCTCTCCAACTACACTGAAACAAGATTATGAAGAAATGTTATATCATAACAAATAGCAGCATGATTAGTCATGATCAAGGAATGTTATGGTCTCTGCGGAGAAACGAGCCCAGTTTCATTATGAAGTCGCTGACGTCTCAGATCGATATGCTTGATAAATGACCTACTTCAACGGCGTGTTGTGTAATCCACTGTCGATAAATTCTCATAACCGCACGGCATATTAGACTTTTCTGATACAGCAACGGTTGATGAGATCTATGCACGTTCTGCAGAAAAAGTGGCCTGTAGCATCATAACATCCAATTTCCGCTTCCGAAGGCACTGCCGAAATAGATTCTGAGAAATGCAGTGAGTCTTAACCACCCACCAACCGTCCGCTTCATGAGATCAAGAAACATCGACATTGTGAGCTATGCCTCATCACATCCAGTTGGTAATTAACCAATTTTTGACATCACAATAGCGCAGCAGGCTGGCACGGTCCAGACCTGAAAGCCGACTGTTTGAGCGAAAAGTCCTGGAATGCCTCGGTGTTGCGTGTGCCAGGCTCACTTCGGATGCGGAGTGTGTCTAAATGACAACTGGTTCGATATCGCTTTGACGCGCGCCGGGCGATCTACTGTCCCTGATACTCACTCCAAACAGCTGTAATCTGAGGGATCGGGTCAAAGGCTATCGCCTCGGCAAGCTCAAAATATTCGATCACATCCAGACGCCGCTCCATGCGCTCGACTTTAGCCACATAGGACTGTGGCTTGCCGATGCGATCTGCAACAGCCTGCTGCGATAGACCTGCCTCAAGACGCGCTTTGATAATGCGGTCGATGAGAAGCGCGTAGGCATTTGTATGAATTGTTTTCGCCACGGTGCGCATTCCGGAGTATCCAGTCGGCGATTCCGATTTTATCCGGACAAGCATTCCGATAACATCTGGCCAGGATTCTGGAGCATCCGACAAAAGGTGACCAGCCACACCGTTGGCTTTGGGTTGATGCCAGGATCTTGACGTTTGGTCAAGTCCATTGCATTTTGTTCCTGTTTCGATCTGCGCACCAGCCATCGTTTTGCGCAGGGATAGACCGTCCAGCTCCATGCGATAGCTGTTGTGGACGAGGCGATCGAGAATGGCGTCGGCAAGCGTTAGTTGCGTAGCTGCTTCAAAATGGAGTTGATCAACTTGATATCGGCGCGTGGTTACACAAGATGCCCATTTGTACACGTTCGTGCTTCATAAACATAAAGCAAAGGCATATCACATGACTACTATTTCTGCATGCATGATATCTATGATTGTTAGCCGTGCAGTCGGCGGCTTTATTCTATTGATATTGATTTTGTTGAATGTCCTCACATTCGAAGTATTCGCGGCAGGCACAAAGCAACAAGGAGCTTATTCAGGACAAGATAAAAGAGAGATAAAATCGCTCTCAGCGAACGACATTGTTGCATTGCGTGAAGGGCAAGGTTGGGGATTGGCCAAATCTGCCGAACTCAATGGATACCCGGGTCCGCTTCACGTTTTGCAATTCTCCGACAAATTAGCTCTGACTTCTGATCAACGGGCCCGCATTCAAGGAATTTTTGATAAAATGAAACGCTTAGCGCAAGAAACGGGAGAAAAATACCTGCTTGCAGAGCGTGCCATAGACCAGGCTTTTGCTGACGGCAAAGCCACAACAAAACTGATTGAGAAATTAACAGGCCAGGCTGCACAATTACGCGCTCGCCTGAGAGCCATACATCTTAATGCACATCTTGAGACCACGCCGCTCCTTACACGTCATCAACGAGTGATCTATGCAAGAGTTCGCGGCTACAACGCCCATGCTCGTGGTAGCCATCACGGTCACCATCACACAAACACTGAGAATTGAAGCCTCTTTTTTGTCCCCCAAGAATTGTCAGAGTAAGTGACGACTTTGTCTGATAATTATAAGACCTGTGAAATTTTCCGCTAAGCATTCTTAAATTTTTCAAAATCCCCCAATGTGTTGTCGCACTTTGTAGCCAATTGCAGCGGGCTCAAGCATCGATCCTCGAAGCTCAATGCCGGAAGATACCCAAAGAACAGACCAATGCAAGAAAATTTGCCATGCTTCCTGCTTTTCCTGCGCAGTACCGTAGTTGCTTTCACTCACAAAGTTGGCATGACTTTGAATAACATCTATCAAGCCAAACATAGTGGAAGCGTTGTTTTGAACAGAATTTCCAATGGCCTAATTGCATCCCAGATACATTCGGCTCTATAACGATTTCAGGATGCTGGCAGCGAGTCTTTTGGACCATACCGCATCCGCCAGATGAAAATGCAAGTCAGGGTCGGTCAGCTCTAACTCGGTGCAAATGAACTGATCATTACGCATAACACCGTCGATCCGAAAACAAAGCGCATCACAACCTAGCCAACTTGAGACCGATTCTGCCGCCCTTGCTGCAGATAGCGGCGGTGATGCAATGATGGTTTGAGGTTTAAAACGAGTATTGACGCGAAATTCACCCGCCTGCGGAATAAGATGTGCCGCAAACTGGGCTTTTCCATCAAAACAGGTGAGTTTCCATTCTCCATTTGAGATCTCAGGTAGGTACTCTTGCGCGAACCACCTGCGACCTGGATACTGGGCCTTAAGCTTGCCCATGACGTCCTCGAAGGTCGACTTGGTTGCCAGTTCAACGCCGATACCACTGCCTCCGAATGCAGGCTTGATAACAATCTTCTCCGTTGGAATATCGCTTAAGCCTCCCAACTCTTCGGTATGAATGGGGATCGTTATTGGCACCGGGATCCCCAAATCGGGCAAAGTAGTGAGTGACCGTTTGTCATTATTCCAGATAGCTAAATCCGGAGCATTCAAGATCTTAGCCCCGGCTCGTTGCCGCCATATGATCCAGGATGCGAAACCTCCTGGATCATCAATGTAGTCCCAGGTTTGCCGAAGGAAGATGAGGTCAGCGTCAGCAAACGGCTGTTGGTCGCAGGCATTCCATGGGTGACTGGTAACGTTTGCGCCAGAGTTTTCTAATGCATTTGCGAGCGTTTGGTTCGATTTTGAGAGTTCCGGATATGCGCGACATGAAGCGATGACGATTTGCGGCATAAGTTCTCCAAGATTAAGCACTACACCATATTACAACTCGCACTTATTGAATTTCAAAGATGGCTCGCTCAGCCGGTTAGAGTGAGCCTTTCATGAAACTCCGCCAATTCATGGCTGTCTCGGTCCCGGCAAAATGGATGCGCCCAAGTGGTGCGAACTGGTCCGAGCCATAAAAGCAGTATAGTTCCGCTTTTGAAGGCGCTTCAACCTCAACTCGATAGAACTATAGCAAGGCTTCGAGCACCCAACAAACGTCTCCTTCATGAGATCAAGGGACGTCACAGTCCTGAGCAATAGATACATATTCTATTCTTCATATCCAACGACTATTAACCACATATTAGCCTTATGCTCAAGGGACAGTCTCCCCCTGAAAGCTGTCATTTTGGAAAAACAAAGTTGCCTTTACAAAATCTACCGGCATAGGGCTTTGGGCGGCGCTGAACCCAGGTCATCTATGTGCACGCAGAACGGCATCCACAATTCGATTGACCCTTGCCCTTTTCATGCCTGTGGAAAAAGCCAGCAGGAACCTCACCGTATAGAGTTCATTAACCCACTCTAAGTTGTAATGTTTTGGTATATTACGAGCTCAAGGCAAGCAGGTTAACCTCCCTGATCATTCATCCTGCTTCAGCCCCTGTATGCATGAGCATTGGCGTTGGTTGGGAAGGACCAAGCGCAGCTATCCTCCGCGTCGAGAATTCAAACAAAGCCTGTACAGTTAATGTAAGGGGTTTGCACATGGAGATCGAGAAGGAGTATTTTACGATTTCAGAGGTTCTTAACCGCTGGCCTATAACCAAGGCCGACCTGATTTATCTGGCCGAGAACGATAAGCTCCGGCTGTCAGTGCGCGTCTTTCATGTAATGCTTGAATTTAGTGCCGACAGGGAAACTGAAGACGGAGAGCGGTTCCGTATACCTTATGAGCGAAGCTGGTTTAGCGGTTTGCTGGATTTGCACGCCCACGACGTCTTTCAACTTTTTCGTTACGGCGAAATCCACATCAGAGATTTCCGAACGCCTCATGCCCCCTTTGCAACGGTCTATGGCCAAGCTGATCCGATTTTTGTGATGATTGGAGATCTGCTTCTCAGGCGTGAGGAACGAGATACCTTTGAAACTGAGGCAGGTTTTTCTGCTGCAACGTCTGTAACGATGCAACCTGTCTTCAAAGCATTTCGTGGTTATCACGAGGTGCACTGCGGCGGGCATCAATTCCGCCTTGGCCCAATACAAGCATAAGTTGTGCGCGCGCTGCATAAGGCTGCGCGTAATGGTCAACCGTGGCAAGACGGCAAGGCGGTTCTGTTGGCTGCAGGCTCCAAAAGCCTCAAGATGTCAGACGTTTTCAAATCGCAGAAGCAATGGTGATCACTGATCAAATCAAATCGACGTGGCGATTATCGTTTGAACGACAGCTGTTTCTGACATGCAGTACGACTACGCAGTGGGATCGTGAAGGGGACAGGAGTAGAATCTCGTCCCCCGCCACGCTTTAATGCCTGTTTTCAGGGCGTTATCTGATCCCATTCTGCATCCCGACGACATCCCCCAGCAGCATTCTGTATTCTCCTTTCAATACAACGCCTCACAGGAGATCTGGATGCAGCCTAAATACCTCAATCAAACCGAACTCGCCAAGCGCTGGAAAATCAGCCCGCGCACGCTTGAGCGACGGCGCTGGTCAGGCGAGGGCCCCTGCTTCATCAAAATCGGCGGCCGGGTCTTGTATCGCATGGAAGATATCGAGGCGTATGAGCGTGAGCATACCCGCATGAGCACCGCTGACATCCCGAGCAAGCCTGCGACGTGAGAAAATGACCATGCCGAATTCCAATCGGGATTGTTGTTAACCAAACCCGGCATGATCCGCACAAAGTTTTCCACAGGTTATCCACATTTTCCATACGCAGAAATACGCAGGAATACGCAGAATTTCCTTTTCCTATTTTAGATCAATTACTTAGTTGACCTCACGTGGATCTTCGGCACGATAAGCGGAGATCACCAAGCGCGCTGACAATGTCGAAACAGCATCAGCCTGCGCGCGCCGGATCAGTTGAGAGCCCAACATAGAATTGAACTCAGAGCAGGTGCGGGAACGCGCCATTGCCCTCGTTTGCCTTGCGCACGAAGGCTCCATCTTCACAAACCAGGAGTTCGGTATGAACACGACAGCTTTTTTGGATTTAACAATTGCAAGGCGCGGCCGGCAGTATTTTGTGATTCTGATTGACGCCCTCGAGGTGAACGAGGTGGGGCCGTTCAAAAGCAAAAAAGAAGCCCTGGAACTCTATCGCAAGCTCGCACGCCGGGCATCGGCGTTGGGTGGGCTGTGTCAGGCAGTGTGTGTTGGGAGCAGCAATGCCGAAGCTGATGCGGAGGCTGCATGATGCTCCATCTCAATGATCATGCAGACGACCGCGTCGTGCCGTTTCGCACTGAGGTCGCGTTTTGCGCCTGGGTCGGCCAGGCCGCGCCCGGCGATCGCTTTGAATATCACCGTGGCTTTCTTGGGATCGACATGACAGCCGCGACCTTACCAGAAGCGGAACGCCAGCAAGTTAAAGCGCTTGCCAGAACTGCTTATCGCGCCTGCGAAGCCGGCCTCGTCGATCTCATCCAAGTGCGCATTGGCCCGGATGATTTCGCTTATGTCGCCGTCGCACGCAGCAAGCCGCAGAGCACTCCCATTCCGCTGGGCAGCCTGCTTGCCGATAGGGAGGACGCGCGCTGACCCAAGCTCTTTTTATCGCAGAACTCGTTTGCTGGCTCGAGTTACGAAACCGGTAATGCGCAGCGGCGGGACGCCCACGCGACAACGTTGGGCAGGTTCCCCTTCGGCACCCGGTCACTCCCGCCGCTGCCCCCTTTTTAATTCAAACACGGAGAATGGTATGGCTTTCCGTATTATTACTGCCGACGAGCGCTTGTCGGCTGCAGAAAACAAAACCTCGTTGGCCATTTTCGGCCCTCCGGGCATTGGCAAGACGACCTTGCTCAAAACGCTGCCCGCCGAAGAGACGGTCTGTCTTGATCTTGAGGCCGGCATGAAGTCCGTGCAGGACTGGCGTGGCGCCTCAATCCCGGTACGCAGCTTCACAGAGTTCCGGGATCTGGCCGTGCTGATCGGCGGGCCGGATCCAGCACAGCATCCGCACTCCTGGTATGGCAGCGACTATCACACCTGGCTGCAAACCCAGCATCGCGACAGTGGCATAGAGGCGTTCTTTGCAACGAAACGCATCATTTTCGTTGACTCGATCACCGATCTTACCCGCCAGGCCATGGCCTATGCCCGTCAGCAGCCGGAGGCTTTTTCCGAACGTACCGGCAAACCGGATGTACGTGGCGCCTACGGCCTTCTCGGCCGCGAGGTTATTCAGGCCTTGAAGCATCTTCAGCATGCCCGTGGCAAGACGGTGATCTTCGTTGGCGTTCTTGAAAAGTCCACAGACGAATTCGGCACCACAACCTGGCAACCGCAAATGGAAGGCTCGAAGGCTGGCCGCGAACTCCCCGGCATTGTCGATCAGGTGGTGTCGATGCAGCTTTTTGCTGCCGATGCCAATGGCGAAGGCGGCTGGACATTCGATGAAACAGCAAGCGAGCGGCGCCTGGTTTGCAAATCCGGCAATCCATGGGGGCTGCCCGCCAAAGATCGCTCTGGCCGTCTGGATATGACTGAGCCGCCCGATCTCGGCGCGCTGATCGCCAAGATCG
>CAWUIN010000079.1:0-12968 GCA_963922535.1 uncultured Hyphomicrobiaceae bacterium | reverse complement strand
TTCAATAGGCTACTGGCCTACCGCTATCAATGAGCAGCGTTGAACAGCCCTGATCAAGGAAGGGCGTCATGAGCAAAGGAAAAAGACCCAGAAATCGGAGGGCGGAATTATTCTCGATTATCGCGGGATAATTTACCGTCGCTTAAAGATGCTGCGGTAATTTACCAATATCCCATGTTGAGGATAACAGTGGTGCGTTTCTTACTTTTGGATCGGCGTATGAGGAAGTCACTGCAGCCCTTTTTAGTTTTGCTTGGCTGCGTTGCGTTGTCTTTTTACTTCGTTCACAACGCGATCAAAGGCAGGTACGGACTTGAGGCTCAAACAATATTGATCGAGCGTTCAGTGGAGCTTAATAGCGAGATCAGGAGTCTTGAGGCCGTACAGGCCAAACTGCAGCGCCACGTGGATTTGCTGGTTGCAGAACCTCCGGGCCCGGATCTTGTGGAGGAGATTGCGCGTCGTGATCTCGGGTACGCCTATCAAGGAGAAACGATCATTTACTATCGCCATTCTGCGTTTTAATACTAGTGGTCTGTATCACTAGGCCGTGTCATCAAAAGCATTGGCGTTGAAAAAATATTGGTTTGATCAGCAAGAGATATTGCAAACTATCAAGCCATTGTGCAGATTTTAATTTAACAATTTGGGAGAGTACCCCGCGTGGCGAGTGAGTACAAAACGCTGACACAGCTGGGTGTCCAGTCTCAACTGCCGTCTTCGCCCGATGAAGCCTTGCTTGAGCGCATCGCAAATCCGCATCCGGATGCATTTTATGTCGCAAGATTTACCGCGCCGGAATTTACGTCGCTGTGTCCGGTCAGCGGTCAGCCTGATTTTGCTCATCTTGTCATAGACTATGTGCCGAATGCCTGGCTGGTAGAATCAAAATCGTTCAAATTATTTCTCGGTTCTTTTCGCAACCATGGCGCTTTTCACGAAGACTGCACCGTTGCGATTGGCAAGCGGCTCTGCGAGCTTCTTGCGCCACATTTCCTGCGGATCGGTGGCTATTGGTATCCACGCGGCGGCATCCCGATTGACGTTTTCTGGCAGCACGGCAATTGCCCGAGTTCAGTGTGGCTTCCTGACCAGGGTGTAGCACCGTATCGCGGCCGTGGCTGAGCCGTTCACACGCACAAGCACAAGCATATACGCGAGCAGGTTTTAATGTCGATCGAGATACTGCTTGGCAGCGCAAAAGACATCTGCGAACATTTCAGGTGTCAGGCGTCCGGTGTTCGTGTTGTAACGTGAGCAATGGTAACTGTCGAACATGCGTAGTGTTTCGGTTGCCGGATGAGAGGCACCGTGCGCAAACTGAAATTGTGATTTGCGCTGGCCCAGAGCAACCAGCGTTGCATCGTGGGCAATGCGCCCGAGGGCAACGATGGCCTTGAGATGTAGCAAACTTGCGATGCGAGCGGCGAGAAAAGTCCCGCAGGTTTTGATTTCGGCTGCCGTCGGCTTGTTTTGCGGAGGCACACAGCGCACTGCATTGGTGATCATGCAGTCAATCAATTGCAGCCCATCATCCGGACGGGCGGCATAGGTGCCGCTTGAAAAGCCAAGATCAGCAAGTGTCTGGTAAAGAAGCTCACCCGCATAATCGCCGGTAAACGGGCGACCGGTGCGGTTGGCGCCCTGCAGACCTGGAGCCAGACCAACCACCAGAAGGCGCGCAGTTTCAGAGCCGAAAGAGGCAACTGCACCATTGAACCAATGCGGATTTGCGCGTTGCGATTGCATTCGGAATTCAGCCAGACGTACGCACTTCATGCACGCCTTATCCGGCTCGGGTGTGACGTTTGGAACAATTTCCATTTGAGTAAGCGTACCACTTTTGGCTGAAATAAATATATTCAGCCAATCAGAGGCTGCTGGATGTTATAGGTTATCTGCAAAGTCGTCAGCAATGTCTTCGAAACGAACTGGACCTGTAGGAGGGGCGCGGCTCGGGCTGCGCGGAATTGTCGGTTGTTTGCCAATAGGTGGTCGTATGTCCTGATCGCGGCAGATAACGTCCTCTAAATCCGCAAGATCAATGAACTGATCGGCCTGACGGCGCAGTTCATCTGCAACCATTGCAGGCTGGGTTTGCAATGTGGACACGACGCTTACGCGCTTACCCATTTCCTGCAGCGCAGCCACCAGGGCGCGAAAATCTCCATCGCCTGTAAATAAAACGATATGATCCAGGGTCGGGGCAAGCTTCATTGCATCCACGGTTAATTCAATATCCATGTTGCCCTTGATCTTACGGCGACCGCTTGCATCTGTAAATTCCTTGGTCGGCTTGGTAACCATGGTATACCCATTGTAATCAAGCCAGTCGATCAGCGGTCGTATTGAAGAGTATTCCTGGTCTTCCGCAAGTGCTGTGTAATAAAGTGCGCGTACGAGGTGGCCTTTTTGCCGGAATTGTTTTAATAAACGCTTGTAGTCGATATCAAAACCAATAGACTTCGCAGTTGCGTAGAGATTGGCGCCATCAACGAAAAGCGCAATTCTCTCGGATTGATAAAAATGCATTAAACACCTCAAGCAAAGGTTAATTTTGGTGGTGTGACTTGTGTTCTACAAATGGACTACAAATGTGCTGAAATTTGTTTTAACCTGATTTCATCTGACTTGACTGTGTAAGTAGTGATATCTATGATCTTTGCAATACTTTCAAGTAACACAGGTCTATACATACATGACGTATATATAATAATCTACTACACAAAGTAGTATTTGCGACAGACAGATTGACTTAATGTCGCACAACATTTTCATAAATTCTTTACATTATATGCGATATTCAGGCGCATGTTTAAAATTTGAGACAATTAACGGGCTTGTGTAATCATAAAAGAGGCACAGTGTCCTTAGCACGTCTTTGCTAATCTAACACAGGATTTAGCCAACTACCATCTTAAACGGGATAACAGCCCAGCCTTGAGTTGGAGAAATACTTGTTTATGATGCCGTTTACCCTTCACGCTCTGGCTGTCTTGATTAAGACATGTTCTGATGCAATGCTGTATATTTGCAATTAGTTATTTAAAAACTTTTCGCAATTTCTTGACAAGGCGCACTAACAATTTACTGCGCCTTTTAACCAATGGAGCACCGTCATGGCCCGCGTTACCGTTGAAGATTGCGTTGATAAAGTGGAGAACCGCTTTGAATTAGTGCTCTTAGCTGCGCACCGAGCGCGTTCAATCGCCAGTGGCAGCCCTATCACCGTGGACAAAGAAAATGACAAAAATCCGGTCGTTGCCTTGCGTGAAATCGCGCAGGAAACGATTGCCGCCGATGATCTGCGCGAGGGACTAATCCACTCCATTCAGAAGAATGTTGAGGTCGACGAGCCCGAGGAAGTGGCCGCACCAGTGCTTGTTTCTGAGCGTCGGGGTCCAATCCTGGGGCGTGATGATCAATCCTCAGATACAATCGTTGACGTGCTGACCGAGGAACAATTGCTGCGTGGCATGGAAAGTCTGACGCCAACGGATCCTTCGGCCGCCATTGGCAACGGCAACGGGAACAGCAGAGGGCGTTAGGTCTTGTGCCTTTCGACTGGTGCATCCAATTCGTGCGAAGGAAGAGCGCACTTGTTGCATGCTCACGCCAGTTCTGTAAGTTGCCCGGCAACATACATACACATTATTCGTCATTAGCTGCCGTCATACGGTAACGCCGCAATTGGGCTGCACATTGCCTGTCGTGTGCAGTCCAATTGCGGGCTCATCAATGAAAAACATCATACAGTGGCAGGCACATCCAAAACAGAAAGAGACTTTACTCTTCCTTATAAAAGTTTTCTATAAATTTTGACAGGTTTGGACAGATATCCAGATTGTTGTGATACGGTCATCAGAGCGCGGAGCTGCGAAATGATGCGCCAATACGAACTAGTTGAACGGGTTTTGGCCTATGATCCAGGGGCGGATGAGGCCATGCTTAACCGTGCCTACGTTTATGCCATGAAGGCGCATGCTAATCAAAGGCGCGCTTCCGGCGATCCGTACTTCAGTCATCCATTGGAAGTTGCCGCTATTCTAACCAATCTGAAGTTGGATGATGCGACAATTGCAACTGCATTGCTGCATGATGTTATAGAGGATACGGCTGTAACCCGTGCAGAAATTGATCGGCTTTTCGGGCCTGCAATCGGAGCTCTCGTCGATGGGCTGACGAAGATCAAGCGCATCGATCTCATAACCAAGAAAGCGCAGCAGGCCGAGAATTTCCGGAAACTTCTGATTGCGATTTCCAGTGATATTCGCGTTTTGCTAGTCAAGCTGGCAGATCGCTTGCACAACATGCGCACGCTCGAACATGTCAAACCTCAGGCCCGCAAGCGTATTTCGACCGAAACACTCGATATTTACGGGCCGCTTGCCGGACGCATGGGGATGCGCGCTGTGCAGGAGGAACTGCAGGATCACGCCTTTCGCTGGCTGCATCCTGAAGCCTATGACGCGGTTAACGAACGTCTTTCTGCGCTACATCTGCGCAATGAGGGAATTATTGGTAAGATTTGTGCTGAACTGGAGCAGGAGCTTACCACAGCAAACGTCCAAGGACGTGTGTCAGGACGGCGCAAAACACCCTATGCCGTATGGCAGAAAATGAAGAACCGGCAGATTTCGCTTGAGCAGCTCTCCGACATTTATGGCTTCCGGGTCGTCGTTGAAAACATTCCGGACTGCTATCACGTTCTCGGCCTTGTGCATACAAACTGGCGTGCCGTTCCCGGCCGCTTTAAAGATTATATCTCAACTCCAAAGCTGAACGGCTATCGTTCGCTTCACACAACTGTCGTCGGCCCGCATCATCAGCGCGTTGAGTTGCAGATCAGAACCTCTGAGATGAACCAGATTGCCGAATATGGTGTTGCGGCACACGCAAATTATAAGTCTGCCACAGGCAAGGAACAGGTGTTGGGTCCCGTTGACAAGGATAGCGGTCCCTATGGTTGGCTGCGGCATCTTGTTGAAATGTTGCTGGAAGGCAACCCGGAAGAGTTTCTTGAGCATACCAAGCTTGAATTATTTCAAGATCAGGTGTTTTGCTTTACTCCTAAAGGACGTTTAATTGTCTTGCCAAGTGGCGCTACGCCGATTGATTTTGCCTATGCGGTACATACAGATGTCGGCAACTCAGCGACTGGTGCTATTATTAACGGACGCCAGTTGCCTCTTTCAACGATCCTTCAAAATGGCGATGAAGTCCACATCCAGCGCACAGAGGGGCGGACGCCACCTCTTGCCTGGGAGCGGATTGCAGCAACCGGCCGGGCACGAGCAGCCATTCGGCGCGCTGCCAGGGGGGCGCTGAAGCAACAGTATGTGGAACTCGGGCATCGTTTATTATCGGCAGCCTGTCAGAAAATTGGCATGACGTTTTCCAGTGATCTTCTGCAAAACTCGCTTGAACGTTATTCTGTTTCAAGTGTTGATGCGGTTCTGATTGCCGTCGGTCGCGGCGAACTTGCTGTCAAGGATGCAATGAAAGGTATTGCACCGGACGCGGTTATGGCTGCACCGCTTTTACGTCCGCATTATGTACCGCGTAATCGCCATGACCAGAGAAAGTATCAAGACGGTTGGTTTAATATCTCACGCGTTATGGGTCTAAAGTTTTATCTGCCGAGACTGGCTGGTAATGCGGGTAATTTTGCAAGTATTCCCAGAAATAGGCAGATGGGCGTGCCAATTCGTGGGGTTAGGGGAGATCTACCCATCAGCTTTCAGGAAGGCGGCGCGGTTCCCGGCGACCAAATTGTCGGCGTTTTGGTGCCCAACGGCGGCATCAAAATCTTTCAGATTCATTCCCCGAAGCTGCGCGCTTATGAAAGTGAGAATTGGGTTGATGTGACGTGGGACATTAACCCGGAAAAGCCTGAGCGTTTTCCGGCAAGGCTTTGCGTGTCGGCTTTGAATGCGCCCGGCTCGCTTGCGCAGATCGCGCAGGTGATCAGCGACGAGGACGGTAATATCGATAATCTGCGGATGATTAATCGTGCATCTGATTTTACGGAAATGCTCATCGAAGTCGATGTTTGGGATCTTGAGCATCTCAACCGTATCATTGCCGGGCTGCACGGGCAGTCTTCGGTCTGCAAGGTCAAGCGAGTCTTCGAATAAAAGAGAAATTACCTTGGTATGTGCAGGCTATACCATCCATCAACCAAAGGGGCTATATGATGTTCAAGCGCACACTGCCAGACAAAGTTGGTGCGGCAACTTATGTGCGAACGTGTGTGAGCTTATTCGCTGAAACGATTGCACCGTTTTAACAGGACAACCTTTTCATAAGCGAATTCAGCAAGAATTTTGCGGCTTAGTATTAGGCCATGTCGTGAATTGCCGCGCGAAGCCGGGCAGTGAAGGTGAGAGGTGGCATTGGTGTGCATCAGCGTCTTGGGGTAAATATCGACCATGTTGCGACCGTTCGCAACGCACGCGGCGGGCGGCATCCAGATCCTCTGCGCGCGGCACACATTGCGGTGGATGCTGGAGCTGACGGGATTACCGCACATTTACGCGAAGATCGCCGTCATATCTCAGATGCCGATATTGCACGCTTGAAAGAAGAGCTGACTGTTCCACTGAATTTTGAAATGGCAGCAACCAATGAAATGCTGGGAATAGCATTACATCACATTCCGCATGCATGCTGTCTGGTCCCGGAGCGCCGCGAAGAACGCACAACGGAAGGCGGGCTTGATGTTGCAGCTGGTGCGAATGGATTGCAGAAATTTGTCAACGAACTCAGAACTGCAGGTTGCCGTGTGTCCTTGTTTATCGAAGCTGACGAGCGTCAGATTAACGCAGCAGCAAAACTTGGCGCGGATGTTGTAGAAATTCACACAGGGCGGTATTGCGAACTGGCATTGCAGAACGATGCAGCTGGCGTGCAGGCTGAATTACGGCGGATCAGGGAGGCAGTGCGCTTTGCCGATGACGCTGGTTTGGAATTGCACGCAGGCCATGGGCTAACTTATGCAACGGTTCCGGAGATTGCCAAAATCCCTCAAGTTGTCGAGCTTAACATTGGCCATTTCCTTATTGGCGAAGCGATCTTCTTAGGACTGCATGCCGCCATACGGCGTATGCGAACCGTCATGGATCGTGTGCGACCATAAAATCAAATGAAATGAGACAAGCTTTCGCAATGATACTTGGTATTGGCAATGATATGATTGATATCCGCCGGGTTGAAGCGACGCTTCAACGTTTCGGAGACCGTTTCACGCAACGTGTATTTACGGAAGTCGAACGTGCCAAATCCGATCGGCGGCGGTTACGGGCAGCATCTTACGCTAAACGTTTTGCTGCCAAAGAAGCCTGTTCAAAGGCGCTTGGAACCGGTCTGCGCAAAGGCGTATTCTGGCGTGATATGGGCGTTGTCAATATGCCGGGCGGACGGCCAACCTTGAAGTTGACAGGGGGAGCGGCAGCTATCCTTGACCGTATCGTTCCGGAAAAACACCAGGCACAGATCGATCTGACGATCACAGATGATTTTCCCTGGGCACAGGCCATTGTCATTATTTCGTGTGTACCGGTGGCAGACTGATCGTAAATGCGCACCACGCTGCTGGCAATTTGCCAAATGGACAGAAACGGGTAATAATAGCATATCAATTGATCTGCAAAGATTATTTCAGCAACAATCAATAGCAAGAGGTCCCACGAGAGTAATGGAGAGGGACGCCCGGGGGTGTTTGATGAACTTTAGTAGCATTACTAAAACGACTGAAAGTGGATGGGGAGAAACCATTAAAGTTATCCTGCAGGCGCTGATACTGGCGCTGATTGTTCGTATCTTTTTCTATCAACCTTTCAATATTCCTTCGGGTTCAATGAAAAGTACGCTTTTAGTGGGCGATTATCTGTTTGTATCGAAATTATCATATGGCTATAGTCGATACACGTTCCCGTACGGTATCATTCCGTTTGACGGCCGCATCCCATCGTCCTGGGCGCCGGAGCGTGGCGATGTTGCAGTATTTAAACTGCCGCGCGATAATTCAACGGATTATATCAAGCGTGTGATCGGGATGCCGGGCGATACAGTTCAAATGCGCAACGGAGTTGTTGTTATCAATGACAAGGAAGTGCCGAAAAAGCGCGTTGAGGATTTTGAAACACGCAGCCGCACGGGATTGCGCATACGTATCCCGCAATACGAAGAAACTTTGCCGAACGGTGTGAAATACCGGGTGCTGGACGCAGAGCAGAATGGTCCGAGTGACGATACGATTCTATTTAGGGTGCCGGCCGGACACTATTTCATGATGGGTGATAATCGCGATAATTCTGCCGACAGCCGCGTGCAGGTCGGTATGGTTCCGCATCAGAACCTGGTAGGCCGGGCCGAAATTATCTTCTTTTCTGCTGACACGGGCCCTGGTGGCAATTTTAGTGTTTTCATGCCATGGACTTGGCCATTGGGTCTGCGATGGTCACGATTTTTTAACTTTGTCAGATAGGTAGCCATTGCAGCGTTCTCGCAAGTATGCTCAGCTCGAAGAATCCATAGGCTGGCCGGTTAAAGATGTAAAATTGCTGGAGCAGGCTTTAACGCACGCCAGTTTCAGGGGGGGGCGTAAGTCGAGTAGTGACGATAACGAACGGCTTGAGTTTTTGGGCGACCGTGTGCTCGGCCTCGTTATTGCTGCTTACTTGCATACATCTTTGCCGCATATTCGCGAAGGAGATCTCGCGCGGCGCTTCAACCGCCTTGTATGCGGTGAGAGTTGCGCCAACGTCGCGCGGGAGATCGATCTGGGTCGTTATCTGATTTTGTCCGAGAGCGAGGCGCAAAATGGCGGGCGCAATAAAGATACCATCCTTGCAGACGCCATGGAGGCTGTGCTTGGCGCGGTGTTCTTGGATGCGGGGTTTGATGCGGCGCAAACGGTTGTTGAAAAATTATGGCAGCAACATCTTGAGGGAAGCAGTATCACGCCCGTAGATGCCAAATCGGCATTGCAGGAGTGGGCACAAGGCCAAGGCTTTGCGTTGCCGATTTACAAAGATGTATCGCGCTCGGGTCCTGATCATGCGCCACAGTTCGTCTCACAAGTCTGCATAGATGGGCATGCACCTATTATTGGCATCGGAAGTTCAAAACGGCAGGCACAGCAGCTTGCAGCAGCCGCTTTGTTGGAACGAGAGGGCGTTTGGAAGAAAAAGGTTTAGGTGATCTCTCTATTCAAGAGAGCGAGGACCAGTTGTTCGATGAGCCGCCGCGTTGCGGTTTCGTTGCCATTATAGGCGCACCGAATGCAGGCAAGTCGACGTTAGTCAACAAACTTGTCGGCAGCAAGGTGAGCATCGTAAGCCGCAAGGTGCAAACCACGCGGATTATGATCCGTGGCATTGCGATGACAGGCCAAACTCAGATCGTACTGGTGGACACACCAGGTATCTTCAAGCCGCGCAAACGCCTGGACCGTGCCATGGTGCAAACTGCCTGGGCCGGTGCAAATGATGCCGATTATGTCATTCTGCTCCTTGATGCGGTGCGTGGTATCGATGAAGACGTGACACGCATTATAGTTCGCCTGAGGGATGCGCGCACTCCATTAATGCTGGTCCTCAACAAGGTTGATCGAGTGGGCGATAAAGCACAACTTCTTCCATTGGTGGAACGGCTTAGCCAGGATCTTAAATTCGAAGAAATCTTCATGGTCTCGGCGCTGAACGGTGACGGTGTCGCGGCTCTGTTAAAGGCGCTGGGCACACGTATGCCATTGGGGCCCTGGCATTTTCCCGCCGACGATGCCTCAGATCTGCCTATGCGCCTGCTTGCCGCTGAGATTACGCGGGAGAAAATCTACAATCGCCTGCATCAGGAGTTACCTTACGCTATAACCGTTGAAACGAGCGACTGGCAGAATTTTAAAAATAAGTCCGTGCGCATCGAGCAAACGATTTATGTAGAGCAGGAAAGCCAGAAAAAGATTGTTGTTGGCAAGGGTGGCCAGGCGATTAAGGCGATTTCGTCGGAAGCCAGGGCCGAACTGGCGGACATCGTTGGCCATCCCGTGCATCTTTTCCTATTTGTCAAGGTGCGTAGTAACTGGGCTGACGATCCTGAACGCTACCGCGAAATCGGCCTTGAATTTCCCGAATGATAAGTCGCTCATGCAACATGAGCTGAGGCGCTGCTATATCCCGGTTCTGAGAAGTGACGACCAAACTTGTTTTTTAAGCGCCTCCGCCGGCTTCGCGCGGTAATTGATGACACCGCCTAAAGAAAATCTGTGCGAATATCAAAAATGTTACACTCAATATGAATATTTCAGATGATTGCCCTGAAAAACATTTCGTCAGGCAAGAGCGCCTTTACCTTATTTTGGATATAGTCTAATTGTGTCAGCCGGAAATAAGGTAATTCAAAAAGCGGTTAGCACACCTTGAATGCAGCATGAACATTCGGCGTATAGGGCTCTTTATTGAGTATATAATTGTATTTTTAATCGGTGTGGCAATTCTGCTGTGGTCGGGGGATTGGCTTGAAACATCGTTCTATGTATCATTTTATATATATGTAATCTGGTTTTTAACTGCATTTGCTCCTCTTCTTATATTTGCTGGATCGCGGACTATTGTTTATGGTTTTGTTCGTATTACCGCTCCAGTCTTATTTGGAACATTACTCGTTCTGATTTATGAGCTGGCCCATTCTAACTCATGGACACAATCTTATATCATTCACGAGGTCAACACCTACGATGGCGAGCAATATTATGCTGTCATTTCAACGTTATTTGCAATTCTGACAGCTTTAATCCTCGTCAAGGGAATTGAAGCCTTTGACCGGCTCAACGGCGTTATCGGGGAAGAAGCAAACAAAGTCAGATCAATTGTCGAGTTCATGTATTATTTCGAGGAACAGGACAATGAGGAAGTTGCAGATATCGCTACCGTTATGAGACGCACAAACGATATTCGCAAATTGATGTTAAGGTATTGTCAGGACAGCATCGAAGATCCCGGAGCTTCTAAAGAGATTAAGACAAACGGAATACTTCGTAAAGCGACCCGCGTTGTCGGTGCGCTTGAATGTCATGATAAAAATGATGAGCTTGCTCTTACCCAGGTCATGGCAGGCATAAATCAGTTATTTACCATCCGTGCTCACCGCGCAGCCTGCAGCCGTGTAAAGATACCCATATATATGTTTATAGCCCTTTCCTTCATGTCTATCGCGATTATATTCCCATTCTTTTTCGGGAAACCTGAGGAGCATCTTTTCGCGCAAGAGTTTATTTTCATATTGACTGCATTCTGCACATTCGTGTTGTTTCTGCTTCGCGATATCAATTCGCCCTTTGAAGGTTTCTGGAGCGTTGATATGCGCGCTTTTCATGATCTTCGCGATGAACTTGATAAGATCATTCCAGAATTTGAGGAAATCGTTAAAAAACTCGATAAGGAAGAAGGCGAGAAACAAGAGCTTGAGAAACAAAAACGCGGACAAGACATTCCAGGCCTTTCACGGCGTTTCATACGCTCGTAACAAAAAGCAACAGGCATTCGACAGAAGAACCATCATCGACGACTGAACACAACGCATAAACACTCATGAAAGCCTGAACATGCCGGTGAAAAGCTGCAAGCTAAATGCGGCGATCTTTCATGGGATTTTCCAGGTTAAAATCGACGGACGGCTTTGCAACAAACGGTTGAGTCTGTCACTCTTGCAGCTTAACCTTAGACTGTCAGGATAGCAGCCAACTTTTCTGGAGTGTTATCGTTATGGAATGGTCTGACGAAGCTCTTATTCTATCTGTACGTTCACACGGTGAAACAGCCTCAATCGCTGAAGTATTCAGCCGCGCTCACGGCCGATATTTTGGGCTTGTCCATGGCGGCCAATCCCGCAGGCGACGGCCTATCCTACAAATTGGCAATCACGTTGATGCCATTTGGAAAGCACGCCTGGCAGATCAACTCGGCCACATACAACTTGAACTTAAGTGCGGATTTGCAGCTAAAGTTCTTGATGATCGTGCCGGTCTGGCGATGCTGATGTCGCTGGCCGCGCTTTTACGACAGCTGCCGGAGCGCGATGCACACGGCAGTCTCTATGAAATTTCAATGTTTGTTTTAGGCTTTCTGGACGATCCAGACGTCTGGCCGGCACTTTACGTGCGTTGGGAAATGGCACTTCTCGATGAGTTGGGGTTCGGGCTTGATATCACTGCCTGCGCTGCCACTGGAACGCATGACGATCTGATTTACGTTTCACCCAAATCCGGCCGTGCAGTGTCGGCCTCAGCAGGCGAACCATACAAGGATAAGCTTTTGCCTTTACCCGCTTTCTTGCTGGGACGTCAGCGTAAGGCGCCGTCCATGGCGGATGTGCTGGCCGGGCTGCAGTTGACGGAGTACTTTCTTGTAACACGGGTCTTTGAGCAGTGCCGCCAAGCATTGCCGGAAGCACGGATACGTCTCGCCCAGCTGTTGCGCCGTGCTGCGTTTCAGGTGGTTGTTTGAATACGCATGTTGAAAAGGCCGTGCGAATGGGCCTGATCCGGATATCTCAGCGTATAGCAAGGCTCTCCACGTGGAGTGAAAATGAACTACCGTCACGCCTTTCACGCCGGCAATTTCGCCGATGTCATGAAACATGCCATTCTGGCGCTGGTCATCGAGCACCTGAAGAAGAAAGATAAACCGTTTCGTGTGATTGATACGCACGCCGGTATCGGGTGCTACGATCTGGCGGGTGATGAAGCCCAACGCGGCGGTGAGTCGGTAGACGGCATTGCCCGGCTGCGTAAAGCATTTAACGGTATGCCGACGGAGCTTAAAGATTTGCTTGCGCCTTATCTTAACGCAGTCGCGGCCTGCAATCCCGATGGAGGAGACCGCTGGTATCCCGGCAGCCCGCGTCTGGCGCGCCTTCTTTTGAGGGCGAACGATCATCTTGTCGTCAATGAGCTGAACCCCGACGAT
>CAWUIN010000078.1:0-13052 GCA_963922535.1 uncultured Hyphomicrobiaceae bacterium | reverse complement strand
GCAGCGCATTCTGAAAACACCCGCCTGACAGCGCCACGGCTTCGGCCTCGGCACGCGCAATCAAGGCCTGTGCTTCGCGCGCAAAGGCCTCGGCAAGGGAAGCGTGAAAGCGCGCTGCAAGATCGGCGCGTGTACCTTCCGCCTGGAACAGCGGGGCGGGATCAATTTCCCCTTCTTCGACGGGCAGTGCCAGCGCCGAGCCCGTGTCTTTGCCTTTGCGCGCTAAGGCCTCAAGATGCGTTGCCGCTTCGCCCTCAAAGCTCTGGCGGTCCGCGGCAACGCCCAGATGCGCGGCCATCGCATCGAAGAGCCGGCCGGCAGAGCTTGAAAGTGGCGCATTGGTGCCTGCGGCCATGGCCTGGCGCAACAGGCTGAGCGGCTTTTCCCGTAAGCGATTGTCCGCAGCCTTTCCCAGGCCAGCCTGATCGAGCCGCGCCAGCAGGTTGCGCCATGGCTCACGGTTCGCGGCATCGCCGCCGGGCAGCGGCGCAGGCTTCAGCCAGGCGCGCCGTTCAAACTCTGTGTAATCGCCGAGCAGAAGCTCCCCGCCCCAGATCGTCCCATCCGCTCCGAGACCCAGCCCATCGAGGATGATCCCTGCCACTTTCCCAGATTCCATCGGCCACAGGTTTTCGCCTAAGCAGGCAGCCAGATGCGCATGGTGGTGCTGCACCTCTATAACAGGCAAGCCAAGCGATGCGGCGTGTTGCGAGGAGCGATAACCTGGATGCAGATCGCAGGCGGCCGCCTTTGGCCGATGATCGAACAGATCCCGGTAGTCGGCATCGGCTTTCAGGAATTCTTCGAAGGTCAGCGGATCGTCCAGATCTCCTAAGTGGTGCGAAAGCAGTGCCTGGCCATTTTTGGTGAGGCAGATCGCAGATTTCAGATGCGCACCGTAGGCGACGACATCCGGCGCGTCACAGAAGCCTTCAGGCAGCGCCAGCGTCCCCGGCACACGCCCACGCGCCCGCCGCAGGATCATCGGCCCATGGGGTGTTACCCGCTCGATGCTGTCGTCGAGGCGGCGCTTGATATCACGATTATGCATGAGGATCGCGTCGGCAATGCCACTGAGCTTGTCACGGGCCTCATCGTTACCGATCACCTGAGGCTCGCCGGAAAGGTTGGCGGAGGTCATCACCAAAGGGCGCTTCACCGCGTCAAGCAAGAGGTGGTGAAGGGGCGTGTAGGGCAGCATCCAGCCGAGTTCATGAACGCCCGGTGCGATCGCCTCAGGCAGCGCGCCGGTTAGCGCGTGCGTGCGCGATATCAGGACGATTGGTGCCGCGGCATCGCCCAGACGCTCCTCCTCCTCCAAGGTGACAGAAGTATGGGCCTTAACCATCTCCCAAGTGGCCATGAGCGCGAGCGGTTTTGACGGTCTGCGTTTGCGCGCCCTGAGCCGCGCCACAGCCTCCGCGTTGGTGGCATCGCAGGCAATGTGAAATCCGCCAATTCCCTTGAGCGCAACAATCTCTCCTGCCAGCAAGCGCTGCGCCGCCTCTTCTAATGGCTCGGCGCTCGCTGGCATGAGCTGCAAACGCGGCCCGCAGGCAGGACATGCGATTGGCTGCGCATGAAATCGCCGTGCACCCGGATCAGAATACTCTGCCTGGCAGTCCGTACACATCTTAAAAGGTGCCATGGTGGTCTGCGCGCGATCATAGGGCAGTTGCCGCAAAATAGTGAACCTTGGTCCGCAGTTGGTACAATTGGTGAATGCATAGCCGGCCCAGCGCCCTGGTTCGAAAATCTCAGCGATGCAGTCAGGACAGGTCGCAGCGTCAGGCGTGACACGGGTCTCTGCCCCAGGGGCTCCCGACACGAGGATCGAAAAATCAGCTGGCGCCACACCTTCCAAGACCTCGCTCGCGATTGCATCGATGCGCGAAAGCGGTGGAGCTTCGACCTGCAAACTGTGCTCAAACTGGTCCAGATCGCCACCAAAAGCGCATATCAAAACGCCTTCGGCATCATTCAACACCTGACCTGTCACCTGAAACCGAGTGGCCAACTGCCAGACAAATGGGCGAAATCCTACACCTTGGACTTGTCCACGAATGCGAATGCGTCTACCGCTCGCCAAGTCGAACTCCCAATTGGCTCGAAAGCGCGCCAACCTGAGGCATCAGGGCGCCGTAACTGAGGACAGTCCCAATGTTACAGGATCTGGTGAGATATACAGACCACTAGTGGGCTGCCTCACTTAAAATGTCGGGCTAAACAGCTTTAAAGCATAAGAAAATAAGATTTTTTAAGAAATTTCAATCCAACATTTTAAGTGAGGCAGCCCACTAGTTCAAGGGGCGTTCACAGGTCATGAACCAGCTTGGTCCCAAAGCCGGATCATGCCAGATGCGCTGCCATTTGAAACCAACTTTTTCGTATGCGCGCACGGCCGCCTCATTCTCGATCGACGGGAAAACGGAAACGGCAATCGCGAATGTTGTGGAAAAAACTTCGTCCCGCAAAAGCGATAAGGCTGCCGTGCCAATACCTTTGCCGCGGAAATCCGGCTCGGCAATAAAGATATCCAGATCCCAGGTGCCCGGAACCAAATCGTCGGGCAGATCGTCTCCCCACAATGAAGCGTCCACCGCATGGCAGTAGCCGACATCTATGCCATCGACCTGTACAATGCGTGCGATGGCATGGTCTGAGCCGAGGGCGACAATCACCTCCGCTTCAGTTGACGCCATGGGGCCCCACCAGCGTTGGATAGCAGGCTTTGCCAGCCACGTGCGTATGGTCTTCCAATCGGTATCGAGTGCTGGCCGTAGAGAAACTCCGATCAAATTTCAACGTCCCTAGTGTCTGAAATGACGATGGCCGGTGAACACCATGGCAAGGCCCTGGGCGTTGGCGGCAGCGATGACCTCCGCGTCCCGGATTGAGCCCCCTGGCTGGATCACGGCCGTGGCGCCGGCCTTGGCGGCTTCCAGGAGGCCATCTGCAAACGGAAAGAAAGCGTCCGAAGCAACGACGGAGCCCTTTGCCAGAGGTTCTTCAAGCCCGGCGGCTCTGGCTGCATCGCTCGATTTTTGGGCGGCAATGCGCGAAGCGTCAACCCGGCTCATCTGGCCCGCACCAATGCCAACGGTGGCGCCATCCCTGGCGTAGACGATGGCGTTTGACTTGACATGCTTGGCGACGCGGAACGCGAATTTCAAATCCGCCATTTCCGTCGACGTCGGCGCGCGCTCGGTTACAACCTTCAGGTCCATCTGTTCGACCACTGCATTATCACGCGACTGCACTAAAAGCCCACCGGCCAGCGTTCGCAGCATCAGGCCGCCGGTACGTGGATTCGCCAGGGCACCGGCCGTCAGCAGCCTCAGGTTGGTTGATCTTGAAAAAATTTCTTTGGCATCTTCATGAACAGCCGGAGCAATGACAACTTCGGTAAAGATCTCAGAGATTGCATTTGCCGTTTCTGCATCGACCGTCCTGTTGAGCGCAATAACGCCACCGAACGCGCTGACGGGATCGCAGCGCAGGGCCAGGCGGTAAGCTTCGAGCAGACTTTCCCCAGTTGCAACGCCACAAGGGTTGGCATGCTTGATAATCGCGACGGCGGCCGTTTCCGGATCAAACTCTGAGATCAACTCGAACGCGGCGTCTGTGTCATTGAGGTTGTTGTAGGACAACTCCTTGTCCTGGTGCTGCACGGCTGTTGCAACACCTGGCCGTTGTTCCTGTGTGCGGTAGAATGCAGCCCGCTGATGGGGATTTTCGCCGTACCGCAGTTCCTGTACAAGGCGGCCTGAAAATGTCCGCAATTGTGGCGCTTTCAGATCGAGCTGGTCAGCAAACCAATGACTGATTGCAGCATCGTAAGCGGCAGTGCGTGCATAGGCTTTGGCGGCAAGATAACGGCGCAGATCAGCGCTGATGGCACCGCCCAGTTCATCGAGATCGCTGATCACGGCTTGGTAATCCTCCGGATCGACAATAACGGTGACGGCGGCATGATTCTTGGCTCCTGCCCGGATCATGGCAGGCCCACCAATGTCTATGTTTTCGACGCAGGTTGAAAAATCTGCACCGCGCGACGCTGTTGCTTCAAACGGATAAAGATTAACTGCAAGCAGGTCGATGGGCAAAATGCCATGTTCTTTTGCAGCGGCCTCATGCTCATGATTGCCGCGAATTGCCAAAAGACCGCCGTGCACCTTAGGATGCAATGTCTTAAGCCGGCCATCCATCATTTCTGGAAATCCGGTATGGTCTGCAACGTCGACGACGTCCACACCGGCATCGCCGAGTATCTTTGCCGTTCCACCGGTGGAAAGAATTTCAACATCCTCGCGCTGTAAGACTGATGCCAGCTCAATCAGGCCTGTTTTATCGGAAACCGAAATAAGGGCGCGTCGAATGCGAACAGGATCGGATGCGGTCATGGGGAATCTGCTTTTCATAGAGAAACTTTAATTTGGAAGCGCATTGACATTTTTACAGTACTTTTGCAACCCGCCATCGTATGGATTGGTCACCAAAGCAGGATCCGCGCAGCACAATTTGCTGGGCGTGGGCGGGGCCAACGAGATCGGCATAATAGATACTCTCTTCAACTGACAATGTAGCCCCTTCAGCATCGAATTGCCAGATGGCACCATCCGGCAGCTTGATCTGAAGCATCACTGGAGACGTTTCAGGCAGGCAGCGGGCAGTTGGATGCAGATGAAAATGTATCGAGAACGGAATATCGCGCGGCAGGCCCGTTTTTGGCGCAGCGGGTGTAATCTGATCCAGTCCCTCAAGTTTGCGGCCATTTGGGGCGAGCTTGAGGCGGCGGCGATGCAGCAATCCAAAACGTTTGCGATAGCCATCGTGTTGCGCCTCCACAATAGTCGCTTCGTTGCCCTGTTTGAACTCCATCGAGGTCTTTTCAGGCAGGCGCAGGGGCATTCCCCCAAGGAGTTGTGCAAGCTGCTTGTCTTTTACAATTTCCGATGAGGATTGGGCTCCCAGAACAAGTGTATTATGGCTGGCCGTAGCGCGCGAACGGGCAAGCCAGTCTTGTTCGGCCGGCCCTGGTGTGCCGCCGTTGACGAAAATCGGCTGCACGCCGGCTGAAAGTTCAAATGCAAGGCAGCAAGCTGCGGCACTGGCTGCAAAGGGCAGGGAAGGTGGCCCACCGCCATCCATCAGGACGATTGTGTCGCCGCCGGTAAGGCGGGCGTAGCATGATTGAGGCGCAACGTTTGCGGGGCCTGCCTCTGTGTCGATGTAAGCGGCAAGCGTTGCAAGGTTGTGGAATGGCGGTGCACCGGTGCCGTGAAAGTGGGCAAGACTGCCGTCGCCAAGGCGCATGAATTGTAAGAACCGCAGCATTTTCAAAATGGCGCTGGCGATAGGTTCCGGCAATTCGCGATGATATGACTGATAACAGCTGCGCAGCGGCAAAAGATCCAGGAGCAGTTCGACAACCGCATGCGGATTACGGCTGACATGACCGCCATCGTCATAGATCTGGCGCTGTATTTCTGCAGCAAGCCGGCGTTCTGAGCGTTCAAGTTGCATTGTGCGTCCAGCGATACAGAAATCGCCGGTGGTCAATCCAATCAGAGCGATGAGCCTCGGCAATCCAACCGCTGCACAGTACCAGCTGGAGGAAAGAAACATCATCTGCCTGCCCAGGCTGTTCAGCACGCGATCGTAAAAGTCCGGTTCGCAATCCGCTAACAAAAGTTCCGCATTTGCAATCCAGGAAAAGACACGCCGTCCGGTAACCTCTGGCAGCCATGCCAGTCCGTCGTGCCAATGGCGGTTGGCCTTTAGCCATTCATCAACCGAGTGGCGCGCCAGAGTGATGGCTGTTTGAGAACCGGAGGCTGAAAGATGCCGCAACCAGGTAAAGCCATGCAGGTCTTTCGCCCAGGTTTTACTTGGTGGTTTGATATCAAACACTGAACCCTTTCCCATCGAGGCCACAGTGCCGCCAAGGCCGAACATACCATTTCTGACTTCATGGACAAAACCAGCATCGCTCGTACGCAGTTCCTGGGGTACAAGCAGGAGTTGTTCAGCTGCAGTTGAGGAACGGCTCCAGCTTATGAACGGTGAAAGGGAAATGCGTGCCAATGTTCTGTGTTTGGCATGCCCCAGCTTGATTTGGACAATTTGTCTGCGTTCTGAAATCGAAAATGAGGTCATAGACAGGACTACTGCCAAGTTTGCTTAAAATTCATAATGGAATCTCGAAAAATGCATGAACTATTACGAAAACGTCAATTATATCGGTGTTCCGCAGGGCTAGAGTGCACTTATTCGAAGTTGTCGTAAACTGGTTCGTGCAGGGTTATCGTGATGCAGCTCCTGGCAATGTAAGCAGTATTGCAATGCTGGGGAAAACTTTGCCAGTAAATGCAACATTGCATCAATTATGCAAGATACAGGACAGGCATAAATAGAAAAATCATTTATTTCATATTTTGCCGTTCTATTTGTCATAATAAGTCAGACAACTATTTCCATTTACTTCAAAGCCGTCACGGATTTATGGCATGCCCGCGTAAGCCGGGTTTTACGAATTCCTTCGCACGCAATCATGCGATGCGGCGCAGACGGCTTATGAAGAAACCATCCAGGCCCGATAAGCAAGGCTCGTCGTCAGGCAGCTGGTTTGGCAACGTCCTGACATCACCGTCCGGCGTTATGAATTCATCGATACCGCCAACCTCATCTGCGTTGACCGGTATGCGTTCAAACCCAGCGTGGCGCGACAGAAACAGTGCAATCTGCGTTTCGCCTTCCTCCGGTTCAAGCGAGCATGTGCAATAGATGATAATGCCGCCAGGCCGCAAAAGGCTGGTCGCAGCGTGCGAGAGAATGCTGCCTTGCAGTTGGCTGAGTTTGTCAATGTCGTCGGGCCGTTTAAGATGGAGAATATCCGGGTGTCGGCGGATTGTACCGGTTGCACTGCATGGTGCATCCACCAGAATCCCATCGAACTGGCAATCTGCCTGCCATGCTGTTGCATCGCCTGTGACAAGTTCAGCCTTGAGGCCTAAGCGAATGAGATTTTCGCGAACACGCGCAAGACGTGCTTGTGAAATGTCAAGTGCCGTTACCTGGGCGCCGGCATTTGCAAGCTGGGCTGTTTTCCCACCTGGTGCTGCGCAAAGGTCGGCGATGCGCTGGCCGGTAATATCACCAAAAAGGCGTGCCGGCAGGGCTGCGGCTGCATCCTGAACCCACCAATGGCCCGCGGCAAAACCGGGCAGCTCCTCGATACGGCCGTCTGTCCGGCGCCGCACCGTGCCGGTTGGCAGGGCCAGCCCGTCCAGTTTGCTTGTCCAGTCTTCTGCTTTATCGCGTACACTGATATCAAGTGGCGGCTCATTCAGCGAGGCACTGGCAATGGCGCGGGCTGTCGTCTCGCCATAGGCTGCAATCCAGCATTTCAGCATCCATGCGGGGATATTGAGATCATCTGCCTCAAGGGCCGGCAATGCGCTGGGGGGCTGTTCGGCAATGCGGCGCAGTACGGCGTTGATAAGCCCGGCGAAACGCGCCGACGACCGCTGCCGGCGGCTCAGTTCAACAGCGGTATTGATAACGGCGTGAGGAGCAACGTCGAGAAACAGCAACTGCGCAGTCCCTGACAGCAGAATGAGCTGGGCGTGCCGGCCATTTGCTGGCAGGGGCTTTTCCAGATGATCGGCAATAATCGTGGAAAGCTGGCCGTGACGGCGCAGAACCGTTGTGGCAAGAAGGCGGGCAAATCCTCTGTCGCGAACGTCAACGGGTTCGCGATCGCCGTTTGTTTCGCTTTGATAAATACTGGCGAGAGAATCATCCAGTGAATGACCACGATGCAGGACATTGCCTATGAGTTCAAGTGCCGTCTGCCGGGCAGCCAGGCCGGCGACGGTTTTCGTCGTCCTGGCTCCTGGCTTTGTCTTTCGTATGGGGGATGATGTGCGCCAGTGTTTGCGTTTGGCGCCGTCGCTTTTGTTTGGCTTTTCGCTCACGTATTAAGGCCCAATCTCTCCCCGGCCAACTGTCGACACGTCCTAATAATACGGACCACTTGTAATACAAGCCATTAGCCCCACGGGCCTGTGCGGCGTTTCCAGGGGTCTGAATGACCGCTGGCTTCCGGTTGGCGGTTATCTGTGGCCCTGCCTGAGTGGCCGGAACGGCCTGGCTGGATGTCCATGGCGTGGGCCTGTTCCACCAGCGCATCAATGCGATTGCCTGCATTGGGATGCGTCGAGAACAGATTGTCGATGGTGCCGCCCGTCAAGGGATTGATAATAAAAAGGTGCGCGCTTGCCGGCACCCGTTCGGCGCTATCCATGGGGATTTCCCTCGCAGCGCCGGAGATTTTCTGCAGCGCTGAGGCAAGCCACAGTGGATTGCCGCAGATCTCACCGCCAACGCGGTCAGCCACGTATTCCCGTGAACGGCTGATGGCCATCTGCACGAGCATGGCGGCCATCGGCGCCAGGAAAATTGCCACGATTGTACCGATCATCCCGATGCCGCTGCGGTTGTCACGTCCACCGCCGAACATAAAACTAAACTGCAGAAAGTTGGCAAGCATGGAGATCGCGCCGGCAATGGTGGCTGCAATCGTCATGATCAGGGTGTCGCGGTTTTTGATATGCGCGAGTTCGTGTGCCATAACACCGGCAACTTCCTCCTCGCTCAGCATTTCAAGCAGGCCGGTGGAAGCGCAGACAGCCGAATGCTGAGAACTGCGCCCCGTTGCAAACGCATTTGGCTGAGCGCTGTGCATGATATAAACGCGCGGCATCGGCAATTCAGCGCGCTGCGCCAGATCGGCAACCATCCGGTAATACTGTGGCGCCGATTGCGCGTCGACTTCTTGCGCACCATGCATGCGCAAGACCATCTTGTCGGAATTCCAGAAACTAAACAAGTTGATTGCAAGCGCAATTACAAAGGCGATGAGCATGCCTTCCTGCCCGCCAATGAGAGCACCCATTCCAACAAGGATTGCGGTCATGGCGGCAAGGAGAAGGCCGACTTTAAATATGTTGAATGCCATTATCTCACCGTTTCCATGTGCGGCTGAATATCTCTGCAAACCATTATTCTGCGAACCGTTATAGTATATATATCGTATAAGTATCTATAAAATTTCAACGTGTTGGCATGGGGCAAAAATGAATGCATGGGCAAAAATGAATAAAGAGGACAAAAATGAATAAAGAACATTCTCAAATGGAAGTGAAAGTGGATGCACAAGATGAAACTGGAGCTACCCGTGATGCCGTGCCGAATGAGGAGCGCGTATTGACGCCTGCTGCGCAACGCGCCCTGGCCGAGGCCGAAGAGCGCCGCCGCCAGGCGGATATGGTCAAAAAGGAGCAGGCAAAGGAACTTGGTGGACGCGAAGGGCCCGATCCAGTGCGCTACGGCGATTGGGAAAATGACGGCATCACCTCGGATTTTTGATTTTTTGGCCTCCACGCAATAACTGACGACACACTTTAAGTCTAAGCGATTGTGTTGTCAGTACTCTTCTTGTCAGGTGTGAAAGTGTCGAAAGCGCCAGGGATGCGGTGGTTGGGCTTGCTAAGTGCGGTTTTTCTGCTGTGTCTGATCCTTCTCGGTTTTGCCATTGTGTTGCGCCAGGGCCTGTTGCCGGCGCGGTGGACACCGCTGCCAGCGCTTAATATCGACAGGCCCGTGCCGTTCGTGGTGGACTGGCAACTGGCTGAACTCAAGCGTGATCGCAGCCTCTGCCAGCGCGTCATTTCACAGGCGGAACAGCTGGTTGCCAAGCCCATTCCGCCAAAGCCGATCCGCCAAGGCTGCGGCTGGACAAACGCCGTGCGTATCACCCGTGCAGGCGGTGCACAAATCGGCATCGGCCAGATCAGTTGTGAAGCCGGAGCCGCATTTGCGATGTGGGTTGCCCACGATGTGCAACCATTAGCGAAAATGATTTTCGGCCAGCATGTGACGGCGATCCGGAACTTTGGCACCTATTCGTGCCGCAACATGGTTACCGACAGCATCTGGCGGTTACAGCGCAGCCAGCACGCCACCGCCAATGCGATCGACATTTCAGCCTTTCGCCTTGCCGACGGCACGCGTATCGACATCAAACGCCACTGGGATGCGGGTGACAGGAAGTCAGAGTTTCTGCGCGCTGTGCATCTGTCAGCATGCAGATATTTCCGGGTCAGTCTGAGCCCCGATTACAACCGCTATCATTACGACCATTTCCATTTTGACCGTGGCAACGGCTGGGTCTGCAGATGACACGGCCTAAGAGCCATGAGGCCGCGCGAAGGCAGGCCAGGCGAGGGATGACGCACAAGCTTTTTGTTTACGGCACGCTGATGCCCCGCGCGCGCGACCGGATGGGGCAGCGGGCGCGGGCATGTCTTTCGGCATCCGGCGTGTGGCGCGGGACGGCGTCTCTTAAGGGCGTGCTCTACGACCTGGGCGGCTATCCGGGGCTGGTAGAAAGCATGGACGAAGCCGCGACTGTAACCGGCGCGCTTATCGAGCTTGCCGAGCCACGCCAGGTTTTCCCCTGGCTGGACCGCTATGAGGGCGTTGATCCGCGCCGCCCCGGGATGGCGGATTATCGCCGCGTCACGCGCGATGCTCAAGGCCTGACGGGCTTGGTAAAGGCCTGGGTCTACATCTGCCCTCAAGTGCCCCATGGCGCCAGGCCCATCGCCGGTGGCGACTGGCTTGAACACGCAGCGTTACAAGCCGCCGGGAAACCGTTTAAGCCGTGATGCTCGGTGCTCTGGCATGATAATGAGGATCATCGTGGCGTCAGCAGATACAAGGTTATCTCGCACAGCCATAAGAGGTTTGCCCCTATATGCTGCCAGAACAGGAAGCCAAGCATGGTGGGGATAACAAAAAGCGCGGCAAGAAATACCAGCACCACAAGAAAAATTTCGACCTGGTAGACCGTCAAAACGGCGGCGCACCACCGCATGCGTTTTAAATTCCCTTTCAGTTTTCTTTTGTCTGGATCGTCTTCCTTAATGGCGCGGGCTTCGCTTTCCATAAGGTCACGATACGTATGCGAAAGCCAGCTTGATATAAAGGTTGTGCCCAGCAGGCTTGGGGTTGCGAGCATCGCGTGCACGAAGCTTGGCAGGAAGGTTGAGAAAACAACGATATAGATCCAGTAAAGTGCCGGATCGCCAGGATTGGTACGCAGACGCTCCAGAATGCCAGCGATATCAACAATAGGCACATTCGCACCATAGGCCAGGGCGAGCAGGTTCAGGCCCTGGACGATCGCGATAGTGGTGACGGCCAGAACGGTGAGGAATGCCGCTGCCACGAACATATCGATCACACCGAACAACAGCCCCCATCGGCTCTCATAGCCCTGGCGCAGCAGATAGCGTGTTGCGCCGATCGAGAGCCAGTCAAAAATGGCATTTACCACCGGCAGAGTGACGAAATAGATGAGAAGGGCGTAGTTTTCTGGCTTTTCCGAAGGTTGCCAGGCAACGACAACCACAACGAACAGAAATGCATATCCCAGCAGGACGATATGCGATATTGACTGCATACCACGAATCTTTAAAAAAATAAAGCGCCAGCGCCAGCGCCAGCGCCAGTAATAATCAACCAGGAAATTCTGCCAATCCAGCTAGATGCGTGCATATATTGCAGAAGACTGAAGATGGATACAGCTATAGCGACGGGCGCCAGCAACCTTTGGGCGGCGCTTGCCGGGGGCAGTAATGCATCGATGCCTGAGGTGTTTTCACCGGTTGCAACCCAAATCGCAAATAAACTGATAAGTGGATAGATGAGCGCCATACGCAGGCTGAAGTCAAAGGTTTGCGGGCTCCATGAGCCATCGCCAAGCTTGCCGTTAATCCAATGAAGCATACGCTGCAGGCGGTCACGATAGGCCTTTTCAGTCAAGATAAGACCCGGAGGCTTTTCAGCTTCTTCTTTGAAAGGAAGATAAGCCGAGTCCTCAACGGCATATTTGATATCTTTAAAGTTCCACCGATATCGTAAGGTCAGCAATGCAAGAACGGCCATAATGGCCGTGCCCAATTCGGGGCCGATGCCAATGGATGCCAGAAACGCGTCGAGCCCGTTTCTGATTTCAAGCAAAAACTGTCCCATACCCCAAGCCCCCCGGCGCTTCAAGTGCGCCCTCGCTGCATGAAAAACCACCGCCGTGCTATGGAGCCGGATAGCACGTTGCAACGCGGCAGACCAGTGGTTTCTGGGAATTGGGCAGGCCGCTCAGAGCGGATTGTCGGCAGGTGATAAGGTGTGCGTTATCGTCGGGGCCTTCGCTTTGGCACAGATAACAGGGGGCGGGCGAAAGCAGCCTTGGCTAACTCCGGCCTGCGAATCGCGTGCAACCTCCGCGTGAAACCCTTGTGTTCATCGCGTGACCACTGGAAGATGCGCGTGGGCGCAGGGTGCCTGTTACTCAGCCCTCAACAGCGATGAGTGAGTTGCGCGTTAGCCTTTGATGTAACTTTCCAGTTGTTCGATGATGATCTTCTGGCTGGAAATGACTGCTTTCACAAGATCGCCAATCGATACAAGGCCGATCAACTGGTCCTGCTCAACGACGGGCAGGTGACGGATGCCGCTGTTGGTCATAACCGCCATGGCGTCATCGACGGTTTGCTCTGGCGTGGTGGAGATTACGTTGGAAGACATAATATCCGAGACTTTGGTTTCCAATGAAGTCTTACCGGCAAGAACAACTTTGCGCGCATAGTCCCGTTCACTGATAATGCCGGCAATCCTGTCGTTTTCCATGACAACCAGGGCGCCGACGTTAACCTCTGCCATAAGCGTCAAAGCTTCAAAAACAGAGGCTTGCGGTGTGATTGAGTGAATGGTGCTGCCCTTTTCTTCCAGAATGGAAGAAATTTTTATCTTAGCCATCTATACTCTCCCTACGCAGATTTTTTGTTTTATAAAATTATCTGGCATAGCATGTAAGCTCAACAGAGATAATTCGCGATCGCTCCTTCCTGCAGGATGTCACGAATTGACATATTATACCAATCCATAGATGAATTGACTCACCTGGATTCACTTTTGCCGCAAAT
>CAWUIN010000077.1:0-13465 GCA_963922535.1 uncultured Hyphomicrobiaceae bacterium | reverse complement strand
TCCTGCTCACAAACCGGGATACGTGATCCTAACCCGACATTTTAAGTGATACAGATCACTAGACTAATGCAATGGTGCGATTTCAAGCTCATCACCCATGGCCTGCTGGAGGGCAATGCTTTTATCGTCGGTAAGCGCGATAGGGGAGCCGTCTGCGCTATGCAAGGCATAAATATGAACACCTTCGGGGAGTTCTTCGATGGATGGGTAGGCAGCCTGGGCTTCTTCCGCCGTTAAAGCCTTGATATAAGCCCATCTACCCTCACCCAATTCGGCAAATTCCCGATCAGACATCACTCGGTTTGGTGCAAAGGCAATCAGGATTTCGTTTTCTTCCATATTTAAGGCAGCAGGCATAACACTTTCCTTTACATGTTGAAGCTGATCAAAGCATCAATTACGCGCACTTCGCATACGTTCTGGAGACGGATAAACAACGTCAGACAATTGTCTGATTCCGTAATGCCCTGCTATTGTTTATTGAATAATGTTAAACGTTTATTGTGAAGCTGCGCCAATTTCAATGCGCTGTGCTGAGCGCTCAGGCTGAAATCGGATAAGATCAATGGAGAGCAGACCGTTTTCCAAATCTGCAGATTTCACTTCAATGCCTTCTGCAAGCACAAAAATACGTTGGAATTTGCGCATTGCGATGCCACGATAAATATATGTGCGCTGTGGTGTCTGCTCTTGACGGTCCTGTTGACCTCGTACGACCAACTGATTATCCTCAACGGTAATTTCCAGTTCATCGCGGCTGAAGCCGGCTACCGCGAGTGTAATACGCAGGAGTTCGGGCGCAACGTTGGATTTTGCTATGCGCTCAATATTATAGGGAGGATATCCTTCGCCGGAACTTTTTCCAGCCCGCTCAATAAGCCGCTCAATTTCCTCAAATCCAAGGAGAAGCGGATTAGACAATACCGACATCCGAGCCATCACAGTTAAGTCCTTTGGGCAAGCAACTTTTTTTGGAGTGCAACTTATATCTATATGCTACCCCGATGGTATGCAGCCTCAGCTGAGCACCGCATGTGCGTTTGCATATGATATGGTTCGCTCTGCAATAACTTCAAGAATAAGTTTTCACCGCTTGTGCTATGACGTCAAACAGAACCGCAAGATCCTGCGGCCTCGACAGGCGGTGTTCCCCATCGGCAATTTCAGTTATGTGAAAAGGCGAACCTGCCAGAATTTCGCCCAGGCGCTCCGAGTGCGTATAAGGCACATCCGTATCGAGGCGCCCATGGATAACGTGGACAGGCCGGCCGGGGCTCCACGGTGTCCGGCCAATAAGATGGCCGGTGCCGTCTTCAATCAATTTGCGTGTGATCGGGTAAGCATTGCCGTATTGCGATGGCCTCAGCCATACACCTTGCCTGCGTATTTCTTGCCTGACATCTTCTGGAAATCGTTTCCACATCAATTCATCTGTCATGTCCCAGGCCGGTGCAATCAGGATCAATTGCCTGATACGTTCTGCAACCTGAGGGGCAACGGCCATGAAATGGCGCAGCATGAGCAGTGAGATGTAACCACCCATGCTTGAACCGACCAGAATTTGCGGCCCGTCCGTTAAATGCTCGAAGACGGCAATCGCTTCTTCGCGCCAGCGACTGATCGTGCCATCCTCAAAACGGCCCTCTGACATACCGTGGCCGGAATAGTCAAAGCGTGTGTAAGCGAAGTTATGTTCAAACGTCCAATTGGCCAGCGCTGCTGCTTTGATCGAGATCATTTCCGATTTGAAGCCTTGCAGCCAGACAATTCCGGGCTTATCGCCTTTCTGTTGCGCATAGGCAATGCGGCGTGCCTCATCGCCGCGTCCGACGACAAGGAATTGCGGTTGCAGCTCTGCCATTCTATCAGCCTCTGATGAGTTAGCATGTCAGGATTATCCGATGTCGTCACCAAACATAATGCAGATTGTTCCCGAACTCGATACCGGAGGCGCCGAATTGTCTGCCATAGAGATCAGCGAGGCCATTGTGCGGGCTGGTGGGCGGGCCATTATCGCCACCGCGGGCGGGCGCCTTGAGACAGTGGCGCGTCAGAAAGGGGCAGAGATCCTTAAATTTGCTGCCGCAACGAAAAACCCGATCCGCATCTTGGCCAATGTCAAGCAATTGGTTGAAATCAGTCGCGCGGAAAACGTGCGTCTTATTCACGCACGCAGCCGCGCTCCAGCCTGGAGTGCGCTTTGGGCTGCTCATCAGGCCAAAGTTCCTTTCGTGACAACATATCACGGTGCCTACAATGAAAGTGGACCGTTGAAGCGCCTTTATAACAGCGTTATGGCGCGAGGCGATATTGTTATTGCCAATTCAAAGTACACTGCAGATCTCATCCGTCAGCGCTATGGCACTGCGCGTGACAGGCTTCGTGTTATATACCGCGGTGTAGATGCAGCGTTCGCACCGTGCAAAATCTCCAGGGAACGGGTCGACAAGCTGCATAATGCGTGGGGCGTATCGCCGGGCCAGCGTGTGATTGTGCAGGCGGCACGTCTGACGGGATGGAAAGGCCAGCGGGTTTTAATTGCAGCAGTTGAATATCTTGTGCAACAAGGCGACCTTGGCAATGTCACGTTTATCCTGGCTGGCGATGATCAAGGCCGCCACGCATACCGTCATGAACTGGAGTGGCTGATTGCCGATAAAGGCTTGCAGGATTATGTCAAGCTGGTTGGGCATGTCTCCGATATAGCGGCAGCCTTTGCAGGTGCGCATGCCAGCGTTATAGCCTCGACAGAGCCGGAAGCCTTCGGGCGTACTGGTGTTGAGGCGCAGGCGCTTGGTTGTCCGGTCATTGCAACCCGTTTGGGTGCACCACAAGAAACGGTGCTGGCGACACCGCAAGTGGATCCTGAGCGGCGAACGGGCTGGCTTGTCGAAGCTGGAGATGCCAAGGCACTCGCAGCAGCGCTTCGTGAGGTGTTGGCCCTGTCAGACGTCCAACGCAGCGCCATTGGCCAGTTTGCGATCTGCAACGTACGCAGCCGCTTCAGCCTTGAACAAATGCAGCGGCAAACACTGCAGGTTTACGATCAATTGCTTAACACTGATCTCGTTAAAGCCTTTGACGATCAAATGAAACAATGAAAAACATCTGGAACTTCTTGACTTCGGTCGCCATATGACCAGTTTATCGAAGTCAGGCAAGACGCTACATCTTGCCATGTATTCTGTACTTAATTTGTAAAATGCAATTGACTATAAGCATTGGTCGAAACCAGAGAGGAGAAACAACCATCCGCCGACCGAATCGTGGCGCACCTGAGCGCGAAAAAAACGGCCCTCGTATAAATGATACAATTCGGGTCCGTGAAGTCCGATTAATTGATGCTGAAGGTGAAAATCATGGCGTCGTCCCGATAGACGAAGCCATGAAGCTTGCTTCAGACGCAGGATTGGATCTTGTCGAGGTATCACCTGACGCCAAGCCGCCTGTCTGCAAAATTCTTGATTACGGAAAATATAAGTATCAAGAGCAGAAAAAGGCTGCCGAGGCGCGCAAAAAACAAAAGACCGTAGAAGTTAAAGAAATAAAAATGCGTCCGAATATCGACGACCATGATTATGATGTCAAAATGCGCTCAATGAAGCGTTTTTTTGACGATGGTGATAAGGTCAAAGTCACGCTCCGCTTCCGCGGTCGGGAAATGGCACACCAGCAAATTGGCCGTGAACTTATGCTGCGTGTGAAATCAGATATCGACGAAATTGCAAAAGTCGAGTCGGAGCCACGCCTGGAAGGACGCCAGATGGTCATGGTTTTGGCGCCGCGGTAAATTTTGCTTACGGAATTGGAGCTTGCGTATAGCTGCGTAACATACTATACAGGCAGACTTGGTCGTCCGGCGGGGCATGCCGTGACGGCCTGTTTGCTTCATAAACACACATGCAGACGTACAGCATCACCTCTATTTGTCCAGGTTTGATAACCAGGGATCATTATGGCTGACGGCATAACGCCATGGCCATTTATAAGGTTTCAGGGGCTGTACGCATAATAACACGGAGAGCAAAATGCCCAAGATGAAGACGAAGTCCGGGGCCAAAAAACGTTTTAAAATGACGGCTTCAGGAAAAATAAAGGTCGCCGCAGCGGGCAAAAAGCACGGCATGATTAAGCGAACGAATAAGTTCATTCGCAATGCGCGCGGCACGATGGTTCTTTGCGATGAAGATGCACGCATCGTAAAAAAGTATATGCCTTATCATCGTTGAGTGCGCCTCGCCCCTTTAACTCCGGTACGCCTGAGATCTTCAATTTAAGGAAATTTTATCATGTCACGTGTCAAACGCGGTGTGACAGCGCATGCAAAGCATAAAAAGGTTTTGGATGCTGCCAAAGGCTTTTACGGCCGCCGCAAGAATACCATTCGCATTGCCAAGCAAGCCGTTGAAAAGGCGGCACAATATCAATATCGTGATCGCAAGCGACGCAAGCGGACATTCCGCTCATTGTGGATACAGCGGATCAATGCTGCTACCCGCGAACATGGCATGACTTACGGACGCTTTATTGACGGCCTGAAAAAGGCTGGTATTGAAGTTGATCGTAAAGTGCTTGCCGACATTGCCGTGCATGATACCGATGCCTTTAAGGCTTTGGTTACTCAGGCACAGGCTTTTGCGCCGCAAGCTGGTGAATGAATTCTCAACCCGGACTGAGGCACATGCCACAAGACGGTGAACAGCATAACCTCAAGGCGCTGGAAGCGGCGGTTTTGAGCGATATAACTGCGGCGCAAGACCTGAAGGCCCTTGATGCCGTCAGGGTTGCTGCGATCGGCAAAAAAGGCAGAATTTCCGGGCTTATGCAGCAGCTCGGCAAGCTTCCCTCGGATGAGCGCAAAGCCTTCGGGCAAACGGTTAATGCATTAAAATTGCGTGTCGTGGAAGCTCTTGAAGTGCGCCGATGTGAACTGGAAGCAGTCGAGCTTGAACGCCGCCTTATCAGTGAAAAAGCCGATGTGACCCTGCCTGTACGTCCCGGACCACTCGCTGAGGGGCGTATCCATCCGCTCAGTCAGGTCTTTGACGAAATCAATGAGATTTTCGCCGATATGGGCTTTGCGGTCGCCGAAGGTCCGGACATCGATACCGATGATAACTGCTTTACAAAGCTGAACATTCCGGCACATCATCCGGCGCGGCAGGACATGGATACCTTTTATCTCAAGCAGCGTGCTGACGGGACGCGCATGGTCCTGCGCCCGCACACCAGTCCCGTGCAGATCCGCACGATGCTCACCCAACAACCGCCAATCCGCATTATTGCGCCCGGCCGTGTTTACCGTTGCGATAGCGATCAAACCCATACGCCCATGTTCCATCAGCTCGAAGGGCTGGTGATTGACGAAGAGACGCATCTTGGTCATCTCAAATGGTGTCTAGAGGAATTCTGCAAGGCTTTTTTTGAAGTCGACGAGGTGAAGATGCGGTTCCGTGCATCGCACTTCCCCTTCACAGAACCGTCGATGGAAATCGATATCGACGCGGCTGCGATTGGCAGACCAGGAGAGTGGCTGGAAATTCTCGGCTCCGGTATGGTGCATCCAAAGGTGCTTGCAAGCTGCGGTCTTGATCCGGAGCGTTACCAGGGGTTTGCTTTTGGCATGGGAGTCGACAGGATCACGATGTTAAAGTATGGCATACCCGATCTAAGGGAGATGTTTGCCGGTGATCTGAGGTGGATGCGTCATTATGGATTTATGCCATTTGATGTACCGACACTCGCCGGCGGCATGTCGTCCTGATAGGCAGTTGGTCTGCAAGTGCATAAGCAACGTATCAGCCTTGCAGCCGGCTGTCTTTCAGACTGAATGGAGTTGAATATTTTGTCGGTTAAATGTGATAAAGAGGCTCGATTTGGAGAATCTGCAGTTTTCAGTTGTCTGCGCATTGGTTATCTCCATTCTCATGATCGCAACCATAATATTTATTATCTTTTATCATGACAGCAAACATGAAGAGCTTGATAGCTGGGTTAATTTTTCATTTAACGTAAGTTCATTGCGCCAAACCTTCAGCTATTATCGCTTTATGGCTGTATCGATGCTGTTGTTCTATGTACTTTTCACTGTAAATTGCATTTTCCTACAATTAGACAACTACATGATATTCGCAGACACAGAAAAGAATCCGGTATACGCAAATCCAATATCCGTGGCATTTTTTTCATTGGATCTCGTTTTGCGCGGCGGGTTCTTTGATTTAATGGAGCATTTCGACCTTAAGATCACCTCGCTTTTCATCAATAAGAATGTGACGTGGTTCTGGATATATTCTTTTGTCTTTCGCCTGTTTTATGGCTTGACGCTCATCAAAATCGTGACTTCCTTTGTCTGGATTTACAGTAAAATCCGTCTCGCGAAGCAAGCGCAATCGAAAACTGAGCAGCGGAACTTTTTATTTGACTGACATGGCACGCTGTCCATCCGGTAACCCTGATCCTGAGAAGACACAAATAAGATGAAGTTCACACTCGGCTGGCTCAAAGATCATCTGGAGACGCAGGCTTCGCTGGCAGATATTTCGACGGCCTTGTCGGCAATTGGTCTTGAAGTGGAAAAAATCACCGATCGCACGGAGGAACTTGCAGCCTTTACCGTGGCCCGCGTGCGAACTGCACAACAACATCCTAACGCGGATAAATTGCGGGTTTGTCAGGTTGAAATCTACCCGGACCAGCCGACTGTCGAAGTTGTTTGCGGCGCTGAGAATGCTCAGGCCGGCTTAATTACTGTTTTTGCGCCGCTTGGAGCATTTATTCCGGGTACTCGTATAACGCTTGAGAAAAAGCCGGTCAGAGGGGTTGTCTCCAATGGCATGTTGGTTTCGGTGCCGGAACTTCAACTTGACCACATCGAGGATAACGGCGGTATTATTGAGCTTGACGAAGAATATGGCGATAAAGTCGGGCAGCGCTACGTCGACATTGCGGGCCTGGGCGATCCTGTCATTGAGATCGGCCTGACTCCCAATCGGCCAGATTGCACCGGTGTACGTGGTATTGCACGGGATCTGGCGGCGGCCGGTCTCGGCAAGCTCAAGCCGCTGCCCAAGCTTGGCGCGGTTGAAGGCAGCTTCGATTGTCCGGTTAACATTCAGTTGGAATTTGAGCCTGAGTTTGCGGATGCCTGCCCCGTTTTTGCCAGCCGTTACGTCAAGGGTGCTACTAACGGTCCGTCGCCGGCCTGGATGCGCAGGCGCCTGACCGCAATCGGTCTTCGGCCACGCAGTGCGCTGGTTGATATAACCAATTACATTTGCATGGATCTTGGCCGACCGTTGCACGTTTATGATGCTGACAAACTCAAAGGTCATATCCGAGCACGAATGGCAACCGATGGTGAAACATTTCTGGCCCTCGATAATAAGGAATACACGGCCGACGCCACGATGTGCGTGATCGCAGACGATAGTGGCGTTCTCGGATATGGCGGTATTATCGGCGGTGAACATTCCGGCTGTACGGAGGAAACCGAAAATGTCCTGATCGAGTGCGCGTATTTCGATCCGGTACGCACTGCCGAAACAGGCCGCAAGAACGGCATCATTTCGGATGCACGTTACCGGTTTGAACGCGGTGTTGACCCTGCATTCATCGAACAGGGGCTTGATCTGGCAACCGACATGGTTCTCAAATTGTGCGGCGGCGCACCATCCAGGGCCAGTAGCGCAGGCGCGGCACCGGTCAAGGAGAATGTCGTCGATTTTAGTTTGTCCAGCGTCAAAAAACTGACAGGGCTGGACGTTGCAGCCAAAGACTCTAAGCGGATACTGCAGGCGATTGGCTGCAAGCTCGATGGTAAGGAAGGCAGATATAAGGTTACGATTCCCACCTGGCGTCCCGATATGTACGGCAGTGCCGATCTTGTTGAAGAAATCATACGTATCGTCGGGTTGGACAATGTTGTTCCGGTCGCCCTGCCGCGTAATCACGGGGTAACGCAGGCGGTTCTGACGGATGCGCAGAAGCGATCGCGCCGTGCGCGCCGCGTGCTGGCATCGCGCGGCCTGGTCGAGGTAATCACCTGGTCATTCCTGCCGCATGCGCAGGCGCTGCATTTTGATGGCGGCGATGAATGCCTCGAACTCGACAATCCGATTTCTATTGAGCTTGCAACCATGCGGCCCAGCCTGCTGCCAGGCCTTCTGAGTGCCGCCCAACGCAATGCCAACCGTGGATTTGCCGATGCTGCGCTGTTCGAGCTTGGCCAGGCCTACCGCGACGACACGGACAAGGGGCAATTGCTGGTTGCTTCCGGCGTTCGTCTGAAAACGGCGAAAATGATTGGCAGCGGCCGCCATTGGGCTGGTACGGCTGATCCTGTCGATGTATTTGATGTCAAATCTGATCTCTCGGCCTTGCTTGCCTCTCTCGGGGTTGACGTTGAACGTGCGCAGATCACGCGTGATGCGCCGGCCTGGTTCCATCCTGGTCGCTCCGGTACCTTCCGGCTGGGCCCAAAGGTGGTGCTTGGATATTTTGGCGAAGTGCACCCAATGACGCTGCGTTATCTGGATGTTGACGGTCCTGCCATGGCGTTTGAAGCGTTTCTCTCCGCTCTGCCGCCGGAAAAACGCAAAGCGCGCGCCAAGGCGCCGCTGGCAGCCAGCGACTTGCTTCCCGTCAGGCGGGATTTTGCATTTGTGCTGGACCAGGCCGTGCCGGCGGGCGATGTCATTAAAGCAGCTGCTGGCGCCGATAGAACCCTGATCAGCGATGTTAATGTTTTTGACGTGTTCGAAGGGGGCAATCTGGGAGACGGCAAAAAGTCCATAGCTATTGAAGTAACCCTGCAAACCAGAGACAAAACGCTGACAGATGCAGAAATCGAAGCTCTGTCAACTCGGATTATTGGTTTGGTCAAAAAGGCAACCGGTGGTGAAATCCGTGGCTGAGACGGCTCCTGTCATCGCCTGCCGGATACTTGGGGCGGGAAAAATGTACCACACGTCTGCAATGTCTGCTTATGCAATGTCTGCTTAAAATTTTACGGCAAAGTAGGCCAGTATCGTTATTCCAACGGTAAACACCATGGAACATCCTGATAAGATTCGCAGATGAATCTGGCGGGACTCGAAACTGTGCATGGTGCTCGCATCGTCGCACTGATGGATGCCGATATACTGAGCTGACAGGCGTTGTGTGTTGTTCATCATCTTTTACCACTTGTAATGCCAGCCTAAATCTCAGCATGCGTACACATGCTTATGCCAGGCACTATAAACTTCTTCGATTAATCAATATTGTTGAAATGTGAATATAAGGATAAGACTGCAGCAAAAAACGGCGCAATCCTTTACTGTCATGAACGGGCAGGGCAGGGTGCCGGCATCATAGAAACGGAACACCTGCCATGACTTACGACAACGACAACGTATTTGCTAAAGTTCTGCGCAACGAACTGCCATCCGAGCGTGTCTATGAAGATGACCATACGCTCGCGTTTATGGATATCATGCCGCGCGCGGACGGACACGTGCTGGTCATCCCCAAGACACCTGCACGCAACATGCTGGATGCTACGCCCGAGCAACTTGCCCAGTGCATCTCAACTGTAAAAAAGATCGGGCAGGCCGTTATGCACGCTTTCGATGCCGACGGCGTTACCATCCAGCAATTTAACGAGCCGGCCGGCGGGCAGGTTGTCTTTCATCTGCATTATCATGTTCTGCCGCGTCACGATGGTGTCAGCCTGCGCCCGCATACCGGTGAAATGGCAGCTCAGGATGTCCTCAAGGCGAATGCGGCGAAAATCCGTGCTGCTTTGTCCTGACGCAACGGCCTGCCAGGCTCATATTAAGCAAGGTCTGGTGGGCAGAACAGCGGCATTTGCTTCAAAAACTGCTGCCTGGTTGGGTGAGAAAACTCTTCTCCTCAGCCGTTGACGGGCGGCCGAGGGCAGTGTTGCGGTGAGGAAAGCGGCCGAATTTAAAGATAATATCGCGATGTGCCTGTGCATATCGCGTATATTCGTCGTTGCCCAGGGCGGACACAAGGGCAACGCATCGCTCCTGATCGGCAAGTTCTTCGCTGTGCTCAAAAGGCAGATAGAAAAATATGCGCTGCTGATTGTTAAATTTTTGATCGCAACCAAGTTCCACAGCCTGTTTGGCGAGTGCCAGAGCCTGAGTGTCGCTTGCAAACGCGGCCGCAGTGTTGCGGAACATGTTGCGCGGGAACTGATCAAGTACGATGATGGAGGCCAGCGCCATCTCTGCGGTGTCCAGGAGACGATTGACCGGCATATCCGCCAGATGCTTGTGTAGTCCTGTAAAACGTTTACGTATCAGGTCATCGGTTGCATCAGATTTGATGAACCACTGTTTCTGGTCCAGCTCCGAAAACCAGAACGCCAGGACGTCTGAAACCCAGTTTTTTTCATTATTCATGGCTTAGATTTTCCTATCCGTTCAAAAAAAATACAGGCGCAGAGGGCGCCTCTCGCAATAAGGGCGTGCTGGGGTCAGGCACCACGCCCTTGCAAAATGACTGAGCCTCCACCGTCCCGACCTATTTACATCGATCTTCAGGCTCATTAAGCCTTATGACGCGCTTTGGCGAGACCAATGGACAAGATATATGTGTGGAATCGCAGGATTTCTAACCCAGGTTGGTGTTAATTATGATCTTCATTCCGTCATGGCCAAAATGACGGATACCATGACTCCGCGCGGGCCGGATGGACGCGGCGTTTGGATCGATCGGGAAAACGGCGTTGCCTTAGGTCAGCGTCGCCTCGCAATCATTGACTTATCGCAGGCCGGCAGCCAGCCCATGGCATCGTCCTGTGGCCGCTTCGTACTCACCTATAACGGTGAGATTTATAACGCGGGCGAACTTCGTAGCGAACTTCTGTCTTTAGGCAAACCGTTTCGCGGCCATTCGGATACGGAAGTCATTGTCCAAGGCTTTGCAGCATGGGGCATCCGCGCGACGCTCGACCGGCTGACCGGTATGTTTGCGATTGGCGTGTGGGACGCTTTACAAAAAGAATTGACGCTGATCCGTGACCGGCTTGGTATCAAGCCGCTTTACTGGTCGTTTCGTGCCGGCACGCTGCTGTTCGGTTCGGAACTCAAGGCGCTTGCCGTGCACCCGGCTTTTGACCGGACGCTTAATCGCGATGCAGTGGTCTCATATTTACGGTATGGTTATATACCAGCGCCACAAACGATTTATAGTTCGTCCTGCAAGCTTGAACCAGGCCGGCTCCTGCGCCTGCCATTAAACGGCACGCCTCAACTCACGCAATTCTGGAGGCTTGAAGATGCAGCACGTGCAGGGCAGGAAAATCGCCTTGAATGCAGCGACGAGGAAGCCGTCGACGCGTTGGAGGCACTACTCGGCGATGCCGTGGCGCGCCGCATGATTGCAGATGTGCCGCTTGGTGCGTTTCTTTCTGGCGGCATAGATTCTTCAACCGTTGTTGCCCTGATGCAGAAGCATGCAACCGGGCCCGTTAAGACATTTTCAATTGGTTTCGATCGTTCCGGCTACAACGAAGCCCAGCACGCAGCCACTGTTGCAAAGCATCTTGGCACAGATCACACCGAACTTTATCTGGCTTCCAAAGAGGCGCAGGCAGTCATCCCTAAGCTTGCCTCCATCTACGACGAACCGTTTTCCGATTCATCGCAAATTTCAACCTACCTCGTATCGCACATGACCCGGCAGCATGTGGCTGTGGCGTTATCTGGCGACGGTGGTGACGAATTGTTTGCCGGCTATAATCGTTACACTCAGGCAAAACTCTTTACCCATCATCTTGCATTTGCTCCACGTGCCGTCCGCGGCATCGCTGCAGCTGGGCTGAAAGGCGTCAAGCCAGCGACCTGGGACGCCATTTGCAGCCGACTTCCCGTGCTCTCCAGGCAGGAACGCGCAGGCGACAAGATCCATAAGCTTGCCAGCGTCCTTGCCGAAGATGCCGACGGGTTCTACCGTGCTTTGACTACACATTGGGAGAATCCGGAAACGCTTGTGCACGGCGGCAAAGAAACATCTCAATCGCTCTGGAGCGATGCTTCGGAAATCGCTCCTGATATTATCGAACGTATGCAGTTCCTTGATACGCTGACATATCTGCCGGACGACATCCTGACAAAGGTTGACCGCGCCAGCATGGCCGTTTCGCTTGAAGCGCGTGTGCCGATACTTGACCATCGGGTGGTTGAGTTTGCCTGGCGCCTGCCAATGCACCTCAAAATACGCGATGGCAAAGGCAAGTGGATCCTGCGGCAACTGCTTTATCGCCACGTCCCGCAATCGATTATTGATCGGCCTAAGATGGGCTTTGGCGTGCCCATTGAGGACTGGCTGCGTGGCCCCTTAAAGGATTGGGCCGAAAGCCTGCTTTCAAATCAAGCCATTGAGGAGTTCGGTTTAATCGATCCGGCACCTGTGCAAAAAAAATGGCGCGAGTATCTCAGTGGCCGGCGCAACTGGCAACACTTGATTTGGAATATCCTGATGCTGCAAGCTTGGTGCAAAGAGTGGGCGTGAATGAGGTGTTGCAGGTGTTTTTCAGGTTCCAGCTTTACCCTGTCTTCGTCGGGATGCGAGTGCAACGTAGGCCCGGCCAGTTAAAAACCAGAAAATCAACGCAATTAATGCGGCCCCTATACACATCATTGCGAGAGCCAGAGATTGCTCTACCGAGCGATAGCGAAGTTCCTTGAACGTGTTCCAGTTTTTCATCTTTTCTTCAGGGCTGTCTAACATAAGAAGGGCATCGTTCTGTCCCTCCGGTGAGGCTCCGAAGAATCTCTGGTATTCGATTGCAATTTCATTGAGATATTCAAGATAGTTCATTCCGGCAATGATAAAGCAGATCACGGATAAGCCGAGGAACGTTATGGATACTGCAATGCCAATACGATTGAAGCCCTGTTGGATATCCATTGTTGTCCACTCTGCCATTGCCTGTGTTTTTGTTAATGCCCGTTAGCATAATATCCTGCCGCATGGAGAGGCAAGCTTGGCAGTGCGGTTGTCTCTCAGTGCTGGCCGCGAAGTTCCATATCGCAGCTTGATTGGCGTGAGGTATGTTTGGGTGTTGGCGAAGAAGATGGTTGAAGCGGCATTGAAGATTGATGATAGAGCATTGCGTCCGTCCTGAGCATCTAACGCTGGCGCAGGTCCGAATGCGATGTCACTATCGCGCTATCTGCTCTCACAATGCCGAAGCGCTGCATATGCTTTGGTCGGCCGCTAGGTGAAGCCTGCCAGCTCAGGATAATTTCTGCTTATATTTTATGTTTCAGCGGGCTGGAAGCAGATTTGCAGAAATAAAATCACGCAACCAAGTCAAAAAACAGCCTGGCGAAAGCAATTTACACTGGTATTATTATACTATAACTACTATAAAGCTATATTGCTAATATACACACGAAATATTCCAGCTAGCCGCAATAGCACAATTGGTAGTGCACCTGATTTGTAATCA
>CAWUIN010000076.1:0-13584 GCA_963922535.1 uncultured Hyphomicrobiaceae bacterium | reverse complement strand
GCTGGAAGAGCAGGACCGCCTTTTTCTGACAGACGAATGGAAATCCTACGATGCCATGCTGGAGCGTCTGGTTGCAACGGTTCGCCAGGCCCCCAAAGTGCTGCAGGATCACTTTGAAGAGCAAATGCGTGAGAACCAACGCATCGTGGCTCTGCGGCAGGAAGAAAAAGCAACCGCGCAGAGCCAGCAGATTCGCCTGAAACAGCGCGTCAAGCTGTTGAACGAACAGATTGGCCGCGCACGTGAAGCTACTACTCAGCTCACGCCGGTGGTCGATGATCTCAAGAACCAGATTTTTGCTAAGGACCGCGAAATTGTTGCCAAGCGGGCTGAAGCCGAGGCTGAAGCTGGTGGCATCGGGGTGACGTCAAAAAGTGGCCGTGGTCCGAAATACCGGGAAATCATGGCGCAGATGCGTATCCTTCAGGAAGAGCAAAAAAACCTTCAACTGCAGCTGAGCGAATATGAAAAGCGCTTAACTGCTGCGCGCGAAGATATTGCTCAAGATGAGGCCGAACTGACAACAGCGCAGGCTGAGCTGGCAACCTTGCAAGGGCGTGCGCAAACCGCAGATCAGCTTATCCAGATAGCTGAAAAGTCGACGCCGCAAAGCGACCAGCCAGCGTTTAATACGTTTGATCCGACAGCAGGCCCGCGCCAGCTGGAAAAGGCGCGCATAATGTTCAGGCAGGAGCCGCAGCAGGAAGGGCTGACACGAATTCAAGGGCTTTGCAACGCACTTGTCGGCACAATGGCCCAGGTTCCCGCCCTTAAGTCCAAAACCCTTGAATTCAATTGCGATCCTGGTCAGGTAAATGAGGCGGGCAGTCGTGTTTTCGCTTTAAATGCTGGGCTTTCTGAACTGCAGGCTACATGTATCGGCGGAGACAAGCTGCCTCAAACAACTGATAAGCTTTTTGCATTTGCTCGCAAATGCGTACAGGATGCAGGTCTGCCCAGCCGCGATACGGATGAACTGCGCACCCGTATTAACTATCTCGAACTCAACCGTGATGACAGGGCGCACCGTTTCGTTGTTACGACAAATGCATTCACCGACGGGAACAGGCTGGCCTATCTGGCCCTTGCCATAGCAATTGCGATTGACTCTCTGGTCTTTATGTCGGGTCTTTTTGGCGCCAATGCTGTGCGTTCTCCTTTAACAGACGTTCCCAATTATAAGAGCCGGTCTGCGCAGCAACTGGAGGCCATTATCGATACAGCCCTGCAGCCGTATCCTTATGATACGGCCCGGCTTGTGCTTGGCGCCTTGCGCCCGATAACGCCAAGCGGTGGATTTACAGCGGAAGTTATTGTCGATGATGCCGACCCAAACGCAAACGATTTGCGCCGTGTTCTGAACGCCGGCAGTTCGATTGGCGCCGTGCGCTATGGGGATCAGATGGGCCGTGTTTATCAGGTTCGTGCTGAGTTCTTCGAGTATCTTTCGATTGCTGCACAACGTGAATTCGAAAAAGACAGAAACCGTGTGCACGTTGCTGAATTGGAACGCACTATTTCAGTGGCTCTTTTACCGGACATTGCGGGTAATGCTGATATCGTTTTGGATTACATGCAACCAAGCGAGACAGATCCCAAACGGGAAAACTACGGGTTTACAGCAGAAATCAGGCTTGCTGAAGTTCACGAGCCGATACATCGCAAAGTGGTAAGGGCAGCTCTGAATGCCGGCGCCGTCTATCAAAGGGTGCAGCTTGCAGACAGTAGTCCCGGTCGTTACTTTATTCATTCGGATTTCTATAAGACGTTAACGATGCTGCGGGGGCGTACGCTGCTTGGTCGTTCACCAGTTGCAGCTGCTCAACTTTCACCGCCCGCAGCCGCAGATCAGAGCGCGGTTGACGAAGGTGATGAAAATAAAGGCGTCGATATGCCGAATGTTGTGGTGAAAATGGCAGACGGCACGCGAAAAGTTTAACGCGTCTCAGCCGCTACCAGATCAGCGGACGTCACGGATGCGTGGGCGGATCATACAACGCCTTGCCAATAGTCTTGATCGGCATACACCGTCGGGTCCGTAACGCCAGCGATATGGAAGGCTTCGCGGCGTTCGACGCAGGTGCCGCAACGCCCGCAATGGATTTCACCGCCCTTATAACATGACCAGCTTTCTGCGAATGGTGTGTTGAGCCTGGCGCCTTCAGCTACAATATGCGCTTTCGAGAATTCAGCGAACGGCGTGTAGAGTGTCTCTGGTTTGTCTCCGTCGAGAGCATGCCGTTGCATTTCAGCAAAAGCCTTAAGAAACCCCGGCCGGCAATCCGGATAAATGAAATGGTCCCCGCTGTGCATCGCGGCAGCAACGGCATTGATTTTCCGCGCTGCAGCAACTGCAAATGCCATCGTTAGCATCACAGCGTTGCGATTGGGGACAATCGTGATCTTCATCGTATCTTCCGCATAATGTCCATCCGGCACCATGATATCATCCGTGAGGGCGGAGCCTGAAAGATGCCTGGCGATGGATGAAATATCGATGATGTCATGGCGGACGCCGAGGCGTGCGGCACAGCGTTTTGCAAAGTCTAATTCCTTTGCATGCCGCTGGCCGTAATTAAAGGAGATAAGCCCGGCAAGGTCATATTCGCTAGCAACTTTGTGGGCCAGCGTCACGGAATCCAAACCGCCAGAGCAAAGTACAAGGGTGTTCATTGCGTCTCGTTAAAGTTGTTTGTTTGATACTGCCAAAGTCTGCCATTGAGAAACGGTTTGCCGGAAATTGCAAGCCCGGGAAAAACTTGTCATTATGTGGGGGCTTGCTCACACAAATGCAGCAGAGTATGCCGATTAATGAAATATGGGGGCCAATTGAGATGGCAATGGTATGTACAGGCTTTTCTGCGATATGGAGGCGGCCACCAATTCTTGTCGCGACGGGAATATTTCTGTTAAATGTTTCTGCGTTCGGCGCCAAAGCTGAGAACAATGCCAAGGACGGTATTTTAGATTTTTCCAGCGGTCAGATTTCTTTGGGAGAATATACTGCAGCCGATCCCGGAGAAGAAAAAGTTCTCTGGCTTAAAAATGAAAACGGCACACCATTCACAGTCAATCAAGGTTATTGTTTTTTAGCTGGAATTCGTTACCCAAATGACCGCAGCGGCGCATGGGTCATGCCAGGCGTTACACGTCAATGGTCTCTCACCGTAATGGGCGGGCGCCCCTCGCAGGATGGCGAAAATGTTGATGCAATGGTCCGATGTATAAAGTTCTGACACGGCCTAATCCTGCACCAAAAGGCTGCGCATGTTGCAGTGTTTTTTATCAAAATACGGCTTACCCTGAAATGGGCCGTATACATTATCCTGCCATGGATGAAGGTTGTGTCCGTGAAGGTATTGTGATGACTTCAACTGCAATGTGCTTATTGGTCCGCTCTGCACCAAAGACCGGCCCAATTGCGATAAGGATCGGTCCACTCTTATGCCAGTGAGCTGAACTTTCAGCCATCTCTGCAAGTTTGGTTTTGTAGACCTTCATTTCCGGCCTGGAAATTGAACACGCGATTGCAACAGGTGTATCGGCAGGCATACCTTCCCTGAGCAGCCGCCCGGCAATTGCGGGGGCCGTTCTTCCGCCCATGTAAAACACGAGCGTGGTATCGAGGTCCGCCATGCCCTTCCAATTGAGGTTATTGGGTAACTCTCCTGCGCGCGAATGACCGGTCACGTAGCGTACCGAATGGGCATGGTCGCGATGGGTAAGCGATATTCCTAAGGAGGCCGCCAGCCCGGCAGCAGCCGTAATGCCGGGCACAACTTCAACGGGAATGCCTTCCTGCTCCAGACGTTCGATCTCTTCGCCGCCGCGGCCAAAGATCATCGGATCGCCGGATTTGAGCCGGACGACGTGCCTGCCTTGGTTTGCCAGTTTGACCATAAGATCGTTGATGTCCTGCTGCGAACAGCTTTGCCGCCGTCCCCGTTTGCCAACCAGCATGCGTTTGGCCTCACGGCGTGCAAGCTCGAGAACATCATCCGGTACAAGGTCATCAAACAGAATAACGTCTGCCGATTGCAGAGCCCGGACGGCCTTGATGGTCAGCAGTTCCGCATCGCCCGGCCCTGCTCCGACAAGCGTGACCCGGCCCTGCCCGGCGCTGGTCTCACGTGAGATTTGTCCGACAAGACGATCCAAATCGCTCGTATCGGTAGGCTGTAATGCGCGTTGCAACGCCAGATCGGAAAAACGTTCCCAGAATGCACACCGTTGCAGACCGGGCTGCAAACGTTCGATGACCGTGTTGCGTATCGTCTTTGCCAGCTGGGCCCAGTCAGCCAGCGAAGATGGCAGCAGCGTTTCGATGCGGCGTCGAAGCGCCTGCCCGAGAATTGGGGCGGCGCCATCCGTTGAGATTGCAACCACAACGGGTGAGCGGTTGACGATTGAACCGAACTGAAATTGGCAGAACGCAGGCTTGTCGATGACATTGACGGGAACACCAGCGAAAATTGCTGTACAATAGAACGCTCTGGCTTCGGCATCGCATTCAGTATCTGCAAGCGCTAATGCAACATTATCAAAAATGTCGACACCCCAGGGTCTGGCGTGGTGCGTGAGACTTCCAGCCGCGGCGCCCCGTTCGATTAAGGCGCGCATATCCGATTCAAGGGTTGTTGCAAAAATTTCAACTCTGGCACCGCAGGCGGCGAGTAGCTCAGCCTTCCATGCAGCTGCTGCAGTGCCACCTGCAACGATGACACGCTTATCCGCGAGATCCCAGAAGACCGGCAATTTTGCAAGCGCGCCAAGCCGCTTTGGAGCTGCGTCAGCCGGTTTGCGCAAGGGGTGCATCATGGATTAGCTTCTCAATCTCTGCGCGGCATTAACCACAATTTATACCAGCTCCGATTTCCTGACCAGCTTCGACTGGCGTTATATATTTTAATTCGACAGTAGAATCAATGAGCTGGCTGCGGTCAACCAGGGCAATCGGGTGAAAAAACATATGACAGCAGCGTAAACCTCTGAGTCAATGGTGCAAAAAATGACCTGATTACCCTGATCGATCCTCTATGTTCTTTTTAAGTTGCTATTAAGTTCTAATTATGCTTGAATATATTGGCAGTTCAAGGAGTTCAGCGATGGCACGTAATTAGATCCAGTTCCAGAAAGGCATGAGCATTGCGACGTTTCAGGGGTTGTACGGCACAGAAGAACAATGCCATGCGGCGCTTGTGAAAATGCGCTGGCCGGGCGGTTTTGTCTGTCCGCATTGCGGCGGACAGCGCTACAGTTTTTGCAAACCAAGGCGCGTGTTCCAATGCAGCGCCTGCCGCCGGCAAACCTCTGCAAAGGCCGGAACTATCTTCCACCAATCGCAAACGCCGCTGAGTAAATGGTTCCTCGCGATGTATTTCATGACAAGGGGCCAAAAAACGACGTGGCAGTGCTCGAACTTATGCGCCATCTCGATGTGACATGGGATTGCGCCTGGCTCATGAAACAGAAGCTGATGGAAGTTATGTTCCAGCGCAATTCGATGTATAAACTCGAAGGCGACATTCAGATTGACGATGCCTATCAAGGCGGCGAAATGCCCGCTATTCCAGGCAAATCCGGGCGTGGCGCACGTAACAAGGTTCCTTTCATCGTGGCTGTTCAGACACAGAATGGACGACCGATCTTTGCCCACATCCGCTGTAGTGCTGGCTTCGACCCAAGAAGGCGATCCGCGATTATTCAAAACGATGCATTGCGGCCGGTTCGCGGATCTTGAGCGATGGGCTTGGATGCTGGAACGGGTTGGCCGAGGCGGGCCTCGAGCACATCCGCAAGGTGACTGGCGGCGGGCGTCCACGTGATGGCGAATTCAAATGGGTGAACACTCTTCTCGGCAACATGCAATCCGCTATCGTCGGGACCTGCCGCTCTTGCGATAGCCAACATCTGCCGCGCTATCTGGCAGCCTGTGAATGGCGCTTCAACCGTCGCTTCGCGCTGGGTGAAAATATCGGGCGCCTTGCCAGGGCCGCCCTCACCACCAAACCGACCCCACGTCAAGAAATCATCGCAATCTAGCCAATGATAGCGGAACCATCGGGGTAATTAGGTAGTTTTTTATTGGGACGGACTCTTAATCAATTTTTTAAAAGTCGTATTAACTAAATATACATCATAAATAAAGTCGACTTCCAAATTAAGGTGTCATCAATTTTTTTCAATTATTCTGTCATTCGTAAATCAAAATAAGGATTTAAAGTCATGTGGTTGTCAGTACTGCGTATGGTTGGCCGTTTCCAACGCGACATAAAAGGGGCGATAGCCATTATTTTTGCGGCATCGCTTTTCTTAATAGTTTTGCTTATCGGTATGTCGGTAGATTATGTGCGATGGCAAAGTAACCATAGTGAAGCCAAATCGACACTGGACGCGGCAGTTCTTGCGGCAGGACGCATCTATCAGCTTCCTGATACGACGGATGAAGATGCAATTGAAGCCGCATATAGATATTTCGACGCCAACAGACCCAAATCACTGATAACTGATGAAGAAACCGTTAATTTCAGCAAGCAGGGTTTGTCGTTCATCGGAACCGTTACGGCGGGCAGGACAAAGACACCATTCCTGAGCCTGTTCGGCTATGAAAGCCTGCCTGTCACCATAACGAGTACGGCAACACTGGAAGTGAGCGACCTTGAACTATCGCTGATGCTCGACATAACCGGATCTATGGGCGAAGGCAGCAAACTGGAAGACCTCAAGGAAGCATCAAAAAATCTGATCAATATCGTACTGAATGACGAGAAGTTTGAAAATACATCCAAGATCGCACTGGTTCCATTTTCAACGTTTGTTAACGTTGGCGAAACCTATTTCGAACGCGTGACGGGAACGACAGTACCGAATGGCAATGACTATACGTGTGTGGCAGAACGCGACACGACAGATCGTTACACCGATGCATCTCCGGATGTGGATAACTACTTCAGTCATCTGAAAGACTATTACCCTGATATAGATGATGTATGCCCAACACAATCGACAATTGTGCCGTTGACAAACGATAAGACCGTGCTTGAGACAAATATCGACAGTTTCTCTATCTTCCGCAGCTCCACGGCAGGGCATCTTGCAACTGCATTCGCCTGGTACACGCTGTCACCCAGATGGAAACATATATGGTTTCCTGACGAGCATGAAGATGAGGATAATACAGATGTAATAACAACATCTGATGTCCGAAGGATCACGGTCCTCATGACGGACGGCAGATACAATGCACAGTACTCAGGTGATCCATCGAAAGACCAGGCCCTCAGACTGTGTGAGAATATAAAGAACGAAGGTATCGTTGTGTATGCGGTCGGGTTTGATATTCCAAAAGGCAGTTCTGCAGACGAAGTAATGCTGGAATGTGCCTCGTCGGAAGGTCACTACTACAATGCGGCCAACGGTGAAGAGCTTAAGGCGGCATACTATGATATAGCAATGAAGATGTTCCTTCTGCGCGTATCAAAGTGAATTACTACGATTGCAACGTATCATAATAATGAGGGCGATTGGATCTGGCCACAACCGGATCCAATCGCCCTGACATGTCGTTTTAAGTAATGCAGACTACTACTCTCAAAGTTGCAACCTTGATTTGGGCGGTCCCTTAACCGCCAAACGCTGATGCCATCGCCTTCACCGCGGCGGCACTACCCGATCCCCCAATTGGCGCGCCCATATGAATGAGAGCAGCTTCCACCGTCGCCAATGTTCCCAGCACCATAGGCGGATTGAGATGGCCCATATGGCCAATACGGAAGGATGTATCAGCAGTATCGCCAAGCCCCACCCCCAGCGTTAGGCCCGCATCGAACTCACAAATTTCACGCAAGCGTGTACTTTCGATGGTACCCGTCAGAATTGTCGTCGTCGAATTGGAGCGGTGCACCGCGTCTACAATATTGAACTCAAGACCGCCCGGGGTGGACCATGCTTCTATTGCAGCCCGTACCGCATTGGCGAACGCTGTGTGCCGGGCCCACACGTTTTCCAGGCCTTCCTCTTCGAGCATATCGAGTGCAGCGCGCATACCGTAGATATGCTGTATCGGCGCCGTGCCGCAATATTTGAGGTAGTAGGGCTCTTGAGACATACGGCGCGTCCAGTCCCAGTAGGGTGTGCGCAGATTAGATTGGCGATGCGCCGCTATCGCCTTTTCACCGGCCCAGACCAAGCCAAGACCGGGAGGCACCATCAGGCCTTTCTGGCTGCCGCTGACGGTCACGTCGACACCCCACTCATCCATGAGATATTCGACACAGCTAAGCGAGGCAATGCAGTCGACCATGTAAAGTGCCGGGTGACCTGCGGCATCGATCGCCCGACGGATAGCGGCAATGTCGTTCCAGACACCGGATGCGGTATCTACCTGCACGACAAGAATGGCTTTGATTGAATGTTCTTTGTCGGCCCTAAGATATTCTTCCACAGTCGCCGGATCTACTGCGCTGCGCGCCGGCGCATACAGCATTTCGATTTCGCAGCCGAGCATCCCGGCTTGATCCCCCCAGCCAACCGCAAACCGTCCGGATTCTAAAACCAAAACCTTGTCGCCACGGCTGAGTGTGTTGGTCAGCGCCATTTCCCACGCTCCATGGCCATTAGAAATTGCCATGAATGCCTCGCCACCAGTGCGCGCCAGCCTTGGCAAATCGGCGAACAGGCTCATGCCCACATCCACCAGTTCGCCCTCGTATATATTTGGCATATCACGATGCATGGCAGCAAGAACACGGTCCGGAATGACAGAGGGGCCCGGCATAGCAGTAAGGGCACGACCTTTGTTAAGTTTCATAATATTGTCTCCAGTGCGCGCATGCATGACTGGCCGTTCAGAGGGCAAATTGATTCATGAGCCCACAGTTCCAAACTGTGGCGAATATCATTTCATTACCTTACGGCTTGGCAAAATTTAACAAAAAACAGACGCGCTGCGTGACAATAAAATTGTGTGGAAACTTTCTACATCACTAATCACAGTAAACCAGCATTTGGTAGATATTGGCGACGGAATTTCCTGCAGTCCAGATTTTCAGGCATCTGGAAACCCAAGCAATTATGAGCTGCAGTGCCTCGTAACGGACTCCATCACGCTGGTTTTAAGACCCGTTTGTTCTAAAGATTGGATCACGGCAGGCCTGCGGGGCATCGATTCCACTTTGGCCACGCTTAGCCACGCGCCAGTTTCTTGAACTTTTTGATCACCCTATCGCGCTTGAGACGGGACATGAAATCGATGATCAGTTTGCCGTCGAGATGATCGATTTCGTGCTGGATCGCTGTGGCGAGCAGACCGCCTGTGGTAAGTTCCCGCTCAGCTCCATCGCGGTCGATGTAACGCACAGTAATTTCCGCCGGCCGCTCGATCTCAACTTGGATATCCGGCAGCGACAGACAGCCTTCCTCGTAGACCCGAGTTGTGTCCCCAAGGCTTATGATTTCCGGGTTCACCATGCAAATCGCGCCAGGCTCCTCCTTCTCCTCATTCGCGACATCAAGCACGACAACGCGCTTCGGCACGGCAACCTGGATGCCAGCCAGGCCGATACCCGGCGCGTCATACATCGTCTCCAGCATATCATCCAGGAGTGTACGCAAATCATCATCCACGCGTTCGACAGGTGCGGAGACCTGGCGCAGGATTGGATCGGGAAGAGTAATGATATCGAGTTTAGCCATAATCGATGGAAATAAGTGCGCTGGCGGCTTCGGTCAATTGGGACTTTGGTCTGCTTGATCCTCATCCCCAGAAGACGGGCTTAATAAAACAAAACCGAAGTTTCAGTTTCAGGCATATGACCCGTCATCGTATGATCTGTAAAATGGCTTGCACAGAGAATTATGCCAACTGTCGCATATTGACAATAATTCTTGATTATAAAGCTGAAAAGTTGATCTCGTGTTTTCAAGTATGCTTAATGTCGCATGTGGCAGGCAGAAGTTTGCCTTTTGTCACACATTTACAAAACGATAAAGGACAAGGCAATGGCATTGCAAGATATCGTATCGCTTGCGCGCAAGCATATTGGTGAAGAGTACGTCTTTGGCGCTATGGTAAACTACACCATATCAAATCACCGGGGGCCATGGGATTGTGCGGAATTTGCAACGTGGTGCACTTATCAAGCGACAGAAAAACTTCTGGGTGTTGAACCGAACGATGCCCGTAATGGTGACGCCTACACCGGCTTCTGGGCTGACGATGCGCGATCGCTCAACATGATCGTCTCGGTTGAAGAAGCGCTCAGGAATGCCGGTTATATGCTGTTACGTCTTCCGCAGCAACGTGGCCGAATTGGCCATATAGCTATTTCAACTGGAAATGGCCGCGATGTGGTGGAGGCCGCGAGCAGGAAGCTCGGCGTGGTAGAGCAATCCGCCATAGGGCGTGTTTGGGATTTTGGCATAAAAATCAGTTTAGACGACGCCGATAACATGGAGGATGCATACAGCCCCGCTTTACATTTCAGGGCATCACGAAACCCAGTTTACGACAAACGCATAGAACAAATCCAATTGGCGCTGCGCAAAAAAGGATTTGACCCTGGTCCCATCGACGGTTTGTTTGGCTCTGCAGTCGAAACAGCGGTTGCTCAATTCCAGCGCGCCGAAGGCCTGGTCATCGATGGCATTGTTGGCAAAGAAACAGGGATGGCACTCGGGCTGCCCTTCTGGGGCCCCGTACAAGATAGCGAAAACCAGCAGGACGGCATCAAATTTTTAGATCTGGAACAGACCACTTCGGATCCCACAGACGATAAAAAAGATTACTTCACCGTCGAAAATCCAAACTTCCGCTCTTTAGTCGAAGGAGGTATTTTTTCGAGTAATCCTCATGCCGGCGGTGGAAAGCGTGCGTTCCGCACCAATAATCCCGGCGCAATTAACTTTGATTTTAATGGGGGTGGCGCCTGGCAGACCCGCATGCCAGGCTTTGTCGGCCGAACGTTCGCCGATAAGCATGGAAATAAGACGGCGATTTATGAAACTCCAGAACAAGGTATTGCTGCATGGTATTATTTGTTGACCAACCGCTATGGCTTCGGCAGTGATGCATCGGCTCTCATTCAAGAGCTTGCGCGACGTTATGCCGGCGTAAATTCTTGGAGGGATAGTGCAGCGCGCAATTATATCAGAGGCTGGACAGTCTTCAGCGATAATCGTTTGAATGAGAATTCCCGCATCCATTTTGACTACGATGACGAACTGATATGGTTTGCAAAGGGCAATTTTGGCTTTGAACTCGGCGAACCCACTACGCTTAAAGAAGAACAAATGAGGCTCGGCTTTAAATTAGGCCGCGAATTGTAATTATTTTTAATATCTTCTGCCGGCGTTTTGAGTTGTGACTTTTAATTACCGAACAGCAAACACGTTGGCAGAAGTCTTTGGCCTCTTCGTGCCGGGATTGGCTGTGTGCTCCTCTTCCTATGCAAAATTAATCTCCAAACCATCCCGTTGGAAAAACGGAGCGTGCATTTTCCCGCCATAACATAGTGCCCCATAGCAGAACGTTATAAATATACCGGGCGGAAAGCAGCTCATTTCCTTAAGTTCCAAATTACTTTATGTTATTGTCAAATTACCAACATTCCTGGATACACCCCCATGCCGGTTCCCTATGACCACCGCCGCACGTTTGCCATCATTTCACACCCGGACGCGGGGAAGACGACGCTGACCGAGAAGCTCTTGCTCTGCGGCGGTGCAATCCACCTGGCCGGCACGGTCAAGGCACGCGGCGAGACGCGCCGGGCCCGTTCTGACTGGATGAAGATCGAACAGGAGCGCGGCATTTCCGTCACGTCGTCCGTGATGACCTTCGAGCATCGCGGGCTGCTGTATAATCTCCTTGATACGCCGGGCCACGAAGACTTTTCAGAAGATACCTACCGCACGCTGACGGCCGTAGATTCGGCAATCATGGTAATTGACGCCGCCCGCGGCATCGAAAGCCAGACACGTAAGCTGTTCGAGGTCTGCCGCCTGCGCGACATTCCGATCATCACGTTTATCAACAAGGTTGATCGGGAAGGTCGCGATCCGTTTGAAACGCTGGATCAGATCCAGGATGAGTTGCAGCTGGAAATCTGCCCACGAGTCTGGCCAATCGGTATGGGCGGGCTGTTTGCCGGTTGCTACGACTTCGAGACCAACGAATTTACCACATCCAACAACGAAACAGGCGCCTGCGATACCGCCATGCAGTTAAGCGGTCCGGGTGATGCCAGACTTGATGAAATTGTCGATGGCGATATTCTGGCACAAGCACGCGACAATATGGAGCTGGCCTGCGGTGGTTATGCACAGTTTGATCGCGATCTTTACCGGGACGGGCACCTGACTCCAGTGATTTTTGGCAGCGCGCTTCGTGATTTTGGCATCCTCAGCCTGCTCAACGTGATTGCCGACCATGCACCGGAGCCAAGGCCTGCGCCGGCCAATGTGCGCACAGTAGAACCGGGTGAAACATCGGTCAGCGGCTTTGTCTTCAAAGTGCAGGCCAATATGGACAAGAACCATCGTGACCGTATCGCATTCCTCAGGCTTTGTTCCGGCAACTTCAGGCGCGGCATGAAATTGCGCCAGGTGCGCACTGGCAAGGACGTGCTGGTGCACAGCCCGATCATTTTTATGGCACAGGACCGTGAAATTGCCGAGGAAGCTGGTGCCGGCGATGTAATCGGCATCCCTAACCACGGTTCGATCCGCGTTGGCGATACCTTTACCGAAGGTGAAGAGATGCGGTTTACCGGCATCCCCGTCTTTGCCCCGGAAATCCTGCGCCGGGTATATCTGGCCGATACGACACGCATCAAGCAGCTCCGGCAGGCCCTGCAAGATCTCTCGGAAGAGGGCCTGATCCAGGTGTTCAAACCGGACATCGGCACCGCCTGGCTGGTTGGCGCCATCGGTCCGCTGCAGCTTGACGTCGTGATGGATCGTGCCAGGAATGAGTACAAAGTGGAAATTTCATTCGAGGGTACACCGTATCAGACGGCACGCTGGCTCAGGTCGACCGACGGCAAAGTGCTGGAAAGGTTCATTTCAATGAACCGCAACGCCGTCATGTCGGATCGCGATGGCGATCCAGTCTTCATGTGCCAGGGCCCATGGGAGCTGAAATATAAGGAAGAGGCCAACAGCGAGATCCAGTTTCTGAAAACAAAGGAACTGGATTGAAGACGGCTCTAGTGATCTGTATCACTTAAAATGTTGGGTTACCCGACATTTTAAGTGATACAGATCACTAGACACTCAAGACGGAAAGCTCTTGGCACCAAAGGACTTTTTTTAAAAAGAGAGACTCCGGTATTGTTGCAATGGAGCGCAACCGCAGAATTATGTGAATTTTGGATTATTGTTCAATGCGGGGGGGATAATTATGCTCAATGCTACGGCGCTGGCTTTCCTTTTCCTCGATTGCTCGTTTTTTGGCCGTTCGCTTTTTGCCGCCTTTGTGCTTTAAAAACTCAGCATGGACGAGACCAAGCGGAGCTCCAGTTTCGGCATCAACAGCGATCGTCGGATGCAGGTTGAAGGAGTGGCCGGAACCATCATCACGCAGGC
>CAWUIN010000075.1:0-14157 GCA_963922535.1 uncultured Hyphomicrobiaceae bacterium | reverse complement strand
GAGCATACCTACAGCGTACTGGAGCAGCTCTGGTCCAGGCCAACGCTGGAATTCAACGGAATTTCAGGGGGCTACCAAGGGGTTGGCAGCAAAACGATTATTCCGGCTGAAGCCTCGGTCAAAATCACCTGTCGGCTTGTCCCCGGACAGTCGCCGCAGAGTATTCTGGATGGTATTGAGGCTCATTTCCGCAGCAAAATGCCGGCCGATTGCAACGTAATCTTTAAAGGGAAAAGTGCAAACCCGGCAATTGCGCTCGATGTCCATGCCCCGCACGTAAAAGCTGCTGCACGCGCCTTGCAGGATGAATGGGGGCAAGCCGCGGTACTGCTGGGCTCTGGAGGCTCGATTCCAGTCGTCTCAAACTTTAAAAACCATCTCGGCATAGCATCGCTATTGGTCGGATTTGGCTTGGATGACGATCGTATTCATTCGCCGAATGAAAAATATAACATGACCAGTTTCACACACGGCACGCGGTCTTGGGTGCGCATCATAGAGGCACTTTCACGGCTGCAGCCTGGGGCGATGTCGGCAGTTTGCCCTTAAACAGTTTGCCTATGAGCAGTTTTATTATAACGGGAATTAATACGCTTTGGCGATGCAAGCGTTTTAATCTGAAGGCGTTAAATGAGCGCAGGCGTGATAGCTGGAAAGAAACATCATACCTGCGCAGGATTGGAGGTTGTCGCCGTTAATCGGCTTGCTTCACAGCAGCGTCGATCTTGCCTTGTGGCTTGAATTGACCTGTTGCCTCAAAGCTTTCGATCTGGCCGGACAGCTCCGCAAACTCAACACACGAGGTGCCGCACCGCTTCTCGATTTCTGCCAGTTGCTCACGGGCCAGATCGGGCTTATCCTGTTCAAGAAAAGCTTCGCCCATGTAGGCGCGCGCCAGTGTGTAGTCCGGATTAATGTCCAACGCCTTGCGGTAATAAGCCATGGCATCGTCGATACGGCCTAGCTTTCGTGTTGCAAAGCCGAGGTAATTCAGAATACGTGGATCATCCTGATTTCTGGCCCGTTTCAGCTGCGCAACAGCCTCTTGATACTGGCCATTTTGCGCCAGCCAATAGGCTGCATGGTAAATCTGATCATCGTTTAACTGACTGCTTTCGCTACCTTTTCCAGCGCAGCGTGGATCACTTTGATTGTCTTCGATGGCACATAAACATTCAAGCTTATCTTTATTTCTCGTTTTACGGCAGTCGATCTTAGGCTGCTCTGCTGGAGCAGTCTCCATCGCCATTGCTGTGGAAGAAAGCACGCTGGCGCTGCCAAACATTCCAGTCGCCACTGCAACCGCAGTCAAGGAACATATTACTTGCTTTTTTAACACGCCTCTCATCTCCTGTCGTTTGAAAACACTTACATTTCGTATGCACGATAAGCTTGATCTTACCATATATAATATGACGTAATCGGCAATTTAGATAAAAGACGCGTTACAAGCATTATCTGCTTGTGACTATCGCCTCTTCGAACTTTCATATTCCACCATAAGAAGAAATGTACCAACGCACGAACTTACTGCGTTGTAATGCATCGCATCTCAAAGCTGCCGACCTTAATCAACACTGATCTTGCAGGCTGAAGCTATGCATCACCGAATAGGAATGCGAAAAACATAACGGTCTCAATGAGATGTTAGAATAAAAGCATGTCAACACTCTCATCAACCCTCTCAGGCTTGAACCAGATTTATTGAAATCTGTTTCTTCAGTCGTGCTTGCAGTGCCGGGCCTTACAACGCCTGCGAATTGCTCTTCTCAAGTGGGAATGTTACCGGATCACGCTCCTCAACGATGAAACGATACTTGGGGCCATCAGGATGTGCGGCATCCTCAGCAATCACAAGAACCCATGTGCGATTAGCGCTTTTATCATCTTTTTCTGTCGCCAGAGTTCCAAGCCGGTGCACATCCACGACTACGAATGAACGGAAACCATCATATTCGCCGTGCTGCACGCTCAAGCGATCTCCAGCGGCAAACGAACCTGTTAGGCCAATAGGCTGAAAAACTGCACTTGCATTGAGTGCAGTTCCGGGGTCATCCAGGATCTCGTCTTTAAATACTTCGTTCAATGCACCATAAATTGGCCTTGGTGCCTCTGCGACCATGGCATTCAGTGCGTTTTTCATGATCGTTTCAGGGGAAAATAAAAGCATCAGCAGACCAGAGAAGCTGATAATTGCACTGAAGACCAGCGTAAAAGGTAAAACAGAAGTAAAAAAGTTGCGGTGATGCATGTGATGGAGCACTCCTGTTGGACTTCAAATCACCTTAGGACTGAGAAATATATATGGTGATTTCAGAAAAATGCAAAAGTGTGAAGGGAGAATTTGTACCCTTGAGAATACAAAATTCCCCCTCCACGCACCGCGCCGTGCGGAGGCGTAGACACGACGCAGGTGTTTGAAAATAAATTTTAAATTCACAATAATAAAAACAGCAACAAGAAAAATTCTTCTATCACTATGTTTATACACAGTAAATTTGTTATAATAATGATGGCACCGATATAAAAAATCAATGCCATTACAGTATGCATATTTGATGTTATGTTGAACAGTAAATATCACTAGGTCAAGGCGCAATATTATAAAAAACATGATGTTAGTAAAAAAGTCCGTTGGAACAGATTAAGATCGGCGATATGTGTCACGGGCCACTCCATGACAAAAGCCTTGCAAAGAGAACCGCAGTATCAGGCAGCAGTGTGTAGGAGGCACACGTGGCGCTTTTTGCGCAATTTCGCGACATTTAATCGCTTTCCTTCCAACGGCATGCTTGATGCTCCTCATGACGTTATCTTGCAGTATGTCTGATTAATCCTTAACAATTAGACCGTTGTAGGCTGAAAATGTGCTTGTTTTCGGGAATTCAGTCCTGTTTGGCTTGCTTCACATGCGATTTGCCGGCTGAAAATTTACAGGATGTGCTTTTACCATCTCATATCTTAGGCTACCAACGACTCCTGGCACGGCCTAGTGGTCTGTATCACTTAAAATGTCGGGTTACCCAACACTTTAAGTGATACAGACCACTAGTATGAACGCGGCAGACGTGAAAGACTTGACTTTAAGATGCATAGAGAGAAGACAACGGATGGCTCTTGAAATTTTCGAGGAGTATCGCCTGGCCGCACTCTTTACCATCATGGCCGCCTTGTTAGCGCTTCTGATCTGGGGGCGCTATCGTTACGATATCGTGGCACTTGGTGCGTTGGTTGTGAGTGTTTCTGTAGGTGTTGTCCCCCACGAGCAGGCATTCGAAGGATTTGGCCATCCGGCAACAATTATTATCGCACTTGTTCTGGTGATCTCACGCGGCCTTGCCAATTCTGGCGCTGTTGACCTTTTCACCCGCTTTTTCATTCGCACTGGCCGCCGCACATCGAGCCATATCGGGATCATGGCTGGCATAGGGGCAACATTATCGACGGTAATGAATAACGTTGGAGCACTAGCCCTGCTCATGCCGGTCGATCTGCAGGCTGCCAAGAAGGCCAAACGATCACCTGCCTTAACGTTGATGCCGCTCTCTTTCGCGACTATTCTCGGCGGGCTTGTCACGCTGATCGGCACACCACCCAATATCATTGTCTCGTCTATTCGCGAACAGCATCTGGGCCAGCCATTCCAGATGTTTGACTACACCCCGGTTGGCCTGGCATGTGCCGTCAGCGGTGTGATTTTCGTTACCCTCATTGGCTGGCGCCTGCTGCCGCAGTCAACACGCGAGCGCGAGGCAGGCAAGGAGCTATTTGAACTTGGAATGTACTTTATCGAACTGACGGTTAAGGAAAAATCCAAAGCGATCGGGAAAACGCTGAGCGATCTAGGCCATATCTGTGACGAACATAACGTCTCGATAATTGCGATTTTGCGCGATGGCCAGCGCCTGCCGAGTTATGCACGCTTTATAAACGTTCGGGCGGGAGACATTCTCCTCATTGAAACGGTGGCCGATAATCTGGATGGTTTCGTCAATGCACTGGAACTGGGTTATGGCAATGAAAAGACTGCAGCAAGGCCCGACATCACACCTAAAGCTGCCAATGCACGCCACGGGATTTACGGCGAAGCGCTATCAGCAGGGCACCCCAACGATGCAGCTGGCGAAGCAAAGGAGCCGGCAATAAAGGATAATAATCTGGTCCTCGCCGAACTTGTTGTGCGCCCGCAAGCCAACATTGAAGGGCGGACGGCTGCAGGTACACGCTTACACGATCAATTCGGCACGTGGTTGCTCGGCCTTTCGCGCCAAGGACGCAGAGTTACCGATCGCGTCCGTTACATGGATCTGCGGGCAGGCGACGTCCTCCTTCTTATGGGACCTGCAGAACGTATAAAGAAAGCATCCGATTGGATGGGCACACTGCCTTTGGCCGAACGCGGCCTGCACGTCTCCGATAGTCAAAAGGCTATGCAGGCAGCAGCCCTGTTTGCTGCAGCTATTCTGCTTTCAGCCGTCGGCCTGATGTATTTGCCCGTTGCACTTGCCGGTGTAACGGTTCTTTACGTATTGCTGAATATCGTACCGTTGCGCCAACTCTACGAAGCCATCGAATGGCCGGTGGTTGTGATGATTGGCGCACTCATCCCAATTGGTACCGCATTAAAAAGCACCGGTGGCGCTGACTTTATCGCAAACGGACTTGTCACCCTTGCTCAGGGCGCCGAACCCTGGATGGTGCTGGCGATGCTGATGGTTGTGACCATCATGCTTTCTGACATGCTCAACAATACGGCAACGGCCTTGATCGTGGCACCAATTGCCTTTGGCATTGCAGATCAGCTTGGAGTTAATGCCGACCCTTTCCTGATGGGCGTGGCCATCGCCTCGTCAAGCGGGTTTCTGACGCCCATAGGCCATCAGAACAACACACTTATTATGGGACCTGGTGGCTATCGATTTGGTGATTACTGGCGCATGGGACTGCCGCTGGAAATTTTGATTATTTCGATCTCAATCCCTTTGATCCTGGTGATATGGCCATTTTAGATCGTAAGGTCGTATGAGTTGCAACGCGGTAACGTTAAATTCCATCCTGGAGCCAGCTCGCCCTGCAACTCATTCTCACAACTTCCCTCTGAGACACAACGAATAGTGTGCTTAACGACACAACAAAATGTATGACTTGCATCCCATCGGCGAAGAGACTACGGTCTTTCGGGATTTAAACTGAGCGAGAGTCGGTTTGGCGAATTTAGCTTGTTGTGCAGGTACATTTTCTTGATAGGTATGACCTTTGCCTCACACAAACACTTATCGCCCGGCGAAAAATTCGCCTTCGCCGGCTCCGCGCGGTAGATCTCAACAGGGCCCCTGGGTCGTGTGCAACGGACAATACGCCCTCAGGTCTGTTAATCATTATACAATCAGCAAAAGCATGAATGCGCACGTTCTTGCAACGCCCTAACGAAAGGACATATAATGGCCTTTATTTCAGACGCTCTTAGCCGCATTAAGCCTTCAGCTACAATTGTCCTCACTCAGATGGCGCGCGATCTGAAAGCAAAGGGCACGGACGTAATTTCCCTGGCCGTTGGCGAGCCTGATTTTGATACACCCGATCATATCAAGGAAGCCGCCATAGAGGCAATCCGGCGCGGTGAAACCAAATATACGCCCGTTGCAGGCATCCCGCCTCTGCGCGAAGCAATCGCTGCGAAATTTAAGCGCGATAATAAACTAGACTACGCACCGGGCCAAACCATGGTCAGCACTGGTGGCAAACAGGTTATCTATAATGCATTACTGGCCAGCGTGAACCCAGGTGATGAAGTCATATGCGTTGCACCTTACTGGGTCAGTTATCCTGAGATGGTCGCCTTGTGCGGTGGCACGCCTGTGACTGCCATGGCTCATGAGCGAAACGATTTCAAGCTTCAGCCGGAAGAACTTGAGCGTGCGATTACGCCCCGCACCAAATGGCTTATTCTCAATTCACCTTCCAATCCAACCGGCGCAGCATACAGCTACGACGAACTCAAGGCGCTGACTGACGTACTTTTGAAACACGAACACGTCTGGATTCTCGCCGATGACATGTATGAACATCTCACTTACGGCGATTATGAATTTGTGACCGTCGCTCAGGTTGAACCTGCTCTTTATGAGCGCACACTCACCATGAACGGTTTGTCCAAGGCCTATGCGATGACAGGCTGGCGGGTTGGTTACGCTGCCGGGCCGATCCACTTGATCAAGGCCATGGATACAGTGCAAGGCCAGCAGACATCGGGTAGTTGCAGCATTGCACAATGGGCGGCAGTACAGGCATTGAATGGACCGCAGGACCACCTTGTAACGTTCAGGGAAAATTTCGAGGAACGACGGAATCTTGTCGTTTCGATGCTCAACCAGACCAAAGGCATGAAATGCGCTATGCCCGAGGGTGCTTTTTACGTTTATCCCTCAATTGGCGAATTAATTGGCAAAACGGCACCGTCGGGCAAAAAAATTGAGACGGATGAAGATTTCGTCATGGAACTTCTCAATACGGAAGGGGTCGCTGGGGTGCATGGCACCGCCTTCGGCCTGGGCCCGAATATGCGTGTCTCCTATGCGACGTCGCTGGATGTGCTGCGTGAAGCTTGCGAACGCATTCAGCGCTTCTGCGGCAATTTGCAGTAGGTGCGGGGTTTATCCGCTGCGATATGAGGCTGAAGCAATGCTAATACTTGCGCTGCCTGCAAGATGCCTTGTATCGCAGGATCTGGATTACGATCTGTTGTGCAATCGCCTTATTTGCCCGGTTGATAGAGCGGCAGATAGATTGACCGCGAGATGGCCCTCCGGAATAACTGGTGGGCATCAATATTGATTCAGAAGCCTGTATTGATTGACGCCGAAGTGGAACGCGAATTCCGTCTTAAAGACGGTCGTCTCATTTCATTTCGCGAATACGGTGCGGCCAATGGACGAGTTGTATTGGCGCTGCACGGAACGCCCGGATCACGCCTTAAATACCGCATCGCCCATGAAGCTGCAGCCGCCCGTGGTATGAGGATCGTGGCTCCCGACCGCTGGGGATATGGTCTGTCGCAACCGCCTCAAATGCCATCCCTCAGGCTTTACAGCCAGGATATTTCTGAACTTATGCGGGCTTTGGGCCATGATGTTTTCTCCGTCTTCGGGATCTCTGGCGGCGGACCTTTTGCAGCAGCTCTCGCAGCCGAACTACCAACCAAGGTATGTAAACTTGCGCTTGTTGCACCGGTCGGCCAGATCTCCCGAAGATGTTTCTCCAACCAGGATATCTATGCTGAAAATCCGCTGCGGCCATTTCACAGATTTTGTTTTCTCGGTCTTCCACGCATTCCTGGAGCAACACGCGTTATTTTCTGGCTTTACCGTCTTGCCATGCTGCATGCTCCGGCCAGCGCTGTAAAAATTGCACTCTTACGCTCAAGCGTTCCGGATAAACGTGCAATGCTCTCAGCCAAAATCCGGCGGTCTTTAGGGCAAACTTTCGCAGCCGGATTACAGCACGGCGTCTCAGGACCGGTTATAGATCTTAACTTGTTTACGACCGACTGGGATTTTGCAACCGATGCCATTTGTTGCGATACGCGGGTATGGATTGGCGAGGACGATCTCAATGTCCCGATTGGCGGCGTTTTAGCGCTTGCCCGCGATATCCCCGGTTCGAGCCTTTCGTTTATACCAGGCCAGGGTCATTTCTGGATCTCGGAAAATTTCGGCGATGTTCTGGATTGGCTGGCTTGTAAAAAAGAGGAAGAGCTTAATCGAGCGCATCGATTAGCTTTACCTGACAGCCCCTAAAATTCTCAGGTCTGCATGCTTTATTGCTTTAAATTTTACTTAAATAGCGTTACTGTATAGGGGAAATGCTAGAAAATTTAAAAGAAACAATCGGTTTGGCGCAAGGTGGTTCGCTAAGGGCTATGCTTGATGCCTTATTGTGCAACTTAGGCCTAGGCCCCTGTCCGGACTGCCCCACCAAAACGCATACCATTGCCTTCACAGTTGCCATTGTCGCATTGGGTGCCAAGCTTGCCAAAGCTGACGGCTATGTTTCAAAGATCGAAATCGAAACTTTCCATCGTGTTTTCCAGACCCCGGCCCACCAATCTGGCAGAGTGCAACGCTTTTACGACATGGCCAGACAAGATGTCGCGGGCTTTGAAGCCTACGCGCAGCAAATTGCCGGCTTACTGGCGAATGAACCAAAACTGAAGCGTGACGTGCTGGAAGGTTTGTTTCACATTGCTGCCGCGGATGGTATCCTGCACGAGGCTGAGGATATCTATTTGCGCCGTATTGGAGAAATTTTCAATTTCACGGCAACCGAATTCCACGCGATCCGCACGCTCTTTGTTGATGATCCGGACGATGCTTATAGCGTGCTTGGTGTCTCACCTCATATTTCAGACGACGAACTGAAAGCGCATTACCGCAATCTCGTGCGGGAGAACCACCCAGACATTGCTACCGCCCGTGGCGTTCCAGACGCGTTTGTCGACATTGCAAACCGGAAGCTGGCAGCCATCAATGCGGCCTACGAAGAAATTGTTAAGGAGCGCGGCTCGTGATCCAGCGAGGCACGTCAAGCTTTATTCCTGACACCGATCAGGTCAACGCTCTCTATCCTTCACCGAATATCAACGAACGACGTGGCGTTCGCGCACCTTCAATGCTCATTCTACATTATACAGGCCTGCTTACCGTGCAGCGCTCGCTTGAGGTTCTCTCAGATCCGGCATGCCAGGTCTCGTGCCATTATGTCATCGATGAAGCCGGCGCGATTACCCAGATGGTTCCCGAAGCCATGCGAGCCTGGCATGCAGGCGTCTCCAGCTGGCATAATGAAACAGACCTCAATTCCAGATCCATTGGCATCGAAATTCAGAACCTCGGCCATGCGCACGGCTATCCGGATTTCCCAGATGTCCAAATGGCAAGCGTCGTTCGCCTGGCACAGGATATTATCGCCAGGCATGACATTGTTCCCGAACACGTGCTGGCTCACTCAGATATTGCGCCGCAACGCAAGGACGATCCGGGTGAAAAATTCAATTGGCAGCAGCTATGGGAAGCAGGCGTTGGCCACTGGGTCGCACCTGAACCAGTGGCAGCAACGCCCGCTGGCAATCCTACCGTCGCCGAAATGCAGTCATTGTTACAGCGTTATGGCTATGCATGTCCGCAGCATGGCGAATTAGATGGCGAGACAGCAAAAGTCGTCATCGCATTTCAACGTCATTTTCGCCCTGAAAAGGTCGATGGCAAAATTGATTACTCGACAGTTGCAACGCTTAAGAGACTGCTCAGCGCCCTGCCGGCACATGCATAGATATATCTACCACGCGTTAAAAGTGCCATGAAAATGCCTTGCCTGCATTGTCTCAGCTCAGCCTCAGCAGGCAAGCCGTGACAATAGACATTTTCGGCGATATGAAATCCGGCAACTGCATGAAAGTGAAAGACACCACCGATCCGTTAGACCTTAAATGCATAAATTTTCTCGGGTTTATACGAACGCGATGCCGCCCTTATGAGGGACATATCATGCATTAAGGATGCATGGCATGTATAGCGCAATGCGCCATGCCGACCGGAAGCGTTAGCTCTTCAATTACGGGGAAAATTTTATGAGTTCATCCGTAATCGATATGGCTTCCTCCATAAATCGCTCGGTCGTATCCCGTGCCGGTGGCGTGCAACTACGGTACGTGCGTGAATAACCGCGATATCCGCGGTTGAAATGACGGCTCATTGCAGCCTTACGCGCCGGGGAAATCCCTTCTGCTTCAAGTAACGCTTTCATATTATCACGCCACTTCTGCCCGTCATTCGCGTCACACAATTCACGCAGATAATGTGCTGCGCCGAGTAGTTTACTGAGACGGAAAAGCTTTTCATCGTAAGGTTTGCTGATATTCTGGGCTAAAATAGGCGCACTGGAGAACGCTGCAATTATAGGTATGGCCATCAAGGCCAGGCAGAATTTTCTCATCCGCTTAAGCAATGCAATTAATCGGCTACATTAAAACACATAGATTTGACATTAAAACCAAATCGCCGTCTGAAGCAAGATACTTACTGAATAATGATTTTTCTTCCCGATGGAAAGCATGGAAGACAGAGGTGAGCTCTCAGGGCGCGTTGCGCTGTGGGCCGGCCAGGTCTTGGCATTATCGGGTCGGTCATTTGAGAATTAAGCTTTTGGCATCTGGGCGGCGTTTTATCCAGACAGCGTCTACGGAATTGCGCGAAACTGCCCAGCCGGGGCAGAAGAATTTTCTTCAGTACCATGAGTTATCACACGCTCTAATGCGCCGCTTGCCAATTGTCCGCTGCATTGGCGTCAACCTTCAAGGGAACCGAAAGCTTTAAAACCGGTTCCGGTGCGCTCTCCATCACACTGGTAACGAGCTTGAGCAGGGCCGCCACTTCCCGTTCTCCAACTTCGAAAACAAGTTCATCGTGAACCTGCAGAAGCATCCGTGCCGATACAAGACCGGCCTTTTCTAAAGCTTGCGGCATACGGATCATCGCACGGCGGATAATATCGGCAGCCGAGCCCTGGATAGGAGCATTAATAGCCGCACGCTCAAAGAAGCCGCGCTTTGACGGATTCCGCGTATCGATTTCGGGATAGTGGATCTTACGCCCGAAAATGGTCTCAACATAACCGTTTGCCCGGGCTACTTTTTTGGTCTCTTCCATGTAGTCCTTGATGCCTGGAAACCGCTCGAAATAAGTTTTGATGTAGGTTGCCGCTTCCTGGCGCGGGATACCAAGCTGATTGGCCAGACCAAACGCCGAAATACCGTAGATGATACCAAAGTTAATCGCCTTGGCCCGGCGGCGGATTTCAGCCGGCATGCCGGCAACGGGCACACCGAACATCTCACTCGCCGTTTTGGCATGAATATCAAGACCATCGTCAAAGGCTTGCCGCAACTGCGGAATCTCGGCAATATGGGCAAGTACCCTAAGCTCGATTTGGGAATAATCAGCCGAGACGAGTTTATTGCCTTTTTCTGCAACAAATGCTGTGCGGATCTCACGGCCCTCCGTTGTGCGGATCGGGATGTTCTGCAGATTAGGATCGGTTGAGGCAAGCCGCCCAGTTGTTGTCGCCGCCATAGCGTAGCTTGTATGGACCCGGCTCGTGGATGGATTGATGTGCATGGGCAGCGAATCGGTATACGTTGAGCGTAGCTTGGTCAATTGCCGCCATTCCAGCATCGTATGGACGAGCCGACGCGCATCCACTGGCAAATCCTCGTTGCCTGCCAGATCATCGAGCAAATTCGCACGCGTCTCCCACTGGCCGCTTTTAGTTTTTTTACCCCCTGGCAGTCCCAATTTATCGAACAACAATTCGCCCAGCTGTTTCGGCGAGCCGAGATTAAATTTTTCACCCGCCAGGTTGTATACCTCATCTGCAAGCTGGGCAGCGCGCCCGGCAAATGTGCCAGATAAACGCGCAAGAATGGCGTGGTCAATCGCAATACCGGCCTGTTCCATTGCCACAATCACCGGAACAAGGGGACGTTCGAGGGTTTCATAGACCGTCGTCATGCGCTCGGCCACGAGACGCGGTTTGAGCATAAGCCAGAGACGCAGTGTGACATCGGCATCTTCGCCAGCATACCGGGTTGCTTTGCTGATCGGGACATCGGCAAAGGACTTGTCGGCAATTTTCTTACCCGGTGCATGCGCGATTACGTCCTTATAGGAGATACAGGTATGATTGAGATGACGCCTTGCAAGCTCATCCATCCCCTGATTGCCGACACCGCCATCCAGAGCATAGGAGATCAGCATGGTGTCATCGAATGTGGCAAGATCAATGTTGTAGCGTTTGAGAACCAGGATGTCGTACTTGAGGTTTTGCCCGATTTTTAAAACTGCGCGATCCTCAAGCAATGGCTTCAGCATATCCAGCGCTGCGTGCAACGGCATCTGCTCTAACTTCACCTGGTCATCATTGAAATTCAGCTCGTTTGTTGCCAGAGCGTGAGCAACAGGCACATAACAAGCCCGCCCGGGTCGTGTTGCCAGCGAAAATCCGATAAGATCGGCCCGCATGGCTTCAAGGCTGCTGGTTTCCGTGTCGAATGCCACGTATCCAGTCTCGCGGGCTTCGCTGATCCAGCCAGCCAGCGCTTCCGACGTGGTCACGGTTTCATAGGCCTCGACATCGATTGGCTTTTCAGTTGCACGCCTGGCATTGTGGGCGACAACGGCTGCGGGACTGCCGGCACCGGCCGCTGGGGACACACTTTCGTGGTGATCTTGTTCAGGCCGATCATGGTCTACTGGCCTGGCTGTGGCGCGATGTGCGGCATCCGCCTCAATCTCATCGACATTGATACCAAACTCATCGGCCACCCGCTTAGTAAAAGTTCTGAATTCCATTGCCTTGCAAAAGGCAATCAATTTTGTCCCGGAGATCTCCGGAAGGTCCAGCTCCTGCAAGCCAACACTGAGGGGGACATGACAATCAAGGTGAACGAGGCGCCGCGAAAGCCGCGCCTGTTCTGCGAACTCAAGCAGATTTTCGCGCCGCTTTTTCTGTTTGATCTGGTCTGCTTTGTGCAGCAACGTTTCCAGATCTCCAAATTCCTGGATCAGCTGCGCAGCCGTCTTAATACCGATGCCAGGCACACCAGGCACATTATCCGTCGGATCTCCAGCCAGCGCCTGGACATCAACAACCTTATCAGGCCCGACGCCAAACTTTTTCTCCACCTCGTCAATACCGATACTGCGTTCGTTGCCGGGCATCGGATCAAGCATTCGAATTCCTTGCCCAATGAGTTGCATGAGATCCTTGTCGCCTGAGACGATTGTAATTTGCGCGCCGATCTCGCGTGCCTGGCGGGCATAGGTTGCAATCAGATCGTCGGCTTCATAGCCCTGCTGTTCAAGCGGTGTGAGCCCGAAAGCCCGAACGGCCTCGCGAATGAGCGCAAACTGCGGCACCAGATCATCCGGCGGAGCTTCCCGGTTGGCCTTATAGAGGGGATAAATCTCATTTCGGAATGTATCGCCTTTGTGATCGAATATAACACCGATATGCGTCGGGCCGTCAGCACGATCTTTGCCGCCAGTGCCTTCCCGTAGAATTTTGAACAACATGCTGCAAAACGTCATAACCGCACCGGTTGGCATGCCGTCAGAGCGTGTAAAACTATTCCCCCGCGACTTGGCCGCTTTGAACATCGCAAAATATGCACGAAAGATATAAGCGGATGCATCGATAAGATAGACATGGCTGCAATCAGTGACCGGTGTGGAAAATCCATTTCCGGTGTTCACACTATTTTGACAATTCAATTTCATGTTTTTATTCAATGTCTCGGTTTAAACTAATGCCGAAGATTTCAACATGTCTTGGGTGCTGCAGAAACTATGAGTATAAACCGGCAATTAACGCACGGCGAGGGCTCATTGCATTAAAGCAGGCAAAACTCCACGGTATTCTCAAAAATAATTCACGTGTGAAGCGTAAACACAGTTTTTATGGCCGCATGACATGGCGCTATAGATCTGATGCGTGAGACGTGCAATGGCGGGGCTTTGATGCGGATCAGCGGCTCAATAAATTGCCGGCGAAGGGCGATTCGCTGGCGATAATCAAAAGCGTTGCGGCGGGACGATTTCCGCTCGGATATCGATCGGGCGCCGGGCGCAATCTACTAAATTAAATGAAATTTGCATTTTTCTGACACCAGTATTATAATATCTGGTAATAATTAAAAGATTGCTAAGATCTCTAATCCAACACATCGAAATCACGGTTTCCAATATATTAACGCATTTCTATGCCTTACAGTTATTTGGTGAGAATAAATCTCATTAACATGGGCATTCAGTACTGCTGGAGGAGTTAAGTATGTCAGGGTGGGCAGTCACCCTGTTTGGTTGTATCGTCACGCTTGGTGTCGGTTATGTAATTTTCCTGCCAATGGATTTTCCATTTAGCCCAAAAGATACATTAAGCAAATTATATCTTCCTCTGGAGCGCACGGATTATTTTCAACAATCCGAACAAATGGTAAGCTCACAGGAAGCAACACATATCAAATCTCCTGAAGCAGAACGCACATCCGATGAAGCGCAAATCTCTCACGCTGCTGCCTTCACGGTAACAGCGCAGCAGCCAAGC
>CAWUIN010000074.1:0-14161 GCA_963922535.1 uncultured Hyphomicrobiaceae bacterium | reverse complement strand
CTCTTCCAGCCTGCGGCGAGCGGTAAGTTCAGAAATATCTGTGATAACACCGGCGACTTGGTTTTGTGCACGCAGTTCTGCAGCCCGGGCACGTTCGTCTTCTGGGAAGATGGTCGAAAAAAGGGAATCAAACGAGAAAAAAACCGAGGTTGCCATGCAGGCCAGGAACATAACCCAAAGCACGGCGCTGCGGATGATGATGCGCATAGCTTGCAGGTAATTTCCGGCAATATCGCTACCGGAATTCATAATTAAGGTAATTGACAACAAAATAACGACGGCCGCAATCAGCAGGCCGGTAGGCAGCAGATAACTGCCGTTTAAAGCTCTCTGCTCACCGGCGATTTCATCAGCCACGCCTGTTTGGTTGATGATTAAAAGCGCAGCCGCCACAAACAGAAGAATTCCAAATATAGTACCAATGACAGGCTCGAGAGAAAAGACTGAACGCTCCCGCGACGATGCCGACGAGCGATAATGCATACCCGTCGCAAAGCTTTCGCCAATGAGCCATGCCACAATCAACATCACACCTTGGACGCCAAAGGTTATCATAAGAGATAACACGGGCTCCTTAGTGAAATTACTCATGCCATCCCAAGTGGTCCAACCCGATGCGATGGAGAGCACCAGGCCGGTCGCGCCGAGTAAAGCAAGGCGCCAGTTGGAAAAAACCGTCTCGGCAAGATGCTTGCGCAAATGCTCACCAGACGGCGTAAAGTAAAGATAAGCATATACAAAAGCAGTAACGGTAAAAAATAGCAAAACTGGTATGAATTGAGCTAAATTTTGTGTTATTTCATTCCAATCCATGTAAAACTTCCCCAAAACAACATGTTTAAAAAGATATCATCTTTTATTAAGATATCTTCATTTTGTATCCAGTAAAAAACGCCTTTTTTGATCAAATATACGTAAGTTTCACAGATGATTTACAACATTTCGCGCGTTGAAAATCAAGCCATACTGAAACTCTGCCTATAGAGATCCAATCGAAATGTAACCGTCTTACCGCAGGCTCTCCTCGGTCGCAGCACTAAGGGGACCCAGCAAAATAAACGCTTCTATTTTTCGAGCCAAAGCCTCATATCGCAGGCTATTTCTCACTAAAATTGAAGCGTTTATTTTGCTGGGCGCCCTAAGCTTGGCGAAGGCAAACCTTTTTCGCCGGCAAGACACGTTGCGTGTTTCAAAAGCGACGTCCCATTAAGCAAATGCAGCCGGGGAAATCCGCCCCTCGCCAAAGGGATCTGACAAAATCAGCCTGGCTCTGGCGCGTTTGTCTTCAAAGATGCGATGCACGTCCATGGTCCTGCCTCCTGGAAATGAACTCGATTTCGCCCAACAGACGAAAAGCCCCGGATGTTCATGACAGTTATCGTTGTCTTGTCATGAAGCACAAACAATTTCTAATTAATGCATAATCATGGAGGAATTCAGAACGACGCCTTGAGCCGTGTCGTCAGCTCAAGGTTTCCTGTCGCCTGCCACAGCATCGCCAGAGCGGCTTGCAGAATGAGAGCGGACGTTGAACAATGTGTGATAGCAGCGGCGGCAATGGTTGCTTAAGGCAGCCTGAATTATGGCCTGCATTTGCAGGATAAGCTTTTAAAAAAAAGAGAGCCTGTCAAATTTACTTCCCCGCGCCAACCACAATGCCAAGAACAAGGGAGCAAGTCATGAAATCCATTCTGGTCCCGGTCGAGAACCATAACACTATGGCGTCCGTGCTAAGCGTGGCAGCGCTCGCCGGTCACCATCTTGACGGCAAGATTGATGGCGTTTCTCTGCGTGCCATGCAATTGCAGGTTGCCGGTACAGAACCCATCATCGCAGTGAGCGTTCCCCCTTCGTATCAGAACGAAAAGGAAACGCTCGAAAAGGCCAGAGCACTTTTTGAAGCATGTGCGGCGGCAACCGCTGAAAATGCAAACCGGATGCTATGGAATTGTGAGACCGCCATCGATGACAGCGGCCTTAGCTGTTTGGCGCGTGTATACGACCTGACTGTGATCGGCCGTCCATCGGTAGAGCACGGCGGTGCCCGCATGACAACGCTCGAAGCGGTTCTGTTTGACAGCGGACGGCCGATTTTGATTGCACCGCCACAGGCCGCAACCGGTTTGGGGAAAAACGTTGTTATCTCATGGAACTGCAGTACCGAGGCTGCGCGCACTCTCGCCTTCGCAATGCCGTTTTTGCACAAAGCGGACAAGGTGAGTGTTTTGACAATCGAGGAAGCGGTTGTTACTGGCCCTTCGGGTGAGGAAATTTGCGCCAATCTGTCGGCCAACGGGATCGAGGCAAGCAATTATGTTGTATCAGCCAGGGCACACAAGCCCGGGGCAGTCATTCTTGCAGAAAGCGCAAATCTGGGCTGCGATCTTCTCATCAAGAGCGCCTATACGCAAAGCCGCCTGCGCCAGATGATATTCGGCGGCGCAACAAATCATATCTTATACCACGCAAACCTTCCGGTCTTTATGGCAAACTGACAGATTTGCGCGCCTCAGAATATATGCAGAAATAACTCATATGATTTTTCTTGTTCAATCTCGCAACTTCATACAGCCAGGGAATCTACAGCCAGAAAACGAGAATGCGCTTCAGTTATTTTTTTAGCCTGCCAGTGCGACTTCAATGGCCTGAAGGGCAGCTGCGGCTTTGGAGCCATCGGGGCCACCGGCCTGCGCCATATCGGGACGGCCACCGCCACCCTTGCCGCCAAGGGCCGATGCGCCGGCGCGGACAAGGTCAACAGCGCTGAATCGTTCCGTTAAGTCCGAGGTAACGCCAACAGCCACACCGGCCTTGCCATCTTCCGTCACGCCGACGATGGCAACGACGCCTGAACCAACCTGCTGCTTACCATTGTCGACAAGGCCGCGCAGATCTTTTGTGTTAAGCCCTTCCACGCAGCGTGAGAAAAATTTCACGCCGGCAACTTCGCGAATGGCATTTTCAGCTGCCAGCCTATTGGCTGTGCCGTCACCGCCCAGCGCCAACTGCCGCCTGGCATCGGCCAGCTGGCGTTCAAGCTGCCTGCGCTCTTCCATCATCGCTGCAACACGCCTGACGACATCGTTAGGCTTGGTGCGCAAGAGGCCGGCCAGTTCGCGTATGCGCGCATCCTGCTCTGCCAGATACTTGCGGGCGCCGCTCCCCGTCAGCGCCTCGATGCGCCGCACGCCGCTGGCTGAGGCGGTCTCGCCGACAATCCGTATAAGGCCAATGTCGCCGGTTTGTCTTGCATGGGTCCCGCCACACAGTTCAACAGACCACGCTTTGCCAATCTTCTGGCTGGTTTCATCGAAGCCCATCGCAACAACGCGTACTTCATCGCCGTATTTTTCACCAAACAGCGCGATAGCACCGGTTTCGACCGCATCGTCATAGGCCATCAGACGGGTTTCGACGGGAGAGTTCTGAGCGACATAGGTGTTGGCGATCGTTTCAACCTCAGCAATTTCATCAAAGCTCATAGGCTGAGGATGCGAAAAGTCAAACCGCAGGCGCTCCGGCGTCACAAGCGACCCTTTCTGTGCCACGTGTTCGCCTAAAACAATCCGCAAAGCCTCGTGAATAAGGTGCGTTGCGGAGTGGTTGCAACGTGTTGCCAGCCGGCGTTCGCGGTCAACCACAAGTTCAGCGGCATCGCCGGTCTTGAAGCCGCCTGCGACAACTTTACCGCTGTGGACAAACAGATCGCCCAGTTTTTTCTGGGTGTCAGTCACTTCAAATCGCGCGTTTGCGCCGCTTCGAATGAGGCCTTTATCGCCAACCTGACCACCACTTTCACCGTAGAACGGCGTTTGATTGGTGACGATTTGTGCCTGATCGCCGGTTTTGAGTTTTTTTACTTCCTTGCCATCTTTGACCAGGGCCCGGATTTCGCCTTCGGCGGTTTCCGTATCGTAACCTAAGAATTCTGTGGCCCCCTCCCGTTCACGTATGTCAAACCAGATCGTCTCCGTTGTCGTTTCACCAGAGCCTTTCCAGGCTGCGCGTGCTTCCGCCTTCTGTTTTTCCATTGCCACGTTGAATGCCTGGACGTCGACATTGATACCGCGCGCGCGCAGAGCATCCTGCGTCAGGTCAAGCGGAAAGCCGTAGGTATCGTACAGGCGGAATGCCACTTCTCCGGAAAATGTAGCGCCTTCGGATAATCCGCCGCTCTCATCATTGAGAAGATTTATGCCGCGCTCCAGGGTTCTGCGGAAACGGGTTTCTTCCAGCTCCAGGGTTTGGGAAATGAACGCCTGTCCACGCTGCAATTCCGGATAGGCGTCCCCCATTTCGCGTACCAGCGTCGCAACGAGTCGATGCATCAGGGGATCTTTGGCACCAAGCAGGTGCACGTGCCGCATTGCACGCCGCATAATCCGGCGCAGTACATAACCGCGGCCCTCGTTCGAGGGCAGCACACCGTCAGTAATGAGAAAGCTTGAGGCGCGCAGGTGATCTGCGATAACCTTGTGGCTTGAAGCCGCATTTCCTTCGGCTTTAATGCCAGTGGCATCGACCGAAGCTGCAATCAAGGCCTTGAAGAGATCTGTCTCATAGTTGTCATGGGTGCCCTGCAGCAGGGCTGCGATCCGCTCCAGGCCCATGCCGGTATCGATCGATGGTTTCGGCAGATCGACTCGTTTGTTAAGCGCGATTTGATCGTATTGCATAAAGACCAGGTTCCAAATTTCGATGAACCGATCTCCATCTTCTTCCGGCGAGCCTGGCGGCCCCCCTGGGATATGATCGCCATGATCGTAAAATATTTCCGAACAAGGTCCGCACGGGCCGGCGTCGCCCATTGCCCAGAAGTTGTCCGAACTTGCAATCCGGATGATTTTTTCATCCTGAAAGCCGGTTATCTTTTTCCAGATATCGAAGGCCTGCTCGTCTTCGTGGTAGACCGTCACATACAGGCGTTCGCGATCAAGGCCAAATTCCTTGGTAACCAGGTTCCAGGCAAGTTCAATCGCCACATCTTTGAAATAATCACCAAACGAGAAATTGCCGAGCATCTCGAAAAAGGTGTGGTGGCGTGCTGTGTAGCCGACATTGTCAAGATCGTTATGCTTGCCACCGGCCCGTACGCACTTTTGCGATGTAACGGCACGCTTGTAAGGGCGCTGCTCCTGGCCGGTAAAAACATTTTTGAACTGCACCATCCCGGCATTTGTGAACATAAGCGTCGGATCATTGCGCGGCACAAGCGGTGACGATGGCACGTGCTGGTGTTCGTGCTTGGCAAAATAATTAAGAAAGGCGTTGCGGATTTCGTTGACGCCGGTCATGGCACTCTCGTTGTTTTATTGCAGCAGTCGAATTTGCCTTCAGTGAAGCACTGATCGCTTGTGAATTAAAGGGCGATCCATCCTGTCAGAACGCACTGTTAGAGACAGGTATTGTTATTTCCAAGCGTTTTTCAATGCTTATTTTAGCATCGTTGGAAATGGTGTCCATAAACACTGCAGCGGGGTTAATGGATAAAGCCCACTGATATTCGCTACGCGAAGCCGTCGGCTGCGAATTTTCCTTGGCGCAGATGCACTTTGTGATGGGATGCCGCCCCTGCCTTGCAAACCCGCCTTGATTGATACTTGCCTGACCGATAAAGAAAATCCCCACTGCCCGTACATGACGAACCTTGCTATCGGAAGCAAAATACATTGCTTCCTCCGCGCCTGAAACATTCTATGTCGTCTGATATACTGTTTATGGGCCGGGATAAGAAATTTTCAGGGCCGGTCATCTGTGGCGCGTATTGCGAACCACTTGCGCTCATTTCATATGGACGGAATATGTGAACGAAAAATAGGGGCAGGAAGGCTATGGGCAAATTCCTTGCCAGACAGGCTCTGAAGAGAGAATGTCCAACTGTGTCACGCGCGGCATGACGGCGAAAACCGGGACATCAAAGGCCAGTTCCCGGGCCAGGCGCCGGATTGAAGCCTTAATGAATTCCGGATCGTAACGATCAGAAAAATGCCCAACGATAAGAGCTTTAAGATTCAGCCCGCCGGCTGCCTGCAAAACATCGCCCAACTCGCAATGCCCGCGATTGCCATGGTCGGGCGCAATGAAGGTCGCCTCGTGGATGAGCACTTCCGTACCGCGCCATTGCTCGGTCTTGAAGCTTGGCGTATCGCCGGAAAAGCCAAACAAGCGGTAATCGACACTTTCAGTGATATGCGTATCGCCATGCAGCGCGCGCAGATGCTTCAGTTCGTCACTTCCGAGGCCTTGAAATTCGGCACGCAGGTGTTTGCGCCTTTCGATCAATGAGAAATCGAGGCTTTTGACCTGCTTGGTCGAGTTGCCCGTCGCCATAGCGATGTGATCGTTTTCGCCAATCTCGACTACGTGCTGTTGATCGATTTTTATGCGCATGCCTGCTTCAACCGGCATCCAAATTGACTTGGGCAGACTGGCATCAAAGCGTTCGATAAAATCCAAAAGATCTGAAAAAGAACTGCTGTCTTTGGGATAATAGAACCGTAACGGGTTATCCGCGCGTGCGCCAAGATGATTGAGCGCCAGCAAGCCGCCTAAATGATCGCGGTCGGCATGGCTAAGAAAGACATGCTGGATGTTCTGGCATCTCGGCCCCAGGCTCGCTGCCGCACCATCCCCGGCATCGAACAGAACTTTATACTGATCGAGAAAATACCAGGTGGAATATCTGGCCGTTGAAAAACCGCTGATCTTCATAGCAATATTTGTGCAGAACGTGCAGAGCCAATCGTATACTCAGATCTCAGAAAACACCCGCAGAAGATCGGACACGGTTAAGTTTTTTATAATGTTCAATAACCGGGCTCTCCTGATTTTGCAAGAGCTGGATCCTCAAGCCTGTCTGCTCCCACCTCCTGTCCTATGTCAGCCTTTGCAAACTTTACGAATACACGATACGGCTAATTGCAGACAATCACTCGGCATATCAGGGAAGAAGACTGTAAAAGAAATCCCCGCACCAGCGTAATACAAGGCGCATCCAGGGATAATATCCCGGTCTTCCGGGATCACGAAGCTGCATGGGCTGCGCGTTTCTACCCATTCCGGCGCATCAGGCTTTTTGGCTTACGATTGCCGCACGGTGAGGTACGCGGCGGTCAAAACATAATTTCTTTCACGATTTCTTTCACGACCTCAAAGCAGGTGGATCTCTCATAATGATACGGCCTAGCATTACTGCACAATTTTCAGCACCGCAGGACCTATTAAGGCCGCCAGAGTACAATGCCTTCGGGTTTGCCATGACGGTCAAGCTTTGCCTTAATGTCCATTACAACGCCCTTGCCGCCCTCAAGAAAACTGCTGACCAAACGCCATCCCTGATCGACATACTGTTTGTGGGATACAGCCAGGACCACGAGGCCGCAATCTTCGATCTGGTCCAGGCTGACCAGTTCGAGACCGTATTCGTGACTGACTTCGGCTGGTTCGGCGAGCGGATCATGAACCAGAACGTTCAGACCAAAATCATTGAATTCACGCACGATGTCAATGACGCGGGTATTGCGGATGTCCGGCACGTCTTCCTTGAATGTCAGGCCTAAGATGGCTATGCGCCGGGATGAAACACCATTTTTGTTCATCAACTTGATGCCTTCGCGTGCAACCCGGCTGCCCATCGTATCGTTGATCCGCCGGCCTGCGAGAATAACCTGCGGATTGTAACCTTCGATCTCCGCCCGGTAAGTCAGATAATAGGGATCTACGCCAATGCAGTGGCCGCCAACAAGGCCCGGCGTGAACGGCAGGAAATTCCATTTCGTCCCGGCCGCAGCCAGCACATCCATGGTGTCAATGCCCAATTGCGAGAAGATCGCCGACAACTCGTTCATCAACGCGATATTAAGATCGCGCTGGGTATTTTCGATAACCTTGGCGGCTTCCGCAACCTTGATGCTCGGCGCCCGATGAATGCCCGCCTTGACGACGAGGCCATAGACACGTGCAACCTCCTGCAAAGTGTCGGCATCCTGGCCGGAGACAACCTTGGTGATGGTCTCGAAACGGTGTGCCTTATCGCCCGGATTGATGCGCTCGGGCGAATAGCCGACGGTGAAATCGACGCCGGCTTTCAAGCCGGAGTGAGCCTCCAGAACAGGAATGCAGTCTTCCTCGGTGGCGCCTGGATAAACCGTTGATTCGTACACGACGATGTCACCCTTGCCGATAGCACGGCCAACTGTCTCAGAAGCCTTCCTGAGCGCAACCAGAGAAGGGCGTTTGGCCACGTCGATTGGCGTCGGCACTGTGACGATATAGAAATCAGCTTTTTCCAGATCGGCTTCGTCAAAAGTGAATGAAAGCAACGGGCTTTCAAGGTCGCCTGACTCGACCTCGCGTGTGCGGTCAATGTAGGCGTGCAGTTCGCCAATCCGGCGCGGATCGATATCAAAGCCTGTTACACTCAGGCCAGCGCGCGCGAACGCGGCGGCAACCGGCAAACCGACATAACCTAATCCGATGACCGCAATCCTACGCTCAGACATGCTACAGGGGCCTCTTGAAACTCAGAACAAAGAACAAATTGTAAGTCTTGGACGAACAGATATAAGTGTTGAATCGTATTAACGCATGATGTGTTTATGTAGATATGCAGAAAGAAATGCAATATGATCCGCCAAATACGAAAGATCATCAGTATTACCAGTGTCATTTGAGACCAACACTGTTGGTCAAAGCGACCTCGCCAACGATAACACGGCTATCGGGCACACCCACAAGGCCAACAAATGCAGTGTGATAGGTCTTTGTATTCATTTGACAAACCCTTTATGCATGTAACATGATTTGCTGAAAACAAAGTCGTTCGAAGCATGGACTTTTTGCAGTCTTACATTGTTATGGACGTGAGATAAAGTTCCATATGAGTTAGGCCGTGTCGTCAATTCGCACGCAAGACCATTGTTATCGAACTTAAGAGGACAGGCATGCTATGCATGTAGGATGATGATGAGTAATGGTAGAAGCATGGATTGACAGCTACGCGGATGTTATTTCTTGTTGACTTGCATAATATCAAATTACACACATTATAGGACAGGCAAGGCATCATGAAAGGCCAGCCAATCATATAATTTTAAGAAGTAAATCTAAATAAACGCGTGAATGAGCACGGGCTTTAGACGATGACTTCCTGTTACAGATAAAAGCTGGATCGCCCCGGCATTAGGTAGACCAGGGTACATCAAACAGACTTGTTACTTCGACGCCTCAATGCCGACTAAGGCAGGGGGATTTGCAGCTCTGCTATTTGGAACTTAAAAAATCAAGGCCTTGATAACATGAGTTATGACGTTGTATCCTCGATAATGGGAAAGCTTCACAGGCAAAACTTTCCAGAGTTTTCAGATGCGCTCGCAGATTATAACGAGAAAAAACGTCTTAATCAGGAAGACTATTTTGATGATCGTCATGTTTTGCACATTGAATATAAAAATGGATGCAAGATTTATGAACACAGCAATAACATTCTGATAATTTTGCCCGCGCGGGGCGGCAGCAAACGCATACCACGGAAAAATATAAAGAATATTTGCGGCCAGCCAATGATATATTGGCCGCTAACGGAGCTGAATAAGGCCTTTGATAAGAGCAAGATAATCATATCCACCGACGATCAGGAGGTGATAAATACGGTTGAAAATATTGGCCTGCACGTTCCGTTTAAAAGACCCTCCTCGCTTGCTGATGATTACACGGGCACAACGCCGGTTATACAGCATGCCCTCGAATGGTACGAGAGAAACGTTGCCGTAGTTGATTACGTCATTGTTGTTTATCCAACGGCCGTCCTTCTGGACATAGAAGATATTATCTGGGCATTTAATACCTTGTATGAAGATGAGGATTGTCAGCAGGTAATGTCAGCAACTCATTTTCCTTTTCCAATACAGCGCGCTGTTTATACCAATCAGCAAGGATATGCTCAAATGTTCGAGCCGGAAAACTTTACAAAAAGGTCTCAAGATCTAACTCCTGCAATGCATGACGCTGGGCAATTCTACATCTATCGCGCGCAAGCCCTTCGAGAAGGAAACCTACTTACGAGTTCAAACGTAAGATTACATGTTCTGCCGCGATATAGAGTCGTTGATATAGATACTATAGAGGATTTCGAGTTGGCAGAATTAATGATGAAATTCATCGATTACTGTGGCAATAAAGACTATAATGGATAGTTCAGCATAAAAAGACACATGAATTCAACATGCAGAGGAAATGTCGCAGCAATCAGGGGGAGGATGGATATGACCGTGAGGCGGTTTTTGGGGCTAATTGCAATAATCATGCGTGGAGAGAATAAATATGGATTTTAAAACTGAACAGGAAAAATTCTGGGCTGGTGAATTTGGTTGCGATTATATTGAACGCAATAATTCAGAACAGACCTTGCTTTGCAGAGTGGCAGTGTGGGCGCGTATGTTGCGAAGTGCAAACGGCGTTACATCTGCTAGAGAACTGGGATGCAATATTGGATTAAACTTGATGGCAATCAATCGTTTGTGCCCGGATATCGCATTGAGTGCTGTGGAGATTAATGAAAAAGCGGCCAAGCAAGCAAGCAGTTTAAATATCGCAAAAATAAAACACGATACTATTTTAAAGCCAATAAAAGATGAGGTGGTTGATCTTACATTTACATGCGGAGTTCTTATTCACGTGAACCCTGACAACTTAATAGATGTATATAATAATTTAGTTCAAGGTTCCAAGCGTTATGTTTTAGTTTATGAGTATTACAATCCCACCCCTGTAAGTGTCACGTATAGAGGCCATGAAAGTAAATTATTCAAAAGGGATTTTGCAGGTGAAATTATGGACCAGTTCGGTTTGAAACTGGTTGATTATGGTTTTTTTTACAGGCGCGACAATTGGACACCACAAGATGATGCAACTTGGTTTTTATTAGAAAAATAGAGGCTGCGACTTTCGCAAAAGAGTGCGCACTTAATGAAAGGGAGGCAATTAATGTTTGAGAATTCCATTAGTCTCCTAGCCCGTTTTATTCATGGCGCGCCAATAAATCACTCGAACATTCGCGACGAATAAATTGATTTATAGTATGATTTCGACATAGCAACTCTCAATTCCACCGATAAACGCGCGCCGATGACCACCACACCATTTCTGCCGGGACTCTCGCCCGTTGACACGAAGCCTCTCACCGCCAGTCAGGATGCCGGCAACCTGTCGTCGAACGGCGGGCTGATCGTGCTCAGGGAGGCGGCGCGGCGCTTGCGGCTCCCGACGTGATCGCCAGGCATCTGCCGGATGCGCGCAACCCGATGCTTGTCACGCACACTTACAGCGACATGATCACCGCCCGCATGATGGCGATCGCGGCCGGCTATGAAGACACAGACGACCTCGATACCCTGAGGCGCGATCCGGCCCTCATGATCGCCTGCGAGCGGGCGCTGGAAAGCGGCACGGATCTGCCCAGCCAGCCGACCATCTCCAGGCTTGGGAACCCCGCCGACATGCGCACGGTGATCCGGCGCATTCGCAAGCTCTGGCCGAACGTAGCAATTCTCGTGCGCGGCGACGGTCACTATTGCGCGCCGGAAACCCTTGATCTTGCGATAAAAATGGATTGCCGTTATATCTTCGCCCTGCCCAGAAATGCCGTGCTCGATAGAATGGCCGAGCCCTGGCGGGAGCGTTGCTGGATGCGCTGGAAGCCGAATCAGGCCCGCTGTCGCCGCTTTCATACATTTACTATCAGGCAGAAACATAGAGCCGCAAAGAGAAGGTGATCGCGCGTGTCGAGGCGACGCCTCAAGGCACCGATGCCCGCTTTGTCGTCACCTATCTGGCAGGCTGGGCTAAGCATCTTTACGAGAAAGTCTATTGCAAGCGCGGTCTGACACGAAAATCTGATCAAGGATTTTAAAAAGACGCTCTGTCTCCGTTGCGATGCGATGCGGTGATAATCCGGCAGCGCATCTTTCAGTACGTTCGTGCCGAAGCTTTTCGTAATTTCACGTTTCCCCACAATTTCGCGTAAAGCTGCCGGCACACCGCGCCGGAAACACAAATTGCCGCTCTTGGAATGGCGGCTGAGATGGAGGTAATTTGCCATGTCATCCATGCTTGCTTTGTAGTACAGTTTTGTAGCAAGCTTGAATTCAAGGATTTATTTTCAAACAGTTCTTTATATTTCAATGTGTTAGGTGAAAATGGTGCGGTCGAGAGGACTCGAACCTCCACGGGTTGCCCCGCTAACCCCTCAAGCTAGTGCGTCTACCTATTCCGCCACGACCGCATATGCATAATGGGATGCACAATCTGCAACATTCACATCGCCAAGATTTGATGAGATATATAATATTTCTTGAAATTGCAAGTATACGTCTTGTCATCTTCTAATAAGTTGATCGACGATGAGGCATAATGACTAACGTAACTTCTCACTTCAGCCGAATGAACCGGAAATATGATCCTGTCGCCCGTCAACGCTCACAGGTAGCCTGGGCGATATCGCCGGATCCGGTTCCATATGAGATAGCAGTTAACGCCATGGAAGCACGAGCGGCCGAGATCGCCGCCGGCCAGGCACCTGAACTGGTATGGTTGCTGGAGCATCCCCCGATTTATACGCGTGGAACAAGCGCAAAGACGGAGGACCTCCTGATGTCGAACCGGTTTCCCGTCTATAAAACCAGCCGCGGCGGACAATTTACCTATCATGGACCGGGTCAGCGGATCATCTATGTCATGCTTGATATAAAGCGCCTGACCGGCGATGTCAGGGCCTTCGTGGGGCTGCTTGAAGCGTGGCTCATTGGCGTGCTCTTAAAGTTTGGAGTAAATGGCGCAACAAGGGCTGAACGCGTTGGTGTTTGGGTGCCGCGACCGGAGCTTGGAGAAGAACGCGAAGATAAGATCGCAGCACTTGGCATTCGCGTGCGCCGCTGGATCAGTTGGCACGGTATGAGTTTAAACGTTGATCCTGATCTTGAGCATTTTTCAGGTATCGTGCCGTGTGGCATCCGTGAACACGGCACAACCAGCCTTGCCGATTTGGGAGTGCAAACAGCAGATATGGCAGCCGTTGATGCGGCGTTGAAAGTAACGTTTCAGGAAATTACCGGCGACACGGTGCACACCAGCCCGCCACCGGCATAAGCATGCGAACTGGCGACAAGCCCTAATTGCTATCTTCAGTCTCCGCCTCAGAAGATATTTCACCGTCGTAATAAAGTAAGCCGTTTTCGATCGTAACACGCTCGCGCCCTTCCAGAATAAAGTCGCGTTCAGGATCACCGTCAATGCGCACGATACAGCCGTCCGGGCATAAATCTTTGATCAGCGCACCGGATTTCAGGGTCTCGGTTCGCAGCTCCGCCCCCTTGATTATGCTGATGGTGCGGTCATTTCTATCAGCGTTCGTCAGTGTCGCTGCGACAGCCGTGTGCACCAACGCCAGAGCCGGTAATAAGCCGATCGCCAGCAAGAAAGCCCGCAACAAGAAGGCAAGATATGCTTGTTTCATCATGGCTTGTTCGCGTTACCTTTCCTCTGATTAATGTCATGACATGATCGTTAATCAGACGCTTTAAAAATCAGATGCTCTTATCAAGATAATCCAACGACGTGCTCAGCAATATCAATCGGCTCGAAAGAAGGCATTATCGCCCATAGTTAAAGCCTATACACGCCGATTTAAAATGCCCGAGAACGTCAGAATAGCAAGAGATATCAAAACCCAACCTGCCAAGGCGTATAACGCGCGACAAATTCTCCAAAAATCCGTCTTATCCAACGCCAGACTGATAAAGCCAAGATCTATGGGGGTGAGTTTGCGTTCAACCTGGAAGGATGTCGGTATGCCAAACACGCTCAGGAAACCGGGAAGCGTAAATTCAACGGTTTCTTCTGCACCAGGAGCATCGCTTTGAATGAGCGTTTCGAGCGGTATTGGTTCAGCCGGAATTTCACATTCTGAATCTTGACGAAGATCAACGATTGGAATAAAAATATCAAGTGCGTAAAGTGCATTATTTATTTCTCGACCGCATGGTAAACTTGTTACCTCCCGCGTTGCAACCATGTAAGAGCGAGATGTTTGGGAGCTAAAAATTTCTTCTATTGAGCCAATTGCAAAACTCTGAAGCTTTTCCTGGCCTGGATTTCGCGCAAGCGC